>NZ_JASTLB010000004.1:0-300000 GCF_030499535.1 Streptomyces sp. TG1A-8
CTTGCCGGTGCCGGAGTCGCCAATCAAGCAGAGTGGCTGGCTCTTCTTGATCCACTCGCAGCTGGCAAGCGTGTGGATGGTGGCCGGGTCGATGTTGGAGTTGGCGTCGAAGTCGAATGCTCGCAGGGACTTCTCCCGCGGGAAGCCAGCGGCCTTGATCCGCCGTTCCGAGCGGCGCCGGGCCCGGTCGTCGCACTCGGCCATCAGCAGCTCGGCGAGGAAGCCGCGGTAGGTCATCTGGTCCTTCACCGCCCGGTCGGCGATGCCGGGGAACTCGTTGCGGATGACGGAAGCTGCAGCATGCGGCAGGCGGTGTCGATGGCGGCGTCGGCGGCCTGCTCGGTCAAGCCTCGCTGGCGGGGCAGGGTCACTGGGCTTCTCCCTCTTGGTGGGCGCCGCCGCTGGCGCGACGACGTCGGAGCAACTGGTCATAGGGGGTCACCGACGGCAGGGGCCTGGTGTCCGGCGGGAGATGGGACAGCTTCCACTCGTGCAGGGACGTCACGTTCGCCGCCGGTGTGCCAGGCAGCGGCCGGCTTGCCAGGTCGGGTTCGGTCTCGGCCTGGGCTGCCTTGCGGGCCTCCAGGGCGACTGCGTCGGCGGTCATCGCCCCGGCGCGCAGGGCTGCGGCCAGACCGGCGACGATGTGCTCGTGCGGCAGGTGCCGTCCCAGCAGCAGGACCTCGATCAGGGCCCGGGTGCCGTCCCGCTCGCCGTGGACCTTCTGAGCCTGAGCCCACCAGGCGTCGTGGACGGGGGTGAACTTGCCTGCTGAGCGGGCTTGCTCGAGGGCGGTGGAGCCGGGGAACGCGCCGGGCTTGCGGACCAGGACCTCCAGGTAATGATCCAGATCCAGGCGGACGGCGCCCTTGGCGATCAGCCTCTCGTGCCGGGCCACTTCCACGTTCTGGTCGTAAACCACCAGGTGAGAAGCATGCAAGACGACCCGCACCCGCTTGCCGATCAACCGGATCGGCACCGAGTAGCGGTTTGTGCGGACCGGGATCTGGCCGTAGCGGTCGACCCGCGGGGTGAACAGCCGGCCCGTCTCGAACGGCTCCTCGGGCAACGGCAGCAACAACGGCTGCTCGAGTGCGAAGCACTCCGCGACGGTCTTGGACCGGGCACCGATGCGGCGTGCGTCGTCCTGCCGGTCCCACAGCTCGACCATCTCGTTCAGCTCGGCGAGCGAGGCTACCTCGGGGACGGGAACGAAGTGGTTGCGGCGGAAGTAGCCGATCTGCCCCTCGACGCCGCCCTTCTCATGGGCGCCTTCGATGCCCGGACGGCAGTAGAAGCTCTCGATGCCGAAGTGCGACTTGAAGGCGATCCACCGGTCGGCCTCGACCCTGGCCCGGCTCAGTCCCAGCACCCGGGCGACGGCGGCTTTGAGGTTGTCGTAGCGGACCTTGCTCCGCGGGACGCCGCCCAGCGTCCGCAGCGCGTGGACATGGCCTTCGAAGAAGGCTTCCTGGCCGCAGGAGGCGAACACTCGGTGGACGGCCTTACCCGAATACGAAAGGCGGAAGGAGAACAAGTAGCAGGTCACCAGCTCGCCGGCGAGGCGGATCGTCACGTCGCCGAAGTCAACTTCCGCCTCGTGCCCGGGCTGGTGGGTCTGCGGGACGAACGCCTCCAGCGGGGCCTTGCCGGACTCGACCAGGATCTCCGGCTTCCGGGCGGCAACGTAGTAGCGGACCATCCCGTAGGAGACGTCCGCCCCGTGCTCGTCGACCAGGCGGTGAAAGATGCGGGTGACGGTGTGCCGCTGCTTGCGCGGAGCATCCAGGTCGGCGCGGAGGATGCCGTCGATCACCGGCTTGTACGGGTCCAGAGCGGTCGCCCGGGGCGGCAGCTTCTTCCGAGGCTCAGGCCAGGCCGAATCCAGTGCCTTGCGAACCGTCCGCCACGTCACGCCGTGCTTGCGCTCGAGCTCTCGCATCGACATGCCGCCGCGATGGTCACGCCGGATCGCCGCGTACAGCTCGACCTTCGACAACTGCGGCATGACCAGCACCTTTCACCAGGAGCATCCCGATGCTGCCCTGGCAAGAGACCCGGTGCCTCCCAAACTCATCAACACCACCCGTCCGTGGAACGGGGCGCCTCCCAAACTCATCGACAAGCGACGTCACTACTGCTCGATAAAGCCAGTTACGGTCTTCGGTGTAACTTCCGATCATGGAAGTAGCACCTGATGAGCGACGTGACTGTCTCTGCCGAGGCGGTTGAAGAGGTCCGGCCGTCCGAGTTGTCGGCGGACGTGCTGGACGAGCAGTTGATCGGGCAGTTGGTCGACCGGGCCCGCGCGAGCGGGCTGCAGCTGACCGGTGAGGGCGGGCTGCTGCAGCAGCTGACCAAACGCGTGCTGGAGTCCGCTCTCGAAGGGGAGATCACCGACCACCTCGGCTACGAGAAGCACGATCCGGCCGGTGCCGGCAGCGGCAACAGCCGCAACGGGGTCCGGTCCAAGACCGCGCTGACCGATGTCGGGCCGGTTCAGATCACGGTGCCGCGTGACCGCGAGGGAAGCTTCGAGCCGCAGATCGTCAAGAAGCGCCAGCGGCGGCTGACCGGTGTCGACGAGATGGTCCTGTCGCTGTCCGCGCGTGGTCTGACGCACGGTGACATCTCCGCCCACCTGGCCGAGGTCTACGGCGCGAGCGTGTCTAAGCAGACCATCTCGACCATCACCGACAAGGTCATGGACGGGATGGCCGAGTGGCAGAACCGCCCGCTGGACCCGGTCTATCCGGTGGTCTTCATCGACTGCGTGCACGTGAAGGTACGCGACGGGCAGGTGGCGAACCGGCCCATATACGTCGCACTCGCAGTCACGGTGGACGGCACCCGCGACATCCTCGGCCTGTGGGCCGGCGACGGCGGCGAGGGCGCCAAGTACTGGCTCCAGGTCCTGACCGAGATCAAGAACCGCGGTGTCGAGGACGTGTGCATGGTCGTCTGCGACGGGCTCTAGGGCCTGCCCGACTCCATCTCGGCGGTCTGGCCCTAGGCGGTCACCCAGACCTGCGTCGTCCACCTGATCCGGGCGTCCTTCCGCTATGCGGGCCGCCAGGACTGGGACAAGATCTCCCGCGCGCTCAAGCCTGTCTACACGGCTCCGACCGCAGATGCGGCGGAAGACCGGTTCCTGGAGTTCCAGGAGGAGTGGGGCGCCAAATATCCGGCGATCGTGAGGCTTTGGGAGAACGCCTGGGCCGAGTTCGTACCGTTCCTCCAGTTCGACGCCGAGATCCGCCGTGTCGTCTGCACCACCAACGCGATCGAGTCGGTCAACGCTCGCATACGGAAAGCCGTCCGGGCCCGTGGGCACTTCCCGAACGAGGCCGCAGCCCTCAAATGCGTCTACATGGCCGTCATGAGCCTCGACCCCACCGGCCAGGGACGCAAACGCTGGACCATGCGCTGGAAGCCCGCCCTGCAGGCTTTCGACATCGCCTTCGACGGTCGACTCTCCGTCGGCCGCCGCTAAATCACACCACCCGAGTTACACCGTTGGCTGGACAGACCCCCTCCTGGTACTGCTCGGTTGGGATCGCAACCCCGAGCTACCAAGAGGCCCTGCCGCTATGCCCCGACCACCGAGAGATCACCCGAACAGGAACCCTGTTCGGGTGATCAAGCCTGCCGAACGGTAAGCGGATGGCGTCTAAGAACTCCTAACGAAATGATCTTCGAGGTGGTTGGATCACTACGGCAGCGATGATCTGGGGGTGCGAAGTGGCACGGCCGAAGCCGTGGGAAGTCGACGACGAGCTGTGGGCGGTGATCGAACCGCTGCTGCCCAAGGTCGAGCGTCGGGCCCGGCACCCAGGGCGCAAGCGGCATCCGGACCGGCTGGTGTTCCAGGGCATCCTGTTCGTCCTGCACACCGGGATCTCCTGGGAACACCTGCCGCAGGAACTCGGCTTCGGCTCGGGCATGACCTGCTGGCGACGCCTGGCCGAGTGGACCGGGGCCGGCGTGTGGCCCCGACTGCACGAGGTCCTCCTTGCCAAGCTCCGCAGCGCGAACGCCCTGGACTTCTCCCGAGCGGCCGTCGACGGCTCCCACATCCGCGCGCTAAAGGGGGTCCCAAGACCGGACGAAGCCCTGTTGACCGGGGCAGAACCGGCAGCAAGCACCACCTGATCACCGACGCCACCGGCATCCCGCTCGCCGCCACGCTGACCGGCGGCAACCGCAACGACGTCACCCAGCTGATCCCTCTGCTGGAGGCGATACCGCCGGTGCGGGGCAAGCGAGGCCGGCCCCGACGCCGCCCGGACGTGGTGCTGGGCGACCGCGGCTACGACCACGACAAGTACCGCCGGCTCGTCCGGGACCTGGGCGTGAAGCCACTGATCGCCCGACGCGGCACCGAACACGGCTCCGGACTCGGCACCCAACGCTGGGTCGTGGAACGCGCATTCGCCCACCTGCACTGGTTCCGCCGTCTGCGGATCCGCTGGGAGATCCGCGACGACATCCACGAAGCCTTCCTCACCCTCGGATGCGCGCTCATCTGCTGGAGGCGCCTGACGTCATTGCGATAGGAGTTCTAAGGACATATACAGAACCCCGCGCGGGATGCGGTGCGTTGGAGAGCGCTGACGACGCGGTCGCGGGCAGCGTCATCCTTGAGGCAGGTGCGGGCCCGGGCCAGCGGTGAGGGGTAGCAGGCGGGCCCCGGTCCCCGCCCGGGCAATGCCCTCATCTGTCAGCACCGCGCCGACGCGGAATCCGCGCCACGGGCGTTTCACCTGTGCGGAGTTGAGCAGGAGAATGCCCGGGCCGGACTGCTCGACGTGCGGGACCACCGGATATCAGACTGGCGTTTCGCTGGGGTTGCGATCGACGAACTTGAACGCCGGGACCGCTGCGGCACACAGGATGAATAGCATAGCTGCGACAGCCCAACCGACTCCACCGAATTGGATGACGACGAAAGAGGCAATGAGAGGGCCCACAGCACGTTCCGCCGTGGCACTGAGACTGTAAACGGCGAGAAAGCGCGTCCTCTTGTCCTCAGGGGCCAATTCCACGGATATCCACCAACTGGCGGCAATGAATCTGGCCTCTCCAAGCGTCAGTATCGCGACACCGAGGATCAGGCCCCCGCCCAGTAGCCAGCCCGAGAACAGCCAGAAAATTCCAATGACCGACGCTCCCCCAGCCAGCATGAATGCGGCCTGCACAAGGGCGCGGGACGCGACCTCTGTGGTCACGATGTCGCGAGACATCCTCGGCTGTGCGATAACTGTTATCGCCGTATTGACGAGAAGCACCAACCCGACGAGACCTGCGGTGGCATCGTCCCGATCCGAGATTTGCAGCGGTATGGCCACCGTCAGCAGAGCATCCGACAGCAGGAAGAAAACCGACAGGGCAACGAAGGAAAGGTACCGCGGATTGGGCCACTCTCCGGAAAAAACGTTACGTCGCTTCATTACGGCCAAGGTGCCAGCGGTGTCCACCGGTTTCATCAGGATAGCCGCTATGAAGAAAGAAAGTCCGTTCAACACCATGATCAACGGATAACCGAAATCCGGGTTGAGGAAGATGGCTACTGCCACGATGAGGGCACCCAAACCGACCCCGGCGTTCTGGAGCGAATACCGCCAGGCCATGATCTCGACGCGTTGATCAGAAGGAAGAACGGCGGCCAGAAGAGCTTGGGAGGCCGGATTGGAGAGGCGGTCCGCAATGGTGACGACGAGCGTCACTGCTATGAACAGGGGAACGGAGTCGGCCAATAGGTAAGAAGAGTACAGAAGTCCGCGAAATATATGGAGGACAATAATGATCCGCTTGAGATCAAAGCGCTCCAGGAAGGCACTGAGGGGCACCGTGGTGACCAGCGTGACGAGCGCACAGACCGACAGCGTGAAGGCGACGGTGTCGTCTGGTATACGCAGGTGAGAGCTGAAATAGAGAACCGAGCCAGACATGAAGGCGCCAGTTCCCGTTGCGTTCACCAGCGCCGTTACCAACAGTGACTTCACTGTTGTCGAGGCGGTCAGGACGGGGTGATTTCGAAACATAGTGGACTTCATTCCCGGCGATGTGATGTGGAACGGCGAGTCGCCAGCCTTACGGCATAAAACAGAAGTAGGTGGAAACTGTGGCTATGGAGAACGCCGTCAGCGTGCCAGGGAACAGAAAGGTGAACGCGGCATGCATGATCAGGCCGGCTGCGAGGGCGTACGGCCACAGCCACGGGGTCAGAACCGCGACAGGCAGGGCAGCCTCCAGAACAAGGACCGAGGTCATCACAAACCGAAGTATCTTGTCACCAGGCTCTACCTTCGAAACCCAAGAACGAAGCGTCGCCGGGTACCAACCGTCAAAGTGATGACGCTGCGACTGCTCGGCAAGGGTGTATCTCAACACCGACACGACGACCGTTCCGGAAATGAAGGACGAGTTTGCCTTTCGGAATACACCACCGATGTAGAGAGCACTGATAGTCAAAGCCACTGCACTTTGACAAAAACGTGATCCGTGCGCGGAGGCGATAACCTGCCAAGCAGACTGCGGGTCCCCTTCCATCAGGTGCATGAAGGGGTCCCACAGAGGAGGCAGCGACGGAGTGAATATGAAACAGCACGCTAGCAGAGTAAAAAAGTTCACATGAAACTTGAAGTGGATGAATCCCTCGAAGGCGAAACAGAGAGCCAAACCCGCGGCTGACGTTTGGGGGATAACCCCGAGGAACAGCGCCAAAGAGAAGGCAAATCGCGCGATGATAAAGACTCGGTAGTGAATCGCCGTCGGCATTCTCTGTCGGTGCTTCAGGTGACGCGCGCGCAGCCTGAAGTAAAGGTAGGTTGTCGGCTCGTAGTAGCCGACATATTCGCGCTTGAACTCGATCGCGATCTTGATGAGGCAGGCAAGTGCGAACCCGGTCCTTGCCAGCCATAGGCCCCCGGCCGGGCCATCACCCACCAGAATGTCTATGAATTCCTCAGTCGACCACACGAGATTCCTCAACGATCAGCTGAAACGTTTTCATATCCTCACGTACGTCGACCGTTCCGCAGAGATCGTTCATACCGTGTACGCGGGCCAGGTAGTAGAGGAAGAGTCTTACTTCCTGGTTGCTCATGTTCAATTGGGTGTGCGGAAGGAAATCCCAGATATTCAGTTCCGCACCACTGCTGCGGCTATGGAGCGAGAAACTCGATGTCTTGACTCCGGCAAACATATGCCACGTGGCAAAACCCGGCTTCCTACGGGCAGAGCGCCAAATTAGCAGGCCGAGATAAGCTGCCAAGGTGAGAGCAGCAAGGTATGCCATGGTCGTGTCGGCTCCGAACGGCTACGTCTCGAGCGAGGTCAGGTGGCCTCGATGGCTGCAATACGTTGAGCAGGTGCTAAGCCCGTAGGCCACAGTTCGAGAGATTTCTTGTAACACTGGACAGCCTCTTGCGCCTCGCCCAGCCGCTCCCAGCAGCGGCCGGCATTGAACCAAGCGATACGTCCGAGCGGGACCTGGAATCGCGCAGATGTCAAGTACGCTTGCAAAGCTCCGAGTTCGTCGCCATCTCTTCTCCGCAACTCGCCGACTTGAAGCCAGGCCTTGCTGTCGATGGGGTCGATCTTGGAGACCATCTCCTCCATCAAGTCCCTACTTCTTGTCTTATTGCCGAGGGCAGCTTCGGTCCGGGAGGCCGATTCCACGGCAGGGTACATATTCTCGGTTGCCAAGATGCGGGTGCGGTCATCATGACCGACCAGTTCACGAGCAATACCGAGCCATCTGTCCAGATCGGCACGGAGGTCGTCGTGGCGGCCGTTGAGGAAGGGTTCGAAGGCAGCAGCTCGGTAAAATCTGCTCGTCGTCAGCGCCTTCTCGAAGTCATCCACATGCGGCAGAGCAACATAACGCTCTAGTGCCTCAGAACCTCGTCCATGCCACTTCGCCAGCTCTGGAAGTTGCTTCAACTGAGCGCTGGCAACAATGGCCAGGATGCACAGAGAGAGCCGAGTCCTAGCATAAGTCACGTCCGAGCCGAGTTCGAGGTACAACCCCTCGAACTCTCGCTGGTAGTCGCGCCGACCCAGGTGAATTATGTGATTTATGAAGATACCGGTGTAGCGGGCGTAGGAGTATCCTGGCCCCGTACGGTCCGGAACGGCCTTCAGGAGGTCCCGGGCTTTCTCATGAAAGCCCAGGTATGAAATCGTTCTGGCCAGTAGGGCCAACTCCAGCGGATCCTCCGGCAGATCCACTACGTCATCGGCCAAGCGTCGTTTCGCAGGGCTGCCCGGAACTTCGATCCAGTCCTCAAAGTCTGCCTGAGCGGCGGCGTTGGGCAGGTCGGCCAGATCGACCGCCTTGGACAGTTCGGAGCGAAACGTGGTGATCATGGAGCGCTGCAGATAGGGGCTTGCGAACCACGGCTCGGCCTTACGTGTATATGCATCCCAGGCCAAGCAGGGCGCGTGCGTGAAAATCGGAGCGTCTGTCGGCCTTTCTCCCATGTCCAGGTACGGAGCAAGATGACGCTCCAAGGAGAAGACAGACATGTCATCTGCGAGTGTCACTGTTTTCTCTCCCAATAGATCGCCCCCTTGCCCGTGCAGGCGAGGGGGCGATCTCTTATTTGTTCAGTTGTCAGTCAAGGTGAACGGGGGCACCCGCGATAACCGTGCCCTCGAGGTCCGTGTAGATGTCATCGTTCATCTGCTCAGCCATGACAACCTCCGTAAAATTCTTTCAGAAAACTTCCCCCGACTGGAGGAATGGAATGATCGTAGGTGCGGCTAGTTGCACTGGTCAAGGATCTATTTTCGGTCAAGTCATGCCTGGTCAGCGCATCTTTTTCCCGTAAAACACCTTATGCCCGAATTTTTCTCATATGTCAAAGGCGTGACTCAACGCGACGACGCGAGCCGTACGCACCCCCGTGGGAATGCCCCCCAGGCGGCGCGTCATGATGGTCTATGGCAACTATCGAAACCTGGCACTTCAGCCGAGATCTGGGCGCCTTTCTCGACCACACGGAGACATTCCTCCGCTCACAGCCGACACTGCACACCGTGCTACTGACAGTGACCAATGCACTTCGTCAAGCAGGACCGATGGCGCCCGGCCCGGGAGCACCGCTCTTCGGCACGCTCGCTCAAGACGGGCACACGCTGGCTGCGTTTGTATACACGCAGCAGCACGGGTTGGTCGTCTCACCGTTGTCCGAGCCCGCGGCCGCGGCTCTGGCGGCTCGTCTCGCGGACGAAGGGGAGACCCCGCACAGTTTCTCCGGCGACCGTGAGAGTGTCGAGGCGATCGTGAACGCCTGGCGACAGTGCACCGGAGACGCCGTCGTGCAACACCGCCGCGAACGTCTCTACAGCCTCGATACTCTGACTGCCCCTGCTCGGATGCCCGCAGGCCGGGCGCAGGTCGCTGATCAGGCGGACCGTTCCCTACTCATGCGCTGGGCGCAAGAGTATGCCACCGCTATCGGCGAGCCCGACGGGCGCGACTTCGGCAACTGGGCGGACACGCGCCTCGCCTACGGAGGAGTCACCCTATGGGAGAACGACGAAGGCGAACCCGCCGCCATGGCTGGCTGCTCACCCCTCATCGCTGGCCAAGTCCGGATCGCACCCGTCTACACGCCGATCCACCTTCGTGGGCACGGATACGGAAGCGCGGTCACCGCTGCTGTGGCGCAAGCCGCCCTAGTCGGCGGCGCGGACAATGTGCTCCTCTTCACGGACCTCGCCAACGCCACCAGCAACGCGCTCTACCAGCGCCTCGGCTTTCGCCCTATAACCGACTTTGTCAGCTACCGCCGCTACGGGCGTGGGTCAGTAACGGCCAATTGACCGGGCGGTCGTGATGGGCTGATCGATTGCCCTCGCCCGGTCGGTGTGTGGGAGCAGCCTTGCCGCGCTTGGTCCGCGGCTTGCGGGCCAAGCGCTCTTTGAAAGTGGCGTCCATGGGGATCCGCCAATATGCGCCAAATCGGCTGACTGAGGCGACACCGTCGCTCCCCCACTCACCGCACCCGCGGCACCCGTATAGTCAGCCGCAGGACACGCCAGACTGCCCGTGATGTGTGTCACGTTACCAGGCGGAAAGAAACACGAAGACCGCACACACCGCTGCGCACACACGAGACACAGCCCCCGCCTAATACTCCAGTACGGTTTCGGGGTCTGTACGGTCTTCGGTGTAACTTCCGATCATGGAAGTAGCACCTGATGAGCGACGTGACTGTCTCTGCCGAGGCGGTTGAAGAGGTCCGGCCGTCCGAGTTGTCGGCGGACGTGCTGGACGAGCAGTTGATCGGGCAGTTGGTCGACCGGGCCCGCGCGAGCGGGCTGCAGCTGACCGGTGAGGGCGGGCTGCTGCAGCAGCTGACCAAACGCGTGCTGGAGTCCGCTCTCGAAGGGGAGATCACCGACCACCTCGGCTACGAGAAGCACGATCCGGCCGGTGCCGGCAGCGGCAACAGCCGCAACGGGGTCCGGTCCAAGACCGCGCTGACCGATGTCGGGCCGGTTCAGATCACGGTGCCGCGTGACCGCGAGGGAAGCTTCGAGCCGCAGATCGTCAAGAAGCGCCAGCGGCGGCTGACCGGTGTCGACGAGATGGTCCTGTCGCTGTCCGCGCGTGGTCTGACGCACGGTGACATCTCCGCCCACCTGGCCGAGGTCTACGGCGCGAGCGTGTCTAAGCAGACCATCTCGACCATCACCGACAAGGTCATGGACGGGATGGCCGAGTGGCAGAACCGCCCGCTGGACCCGGTCTATCCGGTGGTCTTCATCGACTGCGTGCACGTGAAGGTACGCGACGGGCAGGTGGCGAACCGGCCCATATACGTCGCACTCGCAGTCACGGTGGACGGCACCCGCGACATCCTCGGCCTGTGGGCCGGCGACGGCGGCGAGGGCGCCAAGTACTGGCTCCAGGTCCTGACTGAGATCAAGAACCGCGGTGTCGAGGACGTGTGCATGGTCGTCTGCGACGGGCTCTAGGGCCTGCCCGACTCCATCTCGGCGGTCTGGCCCTAGGCGGTCACCCAGACCTGCGTCGTCCACCTGATCCGGGCGTCCTTCCGCTATGCGGGCCGCCAGGACTGGGACAAGATCTCCCGCGCGCTCAAGCCTGTCTACACGGCTCCGACCGCAGATGCGGCGGAAAACCGGTTCCTGGAGTTCCAGGAGGAGTGGGGCGCCAAATATCCGGCGATCGTGAGGCTTTGGGAGAACGCCTGGGCCGAGTTCGTACCGTTCCTCCAGTTCGACGCCGAGATCCGCCGTGTCGTCTGCACCACCAACGCGATCGAGTCGGTCAACGCTCGCATACGGAAAGCCGTCCGGGCCCGTGGGCACTTCCCGAACGAGGCCGCAGCCCTCAAATGCGTCTACATGGCCGTCATGAGCCTCGACCCCACCGGCCAGGGACGCAAACGCTGGACCATGCGCTGGAAGCCCGCCCTGCAGGCTTTCGACATCGCCTTCGACGGTCGACTCTCCGTCGGCCGCCGCTAAGAACTCCTATCGCAATGACGTCAGGCGCCTCCAGCAGATGAGCGCGCATCCGAGGGTGAGGAAGGCTTCGTGGATGTCGTCGCGGATCTCCCAGCGGATCCGCAGACGGCGGAACCAGTGCAGGTGGGCGAATGCGCGTTCCACGACCCAGCGTTGGGTGCCAAGTCCGGAGCCGTGTTCGGTGCCGCGTCGGGCGATCAGTGGCTTCACGCCCAGGTCCCGGACGAGCCGGCGGTACTTGTCGTGGTCGTAGCCGCGGTCGCCCAGCACCACGTCCGGGCGGCGTCGGGGCCGGCCTCGCTTGCCCCGCACCGGCGGTATCGCCTCCAGCAGAGGGATCAGCTGGGTGACGTCGTTGCGGTTGCCGCCGGTCAGCGTGGCGGCGAGCGGGATGCCGGTGGCGTCGGTGATCAGGTGGTGCTTGCTGCCGGTTCTGCCCCGGTCAACAGGGCTTCGTCCGGTCTTGGGACCCCCTTTAGTACTCCAGCAGCGGTTCGTGTCCTGAGCTGGTGGTTGTCGTTGTCCTGGTATGGAGGGGATGAGTGAAGCCGCTTGCTGGGCCGGCGAGTTGGAGTTGGTGTTCGCTCGGGTGGCGGGCAGGTTCACTCGGGCGGATCTGCGGTGGCGGATGCGGGACTACGTCCGTGGTCTGCTGGGGCGGGCGACACGCAAGAACGGCTGGCAGCTTGCGGAATGGGCAGGTCACCGCACTCCGGACGGCTTTCAGCGGCTGCTGAACAGCAGTGTCTGGGACGCGGACGCCCTGCGTGACGACGTCCGTGCCTACGTCGCCGAACGGCTCGGACCGGGCGGTGTGCTGATCATCGACGACACGGGATTCATCAAGAAGGGCACCACCTCAGCCGGGGTCAGTCGGCAGTACACCGGCACCTCAGGAAAGATCGACAACTGTCAGATCGGCGTGTTCGCCGCCTACGCCACCAGCTCAGGCCGGGCCTTGGTGGACCGGGAGCTCTACCTGCCCAAAGCCTGGACGTCCGACCGTGACCGCTGCCGGGCGGCCAAGATCCCCGACGGGCGAGGCTTTGCGACCAAGGGGGAACTGGCCCGGGACATCGTCCGCCGCTGCCTGGCCGCCGGCCTGCCGGCGTCGTGGGTGACCGCGGATGAGGCCTACGGGCAGGACTGGCACTTCCGCCGCCTGCTCGAGCAGACGGGCGTCGGCTACGTGGTGGCGGTGCCCAAGTCCCAGCAGATCAAGTCCCTGGCCGGCATCTGGCGCATCGACCATCTCATCGATGAAGCACCCGATGATGCCTGGCAGCGGCTGTCCTGCGGCGATGGGGCGAAGGGCCCGCGGATCTACGACTGGGCCGGGGCCAAGTTGCCCGCCAACATCATCTTCGATCCGGATCCGCCGACCCATCACCGGTGGGTGATGGCCCGCCGCAGCCTGTCCGACCCCGAAGATGTGGCCTACTACCTGGCCTACGCACCCGTGGGTGTCGAGATCGCCGAGCTGGTCCGCATCGCCGGCTCCCGCTGGGCGATCGAGGAGTGCTTCCAGGCCGCGAAGAACGAGTGCGGCCTGGACGAGTACGAAGTCCGCCGCTATGTCGGCTGGTATCGGCACATCACCCTGGCCATGCTCGCCCACGCCGTCTTGGCCGCACTCGCAGCACAAGCCCAGGCCGGCGGGGAGGCAAAGGGGGCTGCAGAAACGGATCAGCCACCGTCCCGCTCACCGTGGCAGAGATCCGGCGGCTCCTGGACACTCTCCTGCCCCACCCACGAGCCGACCGCGATCCCATCACCCACGCACTGAACTGGTCCGCCTGGAGAAGACACCGCCAGGCCATCGCCCGCCGCTGCCACTACCGAAAACGCACCTCAGGCCACGAACCGCTGCTGGAGTATTAGCGCGCGGATGTGGGAGCCGTCGACGGCCGCTCGGGAGAAGTCCAGGGCGTTCGCGCTGCGGAGCTTGGCAAGGAGGACCTCGTGCAGTCGGGGCCACACGCCGGCCCCGGTCCACTCGGCCAGGCGTCGCCAGCAGGTCATGCCCGAGCCGAAGCCGAGTTCCTGCGGCAGGTGTTCCCAGGAGATCCCGGTGTGCAGGACGAACAGGATGCCCTGGAACACCAGCCGGTCCGGATGCCGCTTGCGCCCTGGGTGCCGGGCCCGACGCTCGACCTTGGGCAGCAGCGGTTCGATCACCGCCCACAGCTCGTCGTCGACTTCCCACGGCTTCGGCCGTGCCACTTCGCACCCCCAGATCATCGCTGCCGTAATGATCCAACCACCTCGAAAATCATTTCGTTAGGAGTTCTAAATCACACCACCCGAGTTACACCGTTGGCTGGACAGACCCGACCTCCAGCCGAAGAGCCCGCCGGAACAGCCCCCGGACCGTTCCCAGCGGCGCCCCACCCCCGTCCCGCCCCCAGCGGGGCGGGGACAGGCCGCAGGCCACCCGGGGACCAGGCCTGACCACCGGTCACCAACGGCCGCAAAAAGCGCCAGGACCGCCTCCGCAACAGCAGGGCCCAGGCGCCGAACAACAAAAGCCCCGTCCCTGCAGCAGGAACGGGGCTTGTCGTATCGAGCGCCGGGCAGGCCTTGCACCTGCATCTCCCCGCAGGAAGCGGGACATCTTTCCTTAGACGACCAACGCACAGACAGCAGCCGCCGGAGCGGACCACCCATCTTCATGATCGATTCTAGCGCAGACACGCCGGCCCCGCACAACGAGGACGTCCCCGCATCGCTTCCCCTCCCTGGGGACACCAGCGGCACCCATGGGCCGCCCGCACGCCCGTGACCTGCCCCGCGCAGCCCGGCACCGAAGCGACGTCCCCGCCACCATGCGGGACGCTTCACCCGCCCCGAGAGGCCCTGCTCCTCCGCACGGCTGACTTCCCCGGCGAACCCTCCCAGCCGGCACCCGGCAGCCCATATGTGTAGTGCAGTGCCGCAATCAAAAACGTGACGCGTGCCGCGGCTGTCGCCGTCCTCGTCCTGTTCCCGCTCGCCGCCCCGGCTGCCGCCTCCACCCAGACCAGCACGGCAGGGGCAGCGATCGACTGCCCGTCCGGCTACGTGTGCATCTACCCCGAGATCAACTTCGGCGGGCAGCCCTGGGTGCGGCGCGCCGTGGACGGCAGCGTGAAGGACCCGCCCACAGCGATCCGTGACCGCGGCAGCCCCATCCGCAACAACTCCGACCCCACCGCCCACATTTACGAAAAACGCAACCACGCCGACCGGTGTGTGTCACCCGCAGCGGCGGCTCCATCCACGACCTGCGCGGCTACAACCTCAACGACCAGACCCGCTCGCTGAAAATCAACCGTAACGACTGCGGCTGAACCACCCGTACCACCACCGCCAGGGTCAAGTACGCCCGGCCGTCCCCGGCCCGGATCACCCGCACCAGACCAAGGCGCCGCGCCGGACGATCGAGGGCTGCGCATTTCAAGGAGTACGGCGCCGTGCCCTGCCGGTACGGCCATTGCCCTCATACGAATGGTCCGACCGGCCAATGCCTGCCCCACTCCTTGGCCGACCGCTGCCAACGGGACATGACCAAGCCTGTATTGCCCGACCTCACAGCCGCGCTCCTCGCCGTCCTGTCCCTCACCCCCGCCTCCGCCCACGCCGCACCCCAAACGCTGTTCTTGGCCGAGGCCGTCGACCCTCTACCCGCAGACAGGGAAAAGCAGTGACCCGCCTTGCTGGTGACCCAGGCGGTGCACGGACCATCCCCGCAGACGCGGGCAGCAGCGCACTATCGTCCAGAACATCGAAGCAGGCCGGGGACCATCCCCGCGAGCGGGGAACAGCACACCGCGGCCTCGGCGGCGAGTCACGAGGAGGGATCATCCCCGCGAGCGCGGGGAGCAGAGGTCCGGCCGAGGCAAGACCACGGCCATGATGGGACCATCCCCGCAGGTGCGGGGAGCAGCGCTCCCCGATCCACCCGGCGCGGTCGGCGTGAGAATCATCCCCACGGGCGCGGGGAGCAGCGGTCGGTCAGGCAGACTCCACCCGCGGGGAGCAGAATCGAGGTTCCGGCCCGCCTGTTTTGTGCGGGGGCCATCCTCGCGGGCGCGGGGAGCAGGGCGGACGTCGATACCGCACCCGTGTGCCGTGGGGGCCATCCCCGCGGGCGCGGGGAGCAGCGTCCAGGCCGAGGTGGACCTGACGCCCTTCCGGGGCCATCCCCGCGGGCGCGGGGAGCAGGTGCCGGGTGGCGGTCTGGGAGGCCTGCCCGAGGGGCCATCCCCGCGGGCACGGGGAGCAGTCCTCGCGTGCCAGACGCTGGGCCAGTTTGCGGGGGCCATCCCCGCGGGCGCGGGGAGCAGAACCGGGACACGTGGGTGATAGGCCGAGTACCGGGGCCATCCCCGCGGGCGCGGGGAGCAGACGCCTTTATCGGCGCGCATGCCGGCGTCGGCGGGGCCATCCCCGCAGGCGCGGGGAGCAGGGGGCGCGGAACGGGGCGCGGCAGTCGGTGCAGGGGCCATCCCCGCGGGCGCGGGGAGCAGCACTCCGTACTCTGGGCACGAGCAACGTTCCTGGGGCCATCCCCGCGGGCGCGGGGAGCAGGGGCGGCCGTGCAGGCAGGCGACGCGGTTGGTGGGGCCATCCCCGCGGGCGCGGGGAGCAGCCGAGCCGTCCGGCCCGGCGACCCTGCTTGTCGGGGCCATCCCCGCGGGCGCGGGGAGCAGCTGACCTTGACCGACTGTCAGCCCACTACGGGGCCATCCCCGCGGGCGCGGGGAGCAGTGCTGCACACCGTGCCGCCGGTCCTGCTGTTCGGGGCCATCCCCGCGGGCGCGGGGAGCAGGGGGGGCACGGGGGGCACGGGGGGCACGGGGGGGCCATCCCCGCGGGCGCGGGGAGCAGACTCGCTGACCTGGGACTTTACTGGCGTCCGAGCCGGTTTTCGAGTACTTTCACTGATTCCGGCAAATGCCTCATAGCCCGCATGTCGACCATCAGCCTTTCCCGAAGCGTCGGCGTTTGGAAGCCCTGCTCCAGCCGGTTGGTGGTCCGTTCCGGGAAGGCGCAGCGGGACGAGGTGCGTCCGGGTTGGGGCGGTGGATGAGCGTGAGGCCTTCATGGTCGGTCGGATGCCAGGCGTGGTCGTGGGTGCGGAAAGTGAAGCCCTGCTCGTTGTTGGCTGTGTGGGCCAGCAGGGCGCGCCCCTGGCCGGCGTACTGCTGGATTTCTTTCCACAGCACGTCGCGGACGCGGGCAGAGGGCTTGCCTACGAAGACACCGGCAGAAATCTCCAGCAGCCAGCGGGTAAGGAAGCCGCGCAGTCCGGCGGGGCAGTTGGTGAGGATGATGACGGTCACCAGAGCATGTCTCCGTCGTCAGGTCCGTCGTAGTTGATGCCGGAGGCGACCTGGTGGCCGCCGTCGCTTTGAAGTGTGACCACGTCCTGATCCACATCCAGTTCCGCAGGGTCGGCTGCTTCGGGTAGCAGGAGGCGTTTGATGTCGTTCACGCACCGGTTCAGCAGGGAGGTTTCGTTGATGCGGTCTCGCAGTGCGCGACGAGTGCGGGGGCCGATGTCTTCCTCGTCCTGTGCGGCCACGTCGAAGGCGAGCGGAATGCCGATCTCGGTCTTGTAGAGGTCGGCGACGTCCAGGACGAAGGACAGTTCGTGGCCGGAGTGGATGAAGCCCAGGGCTGGGCTGCATCCCAGGGAGGTGACGACGGCATGTGCGATGCCGTACATGCACTGGGCAGCGGCGGTGATGGCCTGATTGACAGCGTCACCGCTGCTGAAGTCGCCTGGAATGTAGTGGCGGCCGCGCCAGGGGACACCTGTGCGGGCAGCTTCGGCGCGGTAGCAGTCCTTGAGGCGTTTTCCTTCCCGGCCCAGCAGTTCGTGCCGGGTCAGGCGAGCGGGGTCCTCGTCCGGGAAGCGCAGCCGGTACATCTCGCGTGCCACGGCCAGACGGCTGCGCGGGTTGGCCCACTGCCGCGCCTGGGCCTCCATGAGGGCGGAGGAACGGCTGAGGGCGCGGCCGGATGCGTAGTAGCGCACGCCGTGTTCGCCGACCCAGCAGACCGCCGCACCGGTTTCGCCCAGCACGCTCATGGCCTGGTGGGTGACGCGCGTTCCGGGGCCGAGGAGAAGAGTGCCGATGGTCGCCGAGGGGATGTGGGTGGTGCCCTCCGCGTCCTGGGCGGTGATGGCGTTGGCGTCACGGTGCACCGTGCAGCGCTCCAGGTAGACGAAGGAGAGGCGCTCGTCGGTGCGGGTGAGCTGGCGGGGGGTCAGTGCCGGGCGCCGGGAGACTGTGCTCACGGCGCCTGCCGGCCGGGTTGGGCGAGGGGGGCCAGGGTGAGCAGGCCGCAGCCGTAGGCACGGGCCCGGCCGATGCCCTGGGTGAGGGCGCGGCGCAGGGCGTCGGGGTCGGTGACCTCCAGCCGTCCTTCGAAGGTGACGGTGACGACGGTGACCGGTTTGTCCTGACGGCTGCCGGAGCCGCGGGACTTGTCGAAGGAGAGGGACCGCGTGTCCTGTACGGCCAGCTCGTAGCGGTCGCCGGGGCGGGGGCGCTTGTGGTGGGTCGTGCCCTCGGGCAGGAGCCACCGGTCGGACACCTCCTCCATGAAGTACAGGAGGTAGAGGGTGTCGGCGGCGACGATGTGGGCCATCAGCGAGTCCGCCGACAGGTTGCCCCACGTCCCCTTGTCATCCGGCCGCCGGGCACGGATCGACACCACCGCATGATCGTGAAGAAGCGGCTTCGACTCGGCAGCTCTCGACTCGTAGTGCCGGAACACCGCGACGATCAGCCCATCCCGGACCGGCTTGCGGATCTTGCCGCCGCTCCTCCAGCGGATCTCCGCGACCGAAGCCTCAAACCACGCCAGCGTCTTGTCCCTGGCAATGTCCTGCCACAGCTCCAGCACCAACCGCGTCTCGTCATCCCCGAGCGCCCACGCGATGTGTGCCGTCGACGGCGCCCGGAACACCAGGTCCATAGCTAGCCAGGGCGTCCGTTCCTTGGCCTTGTCGGTCTTCGGTGAGCGGTTGTGCTCGATGGGCCTGCCCAGCACGGTCGCCCGCCGCGCCTTCGCCGGATCGTCGCCCGCTTCCAGGCGCTCACGCTCGATCCGGTCGGCATCCGGGTGCCGGCCTTCCCCAGGAGCAGTTCCGCTTGCCGCTCGGTCACCACATCCCCGGCCTTGAGGCCGACCGCGGCCAGGCCCCGCCCCTTCCACACGCCGGGCGGGACACCGGCTTCGTCCTGGGCGGAGCGCAGCGGCGTACCTGCGGGGCGGTGGTCGTCGCCGACCATCACGCCGCGGAAGAGATAGCGCCACCCGTTTCCCGGGCGGACGTCCGCTTTGCTGATCATCGGCCTATGGAACCCCGGCGCTGACCTGCGGAAAAGCGCGATCGGGGGTACTTCCCGCCAGGCGGGAGGCCATCACCAAGTCTTTACCGCAGGGCCCGCCAGGCGGGCCGCCGCGACAGCCCGAGACGGTAAGCCGCCGCACGCACGGAGGGCTCCGTGCTTCCCCGGCGGGGAATCGTGCGCCGACGTATTGATCAGAAACTTATGGGGTTCTCGTCCAGGACGTAGCGGACGTGCGGGCCGCCGAAGTAGCCGCGGACGATGTGCGGCTGACGCTGGCGTTGGCGGAAGAAGCGGCGGGTCTCGGCGGTGAGTTCGGCCTGATCACGGGCTCGGTGCTGCCGGGGCAGGCTGTGCTTGAGGTCGGCGTTGACCAGTTCGTCGGGGTTCAGCTCGGGTGAGTACGGCGGCAGGAAGTGCGGTTCGACGTCGTCGGGGTGGGCGGCGAGCCAGTCGCGGACCTTCTTGGAGCGGTGGGCGCGGTGCCCGTCGGCCACGAGGTGGACCTTGTGGTCGACGTGGCCGGCGAGCCGGTCCAGGAAGCGGCACATCACCTCGGCGGTGAAGTGCTCGGTGAAGACCATGAAGTGCATCCGGCCCCTGGTGCTGATCGCCGACATCGCGTTGACCGAGAACCGGTTCCCGCTCCGCCGCACCACGGGCGTCTTCCCCTTCTCTTCCCAGGTGCGGCCGGTGACCTGGTCGGATCGGATGCCGACCTGGTCGGCGAAGAGGATCTCACCGCCTTCGGCCTTCGCCTTCGCTCGGATCTGCGGCCAGGTCTCCTAATGCCAGCGCGCCACGGCCTGCGGGTCCTGCTCGACGGCCCGTTTGTCCGGACGCTGGAAGGACAGCCCCCAACGCCTGAGGTACTTGCCCACCCCCACCTCGGTCAGCCGCACCCGGTACAGCTTCGCGATCAGCTCGCCCACCAGCCGCCGCGTCCACAGCTGTCCGCTCAGTCCCACGTCACAGGGCCGGTGATCGAAGACCGCCTGCCGCACCGCGTCCTGCCCGGCCTCCCCGAGCACCTGGTGGACCCCGACCGGCTTGCCCCGCGGCCGCATGACCAGCGCCCCACGGCCACCGGCCTGCCACTTCGCCCACCACCCGTCGACCGCCTTCAGCGACACCCCGAAGACCGCCGCCACGTCCTCACGGTCCCGCCCCGCCACCAACGCGGCCACCGCCCGCAGCCGCAGGGCCTCCTGCGCCGACGGCGACAGATGCCGCGCGTCCCCCACCAGATCGCTCACACCCCACCAACAACCCAGAACCCAAACCGTTTCGCATCAATAGAGCTTCTTAGCGTGTCCGGAGGAAGGTCAGGCGGCCACGCCACGGCTCCTCAGCAGGGCGGTGTATGCGGCTTCGGCAGCGCGGCCCTCGAGAGTTCCGGGCGGGGTGTGGGACAAGAACGCGTCGGTGTTCCCGTGGTGCAAGATCTTTCCGCTGTACATGACGGTGACGTGGTCCGCCTCCTCTGCGAGGTCGGCGACGTCGTGTGTGGACAGCAGGACCCGCACGTCATCGGTCAGCCCGCGCAGGATGTCGCGGAACACGCGGCGCTGGTAAGGGTCCATTCCGGCGGTGGGCTCGTCCAGCAGCAGGACCCGTGCACCGTGTACGAGTGCCCCGGCGACGCCGACGCGTCGCAGTTGGCCGCCGGAGAGCCGGTTGGTGCGTGTGTCGGTTTTGTCGGCCAAGTCGACGCGCATCAGGGCCTTACGGGCCTGCTTCCATGCGTCGGTACGGTTCATGCCCTTGAGCCATCCGATGTAGGCGACGTACTCACGCGCTGTGAGCGTGGGCATGGGCACGATGTCTTGCGGCATCCAGGCCACGGCCCGCCGATACTCGGTGGTGCCCGCCGGCGCGCCGTCCAGGGTCACGTGTCCCTTCTGCGGACTGGTTACCGAGGCCGCGACCTTCAGCAGGGTGGATTTGCCTGCTCCGTTGGGACCGAGCAGAACGGTGAGGCCTTCTGGCAGGGCGTAGGAGAAGTCCTCCAGAACCGGCTGCTTCCAGCGCCGATAGCCGTAAGTGCAGTTGCTAAGTTTCAGTGTCACGCTGTTTTCCTCGACGAACGGATCTGGGCGGCGAGGCCGATGGCGAACACCACCAGGGAGGCGGCTGCCGCGAACATACTGTCCGCGGGGAGCGCAATGATGGTCCAGGAGCGCGGCAGGTTCCCGCGAAACCCGATGACTGCGACGGTGACCAGCCATCCCACGGGCACCATCACCGCCGCTTGGCCGGCCCCTGCGCGTGCGAGCAGCATCAGGCCGGTCAGGAACACCGCGTTGCGGCCTCCGGTCGCGGCTGTGGACGATTCCTGCACGCAGGCGACGAGAGCGCTGCACAGCAGGGCGGCGGTCATGACTGTGATGACCAGTGCATTGTCGAGCCGCGTCATGGACCGAACTCCGGAGACCTCCGCTGCGGGCAGCCGGGACTCCAAAGCCGCCATCAAGAAGGCGAGCAGGGGGACAGGGACGAATAGAGAGAGTGCGACCCGACCGCTGCCGGTGACGGCCGGCAACAGAACCGTGGTGTCCTGCACCGCGTATAGGGCGCTGCCGAAGACGGCCAGGGCAAGCGGTAACAGCAGGTGTCCTCGGCGGGCTTTGAACCACCACCTCACGATTTTTTCGCCTCACACGTGTCGAGCGTCCGCCTGATCCACTTGGCCTGTTCGGTTCGCGGCTCGGTCAGTACACGGTTGACGTCCGCTCGTACCTGCCTTTCCAGTTCCACAGTCACGGGATCCCGGCCTTCCTGCTTCCGGCGCTGCCGGTATGCCTTCTCCTGGCCGGTCTTCACCGCCCCCCACAACCAGGCTGAGTGGGCAGCCCGTGCGCTTACCTGCTCACAGCGGAAGTGCAGGGCCCGCACCATCACCTGATAAGCCGCATTGCCATTCCTCACCGGACTGATCAGCATCATGCGCCACACCGCGTCCGTGGAACCCTTTTGCCGACGCCCGTCCACATAGCTGTCGGTGATCAGACGAGGTTCTGTCGAGATCGCCCCGGCCACACGCAACGCGCGTAATGCCTTCGCGGTGTCGTGCTGGGCCTTGGACAGGTAGCGGGCATCGAACTCCGGTACACACATGCGAGGCGCGCTGCCCGCGCACGCCATCACCACGTGACCAGCGGTCAAGGGCGGAGTGTGCGGCCAGTCGACAGCTGTGCGGTAGGCCCCCAAAACGCCGCTCACAGCGACCACGGCCGCGCATACAACGCGGAGCACGCGCCCCCCATAAGGCAGCCAAAGGATCATCAGCCCGGTAGCTATTCCGCCTGCCAGCAGCACGGGCACCGCCGCCGTGATGAGATCAGGCACCTCTCCGAAACCGACGGAGCCGAACTGGCCGGAGACATGACGAGGCCAGTAGGGCAGCACAGCCCTGGTAAAGGCGACGGTGACCCAGTCAATCACAGCCAGGATCGGCGTGGCGATGGTGCGGGGAACCCAGCAGCCGACGGCGAACCCGATAATGGCGTGCGCGACGCACAGCACCATCGCGGCGAGCGGCAGCCGCAGACTATCGAGGCTGGGCATCGTCTCCGATCGCACGAGAGAAATCGCCGGAGGAAGCAGCAGAACAGACCAACTGAGCACAATTACCGGGGCCAAAGAATTCGCCGCGATCCGATAGCGAGAACGAGCCGGAGCCAGCGCCCATACCCGCGCGCCCCTCAGACGCCCACTCTCCCAGCAGGAAAGCGCCGCCGCCACCGCATAAGCCAATGCGTAAAGAGTCGTGAGCGGCTCTGCGACAATAGTCGGCGCATAATGATAGTAACTCGAAAGAGGAGCCTGTTCACCTACCGCGTAATACAGCAACGTCAAGAGGAGAACGGCAGGGGCAGACCATCGGACGCTACCGCTGCGCAGGCTGGTGGTGAATTTCATTGAGTCTCACTGAACCGCTCGTCGGCCGGGCGGAGTACCCCAGTGGAGTACCCCGAAGGACTGTAACCTCAGCCGTCGGCTTCGGTAGTGTCCACCGTTAGCGAACTCACGCTCAGTTGTTGTCCAAAGGTAGAGCCGCCGATTGCCATGATCTGAAAATAATAGTCACGCACGCCGGACGGAAGATCAGTCCACTCGCCATTTCTGGCACCTCCGCTGAAACAAGCGGTGAAGGTCTTTTTGTCGTAGGACTCGTCGGGTTGAAGCGGGATGTCGTTGAAAACCTGCACGTCAGTACTCTTAGAGCCGTCAGTAGTGCAGCCGTGGAAAGTGATCTGCGAGTAAAGTTCGTCCGACCAGCGTCGGGACTGAAATCCCACGCTGGCGGCACTTATCGAGCTGCTCCAGCTAGCTTCGGCGAAGGGAGCTAACGCGAGAATGACTACTGCAGCCGTGCCGATGACCATGGAGATACGCGCACTGTTTTTCATTTTTCCCGTCCTTTTTGGTGTTAGGTGTCGAGACAGGTAGCCGCCGAGAAAAACCCCTCAACATGCCCCTCCCTCGCGCGACTAAGGAGCCGTAGACCCGATTGGGAAAATATCAGCGCCGTTCACAGAACGTCAACTTACATTTGATCGTTAGTGGCATATTACTCGTCACCTATGTAACCTTCTGGGCTTGTTGTGCCGCGGGGAAGAGGCCGAAATAGTCATGTTGTGACCGTGTATCGGGTGCGCATCAGTGGAGTGGCTGGCAGTCGCTGGCGGCTGATTTTCGCTATATTTTCACTGATTGCGGCGGGGAGAGTGACTGAGACGATGTCTCATGTGGTGAGTTTTGCGGGCTTCTTGTAGCAGGTGAGAGTGGCAGCGAGACCGAGGAAGGCGAGGAAGTGGGAGCCCTTTCGCTCGTACCGGATGGTGAGTCTGCGGTAGTCGAACAGCCAGGCGATCGGCTGCTCGATCTTCCAGCGGTGTCGGCCGGGGCGCTCGCCCGACTCGATCCCGGGCCGTGCGATGCGTGGGAGGAGTCCGTGTTCGCGCAGCCAGGCGTGGTGTTCGGCGCAGAAGTACGCTTTGTCGGGGCGAGTTTGACGGGGTGGCGGCGCCGGGGACCGCGTTGGGAGCGGACCGCGGGTATGCCGCGGACCAGGGGCTTGAGTGCCAGGCTGTGGTGGGTGTTCGCGCCGGACACCGCGACGGCGAGCGGGATGCCCTGAGCCTTGGACAGGACGTGCAGTTTGCTGCCCTTTTCGCCCCGATCGACCGGGTTCGGCCCGGTCAGCGGGTCCCCCTTTTCGCCCGGACCGAGGCCGCGTCGACGATCGCCGAGGCCCAGTCCAGCTCACCCCGTGCGCCGAGTTCGTCCAGGACCGCTCGGTGCAGACGGCGCCACAGCCCGGCCCGGGTCCACACGGTGAACCGGCGATGCGCCGTCGCGGGCGAGACGCCGAACGTCTCCGGCAGATGCCGCCAGGCACACCCGCCGGTCAGTACGTACACGACCGCCGTGAACACCGCGCGCTCCTCACGCGGAGCGGTTCCACCACCCTGCGGACGCGTGCTGAACGACGGCAGCAATGGAGCGGCCAGCTCCCACAAACCATCCGGGACCAGCCGCTGTGACAGATCGACACCCACGAGCAGCAATGATGCCGCACCTCACGACATCACCACATGAGACATCCTCTCAGTCTGGGCAACGACGACACGTTCGCCCATGAGGATGCGCGGTTCGAACGGCATCGCGCTGGACGCGCGGTCGCGGGTAGCCCGGGAGGACGGCGGCACCCCAGAGCGCCGGGACATCGGCGCGGCCCTGAAGGGGCGGCACAACCCAAGTTCAGCTTCGGCGGGGAGCTGGCGTCCCAGCGCGGGCCTGCTACCGCTACTTGCAGCGGAGGAACGTCCACACCTTCCAAGGATATGCCTCACCAAGTGGCCACCATTGCCCGAGAGTTGGGATCGATCTGACGGCTGACCATCTGCTGTCAGCGAATCCGCCTGGCCGCGCGGTGATCCCGGTGCTTGTGTGTCGGTATGGAGATCCTGGTTCTGGGCGGAACGGCATGGGTGGCTCGGGAGCTGTCGCGGCAGGCGATCGAACGTGGTCATCGGGTGACCTGCCTCGCGCGTGGCGAGAGCGGAGAAGTCACGGACGGAGCGACACTGGTCGCCGCCGACCGGCGCGATCCGTCGGCGTACGAGCCCTTGCTCGACCGCGTATGGGACGCGGTCGTCGAGGTGTCATGGCAGCCGGGCTTCGTTCGTGGAGCGCTCGACGTGCTGGGCAGCAAGGCCGGGCACTGGGTATACGTCTCGTCCGGCAACGCCTACGCATCCCACGCCACGCCGGGGGCGGACGAGGCCGCGGCCCTGCTCACGCCGACCGACCGGAGCGAGGTCAACCGCGAGTTGTACGGCGAAGCGAAGGTCGCCTGCGAGCAGGCGTCGACGGCCGCTGTGGGCGACCGCCTCCTCATCGCACGAGCCGGACTCATCGGCGGCCCGGGCGATCACAGCGGGCGCTCCGGCTACTGGGTCGCCCGCGCCGCACGCGATCCGCGAGGGCCGATGCTGATCCCCGACACACCGGCCATGCCCACCCAGGTGGTCGACGTGCGGGACCTTACCTCCTGGCTGCTCGACGCCGCGGAGACGGGAACCACCGGTACATACAACGCCGTCGGCCCGATCGTTCCGTTCGAAGAGTGGATCGAGCTGTCCCGCGCCACCGGCGGGCACACCGGCCCGGTGGTCACCGCCGAATCGGCGTGGCTGCTCGCCAACGGCGTGGCCCAGTACATGGGGTCCGAATCGCTGGCGATGTGGCTGGTCGAGCCGGGCTGTGAAGGGTGGTCGGCCCGGGACGGGTCCTCGGCGCGCGCCGCGGGCCTGCGTCACCGACCCCGGGCGGAGATGCTGGCCGACACGCTGCGCTGGGAACGCGAGCAGGGGCTGGACCGGGAACGGCGCGCAGGCCTCAGCGCACAGCGCGAGCGCGAGTTGCTCGACGTCCTCGGCTGACGGCGCTGGACCGGTCTCGCACACCCGAGCGTCTGTACGGACGCCTTCCGTTCTGACTTCGCGATCTCGTGGTGGGCCCGGCCGAGAACCGGTACGGCCGGCGCTGTCACATTATTGGGTGCGTGGGTCTCTGACCGCGTATCGGGGTGTGGGGAGGGCCGGGTTTCGGGCCGGTGCTCAAGTCTTGGCGGGCTGGCCGGCGGCGCCGGTGATCTGATCCCAGATCGCGTAGCGGATGGCCGTCTCGGCTCGGTGGCCGGGGGCGCTCATCAGGTGGCGGGGTCGGAAGTGGGGTGGGATGCCGCTGAACGCGGACAGGAACCGCTGGGCTCCGCCGACGCTGCGGAAGCCTTTCATGGCGCGTTCACGCTGCCGGGTGGGCTGATGACTGTTCTCGGCCCGGTTGTTCAAGCCCTTGTGCGAGCGGTGCTCGACCAAGGGCATGACCTCGCGGTGGGCCGCGTCGTAGGAACGGAGCTTGCCGGTGACCACCACCTGCGGCACCGAGCAAGTCTTCTTGAATAGTTTACGGAAGAAGCGCCTGGCCGCAGCGGTGTCCCGCCGGCTCTGGACCAAGATGTCGAGCACGTTGCCGCCGGCGTCGACGGCCCGCCACAGGTACCACTGCTCGCCGTTGACCCTGACGAAGACCTCGTCCAGGTGCCACTTGTCCCCGGACCGGGGCTGGCGGCGGCGCGGGCCGTTGGCGTAGGACTGCCCGAACGTCGCGCACCAGCGGCGGACCGTCTCGGAGGTCACCATCACGCCGCGCTCCAGCACCAGCTCCTCGACCTCGCGAAAGCCGAGCGGGAAGCGGAAGTACCGCCACACGCAGTGCGCGATCACCTCGACCGGGTACCGGTGCCCCTTGTACGACGGCGGTGCACTGCCCACGGACGACCCCTCCCAGCACGACCAACCAGAAAATCATCCCACCCGGTCAGCCAACGTGACAGCGCCGTCTGGTGGGGCGGACCGCGGGATGGCGTGAAGAGTCCTATGACGACAAGAGTGAACGTCACATATCCATCTACACTGTCGAAGATGTCGAAGACGAACCCCGAAATGGCGCCTGAACAGGGAGACGCAGAGGCCTTGTTGGAGCTGCGGGAGGTCACCCGCTCCTACGGCGCGTTAGAGGTGCTGCGGGACGTCAGTCTCAGCGTCGCGCCAGGCCACTGTATCGCTCTGACTGGCAGTAACGGGTCCGGCAAGTCGACTCTTCTCCGTCTGGCGGCGGGCCGTGAGCGGCCGACTTCGGGCACCGTACTCTTCGACGGTGCGCCGATAGACGGTGACGCGCGGGCCGTGCGCGCGGCCGTCGCTACTGTCATGGACGTCGACGCCTTCTATCCCGACCTGACGGTGCGCGAACACCTCATGCTCGTCGCGCTCGCGCACGGCCTGGGCGGGAGCGCGCCCGACGCCGTGGACAGGGTCCTGTCCGAACACCACCTGACAGGACATGCCGACCTGCTCCCCTCGGCCTTATCTTCGGGCCTCAGACAGCAGATGCTATTGTCCGCGGCCTTCGTCCGCCCGCATCGCCTGCTTGTCGTCGATGAGCCCGAGCAACGCCTGGATGCTGCCGCGCGGCAGGAGCTCTCTGAGCTGCTTGTCCGACACAAGGCACGCGGCGTCTCCATCCTCATGGCCAGCCACCACGAACAACTCGTGGAAGCAGTGGCGGACCTGGTGTTGGAACTGGAGGACGGGCGGACGACCCATCCAGGGGGAGCGAGCGTGGCCATGCGCACACCCTCTGACGCGCTCTCGTCCACCTGCTTCGATGGCACCGAGGAGGTGCTGCGGTTCCTGCGGGCCGTGCGCAGCGACTACCGGGCGGAGCGGCGGAAGCGGTCCGCTTTCGTCGCTTACTTGGTGGTGCTGTTCGGCGGGGTGTGGGGCGTACCAGGCCTGCTGACAGTGGCACGGCTGGGACGGCCGAGCGGACTCGACCACTCGATGCCGTTACTGCAGGCCCTGCCTTTGTGGCTGCCCGCCCTGCTATCTCTCGCGTCCCTTCTGCTCGTGCGCAGCGCGGTGTGGCGAGGTCCGGCCGTCGTGGACAGCGCGACGGTGTCGTGGCTGCTACCGCATCCCATCGCGCGTGCACAGTTTCTCCTGCCGCGGGTGGCATCCGCAGCCACGATTGGCTCACTGCTGGGCGTGCTGAGTGGTGGGGTGCTCGGTTTCCTTCTCGCCGATGTGTCGGGTGCCGGATGGCTCGCAGTGACCGTCGCCGGCGCCTGGGCCGGGTTGGGTACCGGTCTGGCCAGCACGGGGCTGAGTGTCTTGGTCGTACGCCACGAGGGGGGACGCGCACGGCAGCAGCGCGTGATGTTCCGGGCGGGCTGGTGTGCTGTCGCCCTGCTATGCCTGTTGTCCGCCGTTGCCCTGATCCAAGGGCTGCCCGCGTGGGTGGGGACCACTGTCCTGTGGCTGTCGCCCTGGGGCTGGGCGTCCCAGCCGCTGACCGCCGCCGTATCGGGCACAGCGCCGGGCTGGCCGTTGGCCATGCTGCTGTGGGCGTGCAGCGTTGCCGTGACAGTGCTGCTCGGAGTACGGGCCGTACCTGACATCCCCGGGGAGTCCCTACGGCTGCGCGCCGCACTCGCCGACCGCATGGGCGCTTCACTGTTCTCTCTGGACCTACGCCAGATGCGCTCCGCGATGCGCGTGCGGCAGGACCGGGTCTCTCGCCCCGCGGTGCGGCTCGAACCCCCGCGGGCACGGTGGCTGGTGGTGCCCTGGCGTGACGCACTGTCCCTGCTGCGGGCGCCCGGTCGACTCGGCTGGGGCTGTGCGTGGTCCGCACTGTCCACTACCGCCTTCGCCTTCGCCTCCGCCCGGCACGGATCGACCGCCGCACTCTCCTGCTGCGCCAGCGTGTGGTTTCTTTACCTCGCGGCAGCGCAACTCGTCGAGCCCGCCCGGCTGGATAGCGACGACCTGCGCCGCGGCAATCTGCTGCCCTACCGGTCGGGAACTCTGGCGCTGTGGCATGCGGTCGTCCCGGGGGCACTGCTGACCGTCACGTCGGGCCTGGGTCTGCTGGTGTGCGCGGCCGGCGGTTGGTGGTCGCTCGCACTGCCGGCCACGCTTGCCGCGATCCCCGCGAGCGTGGGAACAGCCCTGGTCGGCGCCTATCGCGGCCCGGTTCCGTTCCATCTGCTTGTGGGGACTGATACGGCGATGGGCAACACCGCACCGATCCAGACGGCGGTTTGGTACCTACGCGGGCTCCTGGCGCTGATGTCGCTTACCACGCCGGTAATGACCACCACCGCCGACCGCGCAGTCGGCCCGCAAGACGCGGTATTGCTCCTCACTGTTGGGGCGGCAGCTCTGTGGTGGGCTCGTCACACAGCCCGCAAGCTGCAAGGCTGACATGTCCATTGAGCAGTTTTGCCCGCTGCGCTGACACACTCGCCGCACCGGCTCGTGAAATACCGCGTATCCACCCCACATGCCGAAGGACCCACGCCCCCTACCCGTCTGCCGCAGCGGGCGATCGGCAAGCTACCTGACTGCTGCGTAAGTTGAGTCGTAGGCGCCCGAACGTTGGCAGCGACGGCCTTACACCCCAAGCGAGTGTGCCCCCAACCGTGAGCCATTTTTCGTCGGAAGTTGGGGCCAGTCGGACTACGCACCTAGTAGGCGGCTTTGTGCATGTTCACCGACAGCGTTTGTCGATGAGTTGGGGAGGCAGTCGGCGGCCGAGGAGCCGGGAGATGTTCGTCAGTTTTGAAGGCAGCAGTCGGTTGTCGTGTCATGGAGCGTCCAGCCGTTGTCAGTGCCTGCTGGCAGGATCACCGGCATGACACCGTTGCTTCTCACCGACATTGAACGAGCCGTTCGCAGCAGCTGGAGCGCCGAGACGTGCACGCCCGGGTTCCGATCGCGATGGACCAAGGACAATCCGGCCCGGGACCAGTGCGGGGTGACCGCCATGGTCGTCAATGACTTGCTGGGAGGCGAATTGATCCGGGGGGAGGTCCACGTCGACGGAGAGCGGGTGGACTACCACTGGTGGAACCGTCTGGGCATGGGCATCGAGATCGACCTCACCCGCGAGCAGTTCAGGCCGGAGGAGATCGTCACTGGAGGCATCGTGATTCCCCGCCCGCCCGTGACCGAGTGGCGCAGGCTCCGTGAGGAGTACGAGCTTCTCCGCAACCGTGTCTTGGAGAAGCTCAACTGTCAGCAGGGGACAGCCTCTGCGGCAGCGTCTCGTCAGCCGGCTTGAACCTGTTCGGCTCGTGCGCGGGTGGTAGCCAGGCGGTAGGAGTCGGTGCCGGTCTCGATGATCGCGCCGTTGAAGGTCAGGCGGTCGACGATGGCCGCGCATAGGCGGGGGTCGGTGAAGATCTTTGTCCAGCCGCCGAAGGACTCGTTGGAAGCGATGGCGACGCTGTTCTTCTCCTCGCGCTCGGTCAGCACCTGGAAGAGGAGTTCGGGGCCGTGCCGGTCGAGTTCCATATATCCGAGTTCGTCAATGCAGAGCAGGTCGACGCGGCCATAGCGGGCGATGGTCTTGTTGAGCTGCTTCTCGTCGGCGGCTTCGACCAGCTCGTTGACCAGCTTCGTGGCGAGTGTGTAGCGAACACGGTAGCCCTTCATGGCGGCTTCGGTGCCCAGGGCGATGAGCATGTGGGACTTGCCGGTGCCGGAGTCGCCGATCAGGCAGAGCGGTTGCCCCTTCTTGATCCACTCGCAGGAGGCGAGGGTGTGGATGGTGGCCGGGTCGATGTTGGGGTTAGCGTCGAAGTCGAAGGTTCGCAACGACTTCTCCCGTGGGAAGCCGGCCGCCTTGATTCGCCTCTCCGAGCGGCGGCGGGCCCGGTCGTCGCACTCGGCCATCAGCAGCTCGGCGAGGAAGCCGCGGTAGGTCATCTGGTCCTTCACTGCCCGGTCGGCGATGTCGGGAAACTCGTTGCGGATGACGGAAGCTGCAGCATGCGGCAGGCGGTGTCGATGGCGGCGTCGGCGGCCTGCTCGGTCAAGCCTCGCTGGCGGGGCAGGGTCACTGGGCTTCTCCCTCTTGGTGGGCGCCGCCGCTGGCGCGACGGCGTCGGAGCAATTGGTCATAGGGGGTCACCGAGGGCAGCGGCCTGGTGTCCGGCGGAAGGTGGGCAAGACGCCACTCGTGCAGAAACGTCACGGTCGCTGACCCCGAGGTGCCCGCGGGCAGGGCGGCGACGGTCGGTTCGTCTTCGGTCTGGGCGGCCTTGCGGGCCTCGAGGGCGACCGCGTCCGCGGTCAGGGCCCCGGCCCGCAAGGCGCTCGCGAGGCCGGCGACCAAGTGCTCGTGGGGGATGTGCCGGGCCAGCAGCAGCACCTCGATCAGGGCCCGGGTGCCATCCCGCTCGCCGTGGACCTTGCGGGCCTGGGCCCACCATGCGTCGTGGACCGGGGTGAACTTGCCTGCGGAGCGGGCCTGCTCGAGTGCGGTGGCGCCAGGGAGGGCGCCGGGCTTGCGGATCAGGGCTTCGAGGTAGTGGTCCAGTTCCAGGCGGCAGCTGGCCTTGGCGATCAACCGCTCGTGCCGGGCGACTTCCACGTTCTGGTCGTAGACCACCAGGTGGGAGGCGTGCAGGACGACACGGACGCGTTTGCCGATCAGGCGGATGGGCACTGAGTAGCGGTTGGTGCGGACCGTGATCTGGCTGTAGCGGTCGACCCTAGGAGTGAATACCCGCCCGGTCTCGAACGGCTCCTCGGGCAGTGGCATCAGCAGCGGCTGTTCGACGGCGAAGTACTCGTCGATGGTCCGTGGCCGGGAGCCGATCCGGCGTCGGCCGTCGTGCAGGTCCCACTGGTCGACCATCTCGTTCAGCTCCGCCAGCGAGGAAACCTCCGGCACCGGGGTGAAGTGGTTGCGGCGGAAGTAGCCGATCTGCCCCTCGACCCCGCCCTTCTCGTGGGCGCCGTCGATGCCGGGACGGCAGTAGAAGCTCTCGATGCCGAAGTGCGGTCTGAACGCGATCCACCGGTCGGTCTCCACCCTCGCCCGGCTCAGTCCCAGCACCTGGGCGACGGCGGCCTTGAGATTGTCGTAGCGGACCCGCCCCCGCGGGACCCCGCCCAGCACCCGCAGCGCGTGCACGTGGCCCTCGAAGAAAGCTTCCTGGCCGGCGGAGGCGAACACGCTTCTCTGCACTAACGGCACGAGCCGACGGCGCTCGTTTCTATGCGGTGGATGTGGTCGTAGGTCGATGAACCTCAAGGACAACCGCCGCACCTGCCACGGATCGGTCCTCGTGCATAGTGATCACTTGGCCGGGCTGAAGGTGCTGCCACTGCGAGGGGTCAAGAGGAGCAAGTCGTACCGAGGCTTGCCCACCGGGCTCCAGCAAGGGCGTGAACTCCGCCCAGAGTTGGGCGATGTTGAGGGCAGGTTCGCCGGTCGGGGTTCGGTTTCCGATGTTCCACATCGGTCGCAGGACGCCAGCACCGGAGATGGGCGTTTGCCGTTTTGCTTCGGTGGCCGGGCGGAGGGTGAGATCGGCTCGGATGATGCCGTTGCGAGTCTCGTAGCAGCGCCAATGGCACCAGGCCGCACTCTTGTCCAGTCGCATCTGTTTGGCTGCGGTGGCCAGGGTTTGCCAGAAGCTGAGTGGCAGCGGTTGGACGTCACCGAGTTCTTCCAGCAGCCCGAGGGCCACTTCCCACTCGTCCCGAGTGAGGTACTCCCAGACATCGTTCACCGTGATGTCGTTCTCGGTGGCGGTCTCCTCAGGAACCAGTAGGGAAGCGGCTTCCAGCAGCTTAGTACTCCAGCAGCGGTTCGTGTCCTGAGCTGGTGGTTGTCGTTGTCCTGGTATGGAGGGGATGAGTGAAGCCGCTTGCTGGGCCGGCGAGTTGGAGTTGGTGTTCGCTCGGGTGGCGGGTAGGTTCACTCGGGCGGATCTGCGGTGGCGGATGCGGGACTACGTCCGTGGTCTGCTGGGGCGGGCGACACGCAAGAACGGCTGGCAGCTTGCGGAATGGGCAGGTCACCGCACTCCGGACGGCTTTCAGCGGCTGCTGAACAGCAGTGTCTGGGACGCGGACGCCCTGCGTGACGACGTCCGTGCCTACGTCGCCGAACGGCTCGGACCGGGCGGTGTGCTGATCATCGACGACACGGGATTCATCAAGAAGGGCACCACCTCAGCCGGGGTCAGTCGGCAGTACACCGGCACCTCAGGAAAGATCGACAACTGTCAGATCGGCGTGTTCGCCGCCTACGCCACCAGCTCAGGCCGGGCCTTGGTGGACCGGGAGCTCTACCTGCCCAAAGCCTGGACGTCCGACCGTGACCGCTGCCGGGCGGCCAAGATCCCCGACGGGCGAGGCTTTGCGACCAAGGGGGAACTGGCCCGGGACATCGTCCGCCGCTGCCTGGCCGCCGGCCTGCCGGCGTCGTGGGTGACCGCGGATGAGGCCTACGGGCAGGACTGGCACTTCCGCCGCCTGCTCGAGCAGACGGGCGTCGGCTACGTGGTGGCGGTGCCCAAGTCCCAGCAGATCAAGTCCCTGGCCGGCATCTGGCGCATCGACCATCTCATCGATGAAGCACCCGATGATGCCTGGCAGCGGCTGTCCTGCGGCGATGGGGCGAAGGGCCCGCGGATCTACGACTGGGCCGGGGCCAAGTTGCCCGCCAACATCATCTTCGATCCGGATCCGCCGACCCATCACCGGTGGGTGATGGCCCGCCGCAGCCTGTCCGACCCCGAAGATGTGGCCTACTACCTGGCCTACGCACCCGTGGGTGTCGAGATCGCCGAGCTGGTCCGCATCGCCGGCTCCCGCTGGGCGATCGAGGAGTGCTTCCAGGCCGCGAAGAACGAGTGCGGCCTGGACGAGTACGAAGTCCGCCGCTATGTCGGCTGGTATCGGCACATCACCCTGGCCATGCTCGCCCACGCCGTCCTAGCCGCACTCGCAGCACAAGCCCAGGCCGGCGGGGAGGCAAAGGGGGCTGCAGAAACGGATCAGCCACCGTCCCGCTCACCGTGGCAGAGATCCGGCGGCTCCTGGACACTCTCCTGCCCCACCCACGAGCCGACCGCGATCCCATCACCCACGCACTGAACTGGTCCGCCTGGAGAAGACACCGCCAGGCCATCGCCCGCCGCTGCCACTACCGAAAACGCACCTCAGGCCACGAACCGCTGCTGGAGTATTAGAGAGTGTCTCATGTGGTGAGTTTTGCGAGCTTTTTGTAGCAGGTGAGGGTGGCAGCGAGACCGAGGAAGGCGAGGAAGTGGGAGCCCTTTCGCTCGTACCGGATGGTGAGTCTGCGGTGGCCGAACAGCCAGGCGATCGGCTGCTCGATCTTCCAGCGGTGCCGGCCGGGGCGCTCGCCCGACTCGATCCCGGGCCGTGCGATGCGTGGGAGGAGTCCGTGTTCGCGCAGCCAGGCGTGGTGTTCGGCGCAGAAGTACGCTTTGCCGGCGCGGAGTTTGACGGGGTGGCGGCGCCGGGGACCGCGTCGGGAGCGGACCGCGGGTATGCCGCGGACCAGGGGCTTGAGTGCCAGGCTGTGGTGGGTGTTCGCGCCGGACACCGCGACGGCGAGCGGGATGCCCTGAGCCTTGGACAGGACGTGCAGTTTGCTGCCCTTCTTGCCCCGATCGACCGGGTTCGGCCCGGTCAGCGGGTCCCCCTTTTCGCCCGGACCGAGGCCGCGTCGACGATCGCCGAGGCCCAGTCCAGCTCACCCCGTGCGCCGAGTTCGTCCAGGACCGCCCGGTGCAGACGGCGCCACAGCCCGGCCCGGGTCCACACGGTGAACCGGCGATGCGCCGTCGCGGGCGAGACGCCGAACGTCTCCGGCAGATGCCGCCAGGCACACCCGCCGGTCAGTACGTACACGACCGCCGTGAACACCGCGCGCTCCTCACGCGGAGCGGTTCCACCACCCTGCGGACGCGCGCTGAACGACGGCAGCAATGGAGCGGCCAGCTCCCACAAACCATCCGGGACCAGCCGCTGTGACAGATCGACACCCACGAGCAGCAATGATGCCGCACCTCACGACATCACCAGGCGAGACATCCTCTTAAGGATGTCGCGAAAACATCACCCTTCAGCGTCAACAAAGGATCGGCAATAATTAGTCAAGGTTTCTTCCATTACCAACTTGCCGACGATGGATTTCAGCCTTTCCCTGGCGTGTCGACGCCGGAGGTGTTTGACCTTGTTGACATCCGATGAATTTGTTGTTTATTGTTGAATGCACTCGCTTTGACCGAAAAGCACAAACGGGGGTTTTCGTGCGATTAATCGAGCGCCAGCGTGAGCTTTCCTTAATTAGTGACCTAATCGATTTGATGGGCCAGGGTAAGGGTGCCGTCCTGCTGGTGGACGGCCCTGCGGCCTGCGGTAAGACCGAGATCCTCCAAGCTGTGGCGCACAAGGCAGTGCATGCTGGCGCTCAGATCCTTACGGCTACGGCATCCGTTTTGGAGAAATCTTTCCCGCTTGGAGTAGCGGCGCAACTGATCGAAGACGTCCCAGAGGGCGGAAAATTCCCATTCCACGACATGGTCTCTTCGCTGAAAGACTTTAGTGGGTTGTTTGATGCGCAGGAAAATCCACCGACGAACCTCGTGGTTGACATGTACGACCAATTGACTGGGATCGCGAAGACGTCTCCCGTTGTCATCATCGTCGACGATCTGCACCACAGCGACAATGCGTCCCTGTCGTTCATTCTGGGCCTGGCTCGCCGGGCCCAGCGTCGGCCGATGCTGTTCGTGCTGAGTCAGCAGGCGTCCTGCATGCGAGGCCACCAACTCTTCCACACCGAGCTGCGCCGTCAGCCGCACTGCCACTACATGCAGCTCAAGCCGCTCTCGCCCGCGGCCGTCGGCGAAATGCTGGCGCAGCATCTGGGGCGCGAGCAGGCGCTGCGGCTCGCCCCGGCACACACCGCGCTGAGCGGCGGAAATCCCCTGCTGCTGAGGGCGCTCCTGGATGATTACCGGAACGCCCTCGCCGTCTCCCCCACCGGCTCCCTGCACGACGGATCGTGTCTTGTGCCCGGTGAGGCCTATCGCCAAGCCGTGACGGCCTGTCTGCAACGCGGCAGCGGCGACGCCACGGAGGTCGCCCGCGCGCTGGCGGTGCTGCACACCTCGCAATCGGAGCACCTGGCAGGACGGTTGCTGGATCTCGACAACGCTGCCGTGGAGCGGCTCAAGCGCGTGCTGACCGGCGCCGGACTCCTGACAGAAACCGGGTTCCGGCATCCGGTAGTCAGGGAAGCAGCGCTCGAGAACACGCCGACCGTGCGCCGCACGACCCTGCACCTGCGGGCGGCACGGCTGCTGTTCCACGATGGAGCCCCTGCCACCGCGGTGGCGGCACACTTGCTGGCCGCAGGGGAGGCGCAGGAACCCTGGGCGGTGGGCGTTCTGGCCAAGGCCGCCGAGGATGTGCTGCATGACGACCGCGCGGGGCTCGCCCAGAGCTATCTGGAGCTCGCACTGCGCGAGTCCGGCGACCCCGACCAGCGGGCTGCGGTCACCCTGCAACTCGCGCGCAGCATCTGGCGGCGTAGTCCCGACCGCGCGCTGCGCCGTACCTTGTCCATGGTCAACACGTTCGACCTCCATGACGCCACCGAGAGCCAGGCCATACAGCTGATCAAGAGCCTGCTGCGGCACGGCATGTTCAGCGAGGCCGAGGACATGCTGGAGGCGATGGTCGAACGGGTCACCGCCCAGACCCGCCCGGTGAGCGAGGACCTCAGGGCGTTCCGGTTGTGGCTCAACTGCTCCTATCCGGTACTGGCTCAGCAGTTCCCGCTCACTCCGCCGCCGAGGGGAGGCCGTGATGAGCCCCAGGCGGCTCCGGCGGCCAGCGCGTTGCTGCGGGCGACAATGCTCCTGTACGACGTCCTGTCCCGCAATCCCGCTCCCCACGAGATCGCCACGACTCAGGAGGAACTGCAGATCCTTCGGCTCAGCGACGCGACGCTGGAGCCCCTGGGGACCGCCCTGATGGCCCTGGTTTACGCGGATTGGATCGACTCGGCCGAGCAGTGGTGCAAGATGCTGCTCGGCGAGGCGACACAGCGTGGTGTCCCGGCTTGGATCGGTGTGCTGTCGTCAGTCATGGCAGAGATCGCCCTCCGACGGGGCGATGTGCAGGCGACGGAGGAACACGCTCACGCCGCTCTCTCCCACATCTCGGCGGAAGGGTGGGGGGTGGCGGTCGGCTCGACGCGGGCGGCGCTGCTGAGGGCCATGACAGCCCGAGGTAGTATGCGCGCCGCCGAAGCGCTGGTCAACCAGCCGCTGCCGGAGCGGGTGTTCGATACCCGCGACGGCCTCCACTACCAGCAGGCGCGCGGACGCTTCCACCTGGCGCTGGGCAACCCCCACGCCGCCCTCCGAGACTTCGAGGCCTGTAGTGCGCGGATGCGGGACTGGGGCCTGGACCGGCCGACACTGGTGCCCTGGCGCACCGATGCCGCCGAGGCGCTGCTGCGGCTGGAGCGCGTGGACGAGGGCCGTGCGCTGGCCGAGGAGCAACTGGGGCTGCTGGAACCGAACCAACTGCGGACCAGGGGCATGACGCTGCGGGTGCTGGCCGTCACCGCGCCGCCGCGGGAGCGCCTTGATCTGTTGGGACAGGCCGTGCAAGCGCTGGAGCGCGTGCGCGATCGCCTGGAGCTGGCGCAGGCGCTGGCCGACCTGTCCCGTGCCCACAGTACGCTGGGCGACCACACCAGTGCCCGGCACTCCATGATCCGCGCCCGGCAGCTAGCCAGGGCGTGCAAGGCCGAGGCACTCGTGCGCTCCTTCTCGGACAGCGCCGAGGAAGAGCTAAAGCGTCGCCCTCCGGCCGTCCGGCCGCCCGAGGACAAGCCCCTCGACCTTGTATCCGAGGGCACGGAACTGAGCGACGCGGAGCGGCGCGTGGCCCGGCTCGTCGCCAGGGGCCGGTCCAACCGCGAGGTCGCGAGTCAGCTGTTCATCACCGTCAGCACGGTGGAGCAGCACTTGACGAGCATCTACCGGAAACTCAACATCAGCCGTCGCACTGAGCTGCGCTCCCTTACATGGAGATGACCTGACGCATGTCATGCGCCGGCGACTCGCGGGGGTTCGGAATCGATGACGAGATCCATGTCGAGCCGGTCGGCGCCGAGATCAAGTTGCCCGCTGCTCCGCAGGCCGCGTCCCGCCCGAAGGGTGTACTCGCCACTGGGGATGCTGGCGAACCAGTAGCGGCCGACTCCATCGGTGTGAGTGGTCAGCCACAGTCCGGAGGCGTCGGCAAGGGCCACGGGGGTCCCGACGACCAGAGCGCCCCCGTGGTCACGTACCGTGCCTGACACGGTATGCAGCTGCTGCTGCACCGAAATGTGCATGACACTCGAGGAGTGGGGTTCGACGACCACCGTCCGGACGAGGGGACGGCGATGCTGGTGGCCGACCGCCAGGCCGTAGCTCCCCGCCTCCAATCCGGTGAAGGCGTAGTCGCCCCGTTCGCCAGTGAGCGTGGAGCGCAGCACCGCACCCTGCGCGTTCACCAGCACGACCACAACCCCAGCCACCGGGGAGGCCACTCCCTCCTCCTCCACAACGCCGCGGATGCTCGAAGAGGCGACGAGCAGCACCTCGGCTGTGGTCAGCGGGGTGTCGGCGACGACGGGAAGGGCCTCGGGAAAGTACCCGGCGCACCCGGCGACGAGAAGGTAGCGGCCGCGTCCGGGGGCCTGCAGCCGGAAGGATCCGCTCCGATCGGCGATGTGTGACGCGACCTGGTGCCCCTCGGCATTGACCAGGGTCAGGCGCGCTCGCACAGCGGGGGCCCCGTCCTCGCGCAGCGCCCTACCCCGGACCTCCCAACCTCCTACGGGGAGGAGACGATGTAGCGGTGGCAAGGAAAAGGAGAGCCAGGCCTTCGGGCGGTGGGCGTTCTTCCGCATGGCGTCCGTCCTTCCCCTTCCCCAGTCGTTGTCAGAACCCTCTGCATCTCAGGCATTGGAAGGAGACGCCGCTCGGGACCGGTTTATCCAGCCGAACCAGGCGGCGAAGACCGCGGCCAGGCCCACCGAGAGCGCCGCGATGGTGAAGCTGGTCTGGTAGGCGTGCACCGTGGGGACGCCGGTTCCGGTGATCGTGTTGGAAGCGAGGATCGCCGCGGTGACCGAGCTGGCGATGCTGCCGCCGACCAGTCGTACAAGGCTGTTCACAGCGCTGGCGACCGCTGTCTTGGCGGGGTCGACGTGCTCGACGGCCATGGTGCCCAGGGCTGCGAAGGACAGACCAACGCCAAGTCCCAGCAGCGAGGTCGCGATGTAGATGTCGTATGCGTGGTCGTGGCGCACGATCAGCCACACGTTGGACAGGGCGGCCACCACGGAGCCGATCGCCACCATGACCGCCGCGGACGTCTTGCGCACCAGCCGGCCGGCCAGCGGAGAGATGACGATGAGCAGCAAGGTCGTCGGGAGCAGGTAGACGCCGGCCATCAGCACGGACGCCCCGAAGCCGTACCCCACCTTCGAGGGGGTCTGCACATAGTTCGGCAGCAGAGTGAAACCCGCGTACAGGGCGAAGCCCAGGAGGAACGAGGCGAGGCTCGCGCCGATGGTGCCGGGGTGCGTCAGCATGCTGATGTCGACCAGTGGGTCGGCCGCGCGGCGCTCGACCGCGACCCAGACGGCGAACAGCACGACGGCGGCCACGAGCAGACCCACGACCGATGCTGAGGTCCAGCCCCAGCTCTTGCCCTCGGTGATGGCCAGTAGCAGGCAGACCAACGTGCCGGTGAAGAGAATGGCACCAGGCACGTCGGGTCGTCCGCCCGAGGGCGGTGCCACATCGCGGACTACGAGCGCGGTGAGAGCGGTCGCCGCGGCGGCCAGTCCGGTGATGAGCCAGAAGACGATGCGGTATCCGCTGGTGTACTCGGCGATGAATCCGCTGATGATCATGCCGAGGCCGACCCCGATGCCCATGGTGGCACTCAGCACGCCGATGCCGGTGGCCATCTTCTCCCGGGGCAGCAGATCCCGTACGGCGCCGATGGACAAGGGCACGGTCGCGGCGGACAGGCCCTGCAGCACTCGGGCGATCATGAGTGTGGTGATGGAGGTGGAGAGCGCGCCGACGGCAGAGCCGGCGACGAGCAGGCCGAGGGTGAGCAGCAGCATCCGGCGCCGTCCGTACATGTCGCCGAAGCGGCTGAACAACGGGGTGGCCACGGCACCGCACAGCAGACTCACGGTGAGCGCCCAGCTCACCGCGGACACCGAGGCGTGCAGGGACTGTTCGAGCCGGGGCAGCAGCGGGATGACAGCGCTTTGCTGGATGGAGGCGGTGGAGGCCGCGATGGACAGAGCGAGCACGACCAGGCCCTGGGATGAGGCCGGGCGTGGGATCGTGGCAGGCCGCTCGGCGAGCGATGGATTGCGTTGACTGGACATGGGTGATCTCCTTCTGGTCAGGGTGGGTAACTTAGGTAGCTAGTTGCACCGCGGGGCAAGACCCACCCACGGGCAACTAGTTACCTACCTTAGGTAGATAACTAGTTGGAAGGCAAGCCATGACCGAAGACATCGAGGGCCTGTTCTCTCTCGCGCCCAAGCTCGCCCAGCTCGGCGCGGCCTTGAACAGCAACTGGCTGCACGTGCGCGCCACGGAGATGGCGGAGATCAACCTGGAACGTCCGGCGCTGCAGATCCTGGGCATCCTCCAGGCCCATGGCGAACCGCTGCGCGTGGGGGAGATCGCCACGGAGATGCGGGTCGAGGGTCCCCACGTCACCCGGCAGGTCACCAACCTGGAGCGCAAGGGCTTGGTGCACCGGGTGGTGGATCCCAGCGACCGCAGAGCGAGACTGGTGGAGCTCACGCCGACCGGGGATGAGGTCAACTCCCGTTACCGCAAGGTCGTCATGGACTGGCTTGCCCAGGCGTTCGCCGCATGGTCGAAGGAGGACCTCGACGAACTCGTCCGGCTGGGCGGACGGATGGTCGACGACTTCCTCGTCTTCCTCCAGCACGCGGAACGCGTGGACCGGGAGCGGCACGTCGACGGGCAGAGCGACCGGCGGGGCGGTCGTGCCCGGGGGATGTGACACGGGACCGCCACCGCCGGTCGCGGCACGGGGAGCGAGAGGGGCATGAGGCCGGGGAAAGGCCTGGACTCAGCGGAAGAGGGCCGGAGTGTCCAGTCGCATGGTGGTGGGGGCCTCCTGGCGGGTGGGCAGCAGGTGCCACCGCTGGATGCTCGCCTCGGCGCCAACAGATAGTTCTCCGAGGCAGGCGCATTGCTGGTCGGTGAAGCCCGCGAACCGGTAGGCGATCTCCATGATCCGATTGCGGTCGGTAGAGCGGAAATCGGCCACCAGATGCATACCCGCCTGCGCCGCCTGGTCGATCAGCCAGCGCAGGATGATCGCCCCGACCCCGAAGGAGACCACCCGGCAGGAGGTCGCCAGCAGCTTCAGGTGCCAGGCCGACGGGTGCCGTTCCAGCAGCAGGACGCCTACCGCGCCGTGCGTGCCGAAGCGGTCCTGGAGGGTGGTCACCAGGACCTCGTGCCGCTCATCGGCCATCAGCTCGCGCAGTGCTGCGTCCGAGTAATGGACCCCAGTCGCATTCATTTGACTGGTACGCAGGGTGAGTTCCTCGACCCGGGACAGCTCCTCGGCGGTGGCGCGGGTGATCCGCATGTCCATCCGCAGCGAGCACAGGAACTCCTCGTCAGGGCCCTGGAACTCCGAGCGCGCGCTCTCCCGCTGGAAGCCCGCCTGGTACATCTCCCGCCGACGACGCGAGTCCACGGTCACCGTGCGAGGGGTGAACTCGGGCCTCTGCGACAGGGAATCGGCAAGCTCGGCCGGGTAGAGGCGCACGTCCGGCAGATGGTGAGCCACTTCGGCTCGTTCGGCGGGCTGGTCGTCTATGAAGGCCATCGCGCTGTGCGCGAAGTTCAGGCCCTCCGCGATCGCGCGCATCGCATGGGACTTGGGGCCCCAGCCTATGTGCGGCAGCACGAAGTATTCGGTGAGGCCGAGTTTCTCCAGGCGCTCCCAGGCAGTGTCGTGGTCGTTCTTGCTGGCCACGGACTGCAGCACGCCGCGGGCATCGAGGTCCTCGATCACCCGGCGGACGGCGTCGGACACGACGACGTGGTCGCCCTCCAACAGGGTGCCCTGCCAGAGCGTGTTGTCCAGGTCCCAGACCAGACACTTCACCGGCGCGGGCCGGTCCGGCACGGTTACGGCGTCGCTGTCCGGCACGGTCTCTCCTTCGCTCATCCCCACACCGCCAGGGCGTGCTGGGCAAGGGCGAGCTGGCAGATCTCGCTGCTGCCCTCGATGATCTCCATCAACTTGGCGTCGCGATGCGCGCGCGCCACCACATGCCCGTCCCTGGCCCCCGACGACGCCAGTACCTGAAGGGCGGTCGAGGCCCCGTGCACCGCCCGGGTCGCGCCGATGTGCTTGGCCAGCAGGGTAGCCGTCACGACGTCCGGGGACCCGTCGTCCCAGCAGCGGGCGGCGTGCTCGCAGGCGTGCGTGGCGGTCTGCTCGGCGATGACCAGCTCGGCCAGATGGCGGGCCACCAACTGGTGGTCGGCGATGCGCCGGCCGAACTGCTCGCGGGTCGAGGCGTGCCGCGCAGCCGCCGACAGGCAGGCGCGCAGTATGCCCACGCAGCCCCAGGCCACCGACAGCCGCCCGTACGTCAGCGCGGCGGTCACCAGGAGCGCCGTCGGCTGGCCCGCGCCCGGCAGCACGTGGGAGGAGGGCACCCGGACCGAGGAGAACTCGATGGCCGAGTGGCCGGCGGCCCGGCAGCCGAGCACGTCGCTGAGGGGGTCGATCCGCACCCCCGGAGTGCTGGTGGGCACCACCACGGCGGCCGCACCGGACTCGTAGGCACCGAAGACGACGAGCAGGTCGGCGTAGGCGGCGCCGGTGATCCAGACCTTGGCGCCGTCGACGACCACATGATCGCCGTCGGACACGATCCGGGTGGCCATCGCCGACAGATCGCTGCCCGCGCCGACCTCGCTGAAGGCGACCGCCGCGAGCTCACCGGCGGTCAGCCGGGGGAGGAAGGCGTCGTGGTGGGCGGTGCCGCCGAGGCGCTGGATGGCCCAGGCGGCCATGCCCTGAGAGGTCATCAGGCTCCGCAGCGAACTGCACAGGGCGCCGACATGGGCCGTCAGTTCGCCGTTGTCCACACTGTTCAGACCGAGGCCGCCGAAGGCCGCCGGGACCTGTGCGCACAGCATCCCCTTGGTACCCAGGGAGTGGAGCAGGTCGAGGGGAATACGGCCGACGCGGTCCCACTCCTGCGGTGCTTCCCCCACGAGTTCACCGGTCAGCGAGATCGCTTCGGCGAGCGTCTCATTCACCGTCGCCTCCGGCAGGCGCGCCGCGCAGCCGGTCTACGAGGGCGAGCATGGTCGCGATGGTGCGGAAGTTGTCCAGCCGCAGATCCACGCCGCCGATCGAGACGCCGAAGGTCTTCTCCAGGAAGACCACCAGTTGCATGGCGAACAGTGAGGACACTGCGCCGGTGGCGAAGATGTCCTGGTCGGCCTCCCAGGAGATCTTGGTGTGCTGATTCAGGAAGGCCCCTATCAGCTCCTGCGGGGACTGCGCGGATGCGTCGGTGCCGGGCGTCTCGGCCCCGGGCGTTCCTTTCGCGGTCGTGGTCATGGCATTGCCTCTCCGTAGTCGTAGAAGCCCCGGCCGCTCTTTCTGCCGAGGTCGCCCTGTGCGACTTTGTCGAGCAGGAGTGCGCAGGGACGGCAGCCCTCGTCCCCGGTGCGCTCATGCAGCACCCGGAGCGAGTCCGCGAGATTGTCCAGTCCGATGAGGTCGGCCGTCCGCAGCGGACCGGTGCGGTGGCCGAGGCAGCCCTGCATCAGTGCGTCGACCGCCTCCGCGGTCGCCCGGCCCTCCTCGACGATCCGTACGGCGTCATTGATCATCCGGTGCAGGATGCGGCTGGTGACGAAACCGGGACCGTCCCCGACGACGACCGGCTGCCGACCGAGCGCCGTCATCAGGGACGTCACCGCGTCCATCGTCCGGTCCTCGCTGCGCAGCCCCCTGACCACCTCGACCATGGGGATCAGATAGGGCGGATTCATGAAGTGCACGCCGGCCAGGTCGGCGGGCCGGGGCAGGGCGTCGGCCAGCTCGTCGATGGGAATAGAGGAGGTGTTCGAGATGAGTGCGGTGCCGGCGGGGACCACGGCGCACACCTCGGCGAGCACCTTCGCCTTGGTGTCGAAGAGCTCGGTGACGGCCTCGACGACGACGTCGACTCCGGCGACGGCGTCCGTCGTCGTCGCGATGGTCAGTTCGGCCGTGGGGCGGTTGGCCGGGACCGCGTTCATCAGCTGCGCCATCCGCAACTGTTCTGCGATCTGCTCGCGGGCGCGCTGAGCCTTGCCCTCCTCCACGTCGATCAGCGTGACCGGGACACCGTGCGCCATGGCGAGCGTAGTGATGCTGGAGCCCATGACGCCGGCGCCCAGAACGGCGAGCCGCCATGGTACTTGGTTTTCTGCCACCGAAATATCCGCAACTTTCTCTGTGCGCCGGAGCGCGGTCGGGAATCGGTAAATTCCAGCCCCTTGCAGTGTTCCACACGTGTTCTGACAGTCGAATTCCTGGAATCAGCATCGGTGCAAGAGACTCCGCAAGATTGGCCGACGGCCCGGACGCGGTCAACCCCTGAAAGCGGCTAGTCCGTGGAAGCGCGTTGCCGCGCGCGGCGCGGGTGAGCGGCCCACCGGGCAAGGGTGGAGAGGCCACGGGGAGCGCACCCGAACAGGGGTTCGCGTCCTGCCAAGGGCTCTGTATAACGGCAGATCGGAGAAGGGTTACGGGTCACGCCCGGTGCGCCCGCAGGGGGTTTGGAGGGCCGGGCGTACCCCCTGCTCATCGGGGAGGCTCCCCGGAATCAGGGGTTGTTCGCGGGGCGCTCGGCACATAGTTTTCTGCTGCCTTGACAGCGGCTTTGCGGGTATGACGGCGGCGTTGCAGGCATTCGACGAGCGCGGTGAACGACCGCCTCCTTAACCGGGACTTATCATGGGCACTCTGAGTTTTGTTCCAGCGGTATTCCGGTCCGGTTCCTTCAACGGTGACGGGCGGCAGGACCTTCTCATCCGCAAAACGACCTCCGGTGAATTATTCGTCCTGCCGCACTGCGGGGAATTCCGGGGCGCACAGACCTACGGCGACCCGGTGCTCATCGGCACCGGCTTCGGCTCCCATCTGTGGCTGTGCGCCGGCGACCTCACCGGCGACGGCACCGCGGACCTGGTCTGCATCACCAACGACGACCGCACCCTGGTCTTCCTCAACCAGGGCGGTCTCGACGGGCTGCACACCCTCGGCGAACCCATCCACGTCGGGGGCAAGCCCCCGGAGCGCACCTACGACACCATCGCGCTCGGCGATCTGACGGGTGACGGCATCGTCGACATCATCGGCAGGGTGCAGGGCACCGGGGAGATCCACCGCATCCTGCACCAGGGCAAGGTCGACGGGCCCAACACATTCGCGCCGCCCGCCGACTTCGCCCTGATCGACCCGACGGACCTACCGGTCGGGCTGGCCGACATCACCGGCAGCGGGGAGCCCGATTTGCTCGTGCGGCGTGCGGACGGGGTTCTGGTCTGCCATGAGGTGTACGCCGGCGGTAAGGGAAAGGACGCCCTGCCGCTGGCGTCCGGCGGCCGGTATGCGCTCGGCGGTGGCTGGGACGAGGCCAAGGCGATCGACATCACCGACATCGACGGCGACGGCCACCCCGATCTGCTGGCCCTGCGCGGGGACGGCTCCCTCGTGGTGCACCGCCACGGCGGGTCCTTCGATCCGGATGATCCGGGCAGCACCTTCCTGCCGGCCGTCACCATCGCCACGAACTGGGGCGGCTACGACATCGTCAGCTGACCGTTTCCGCCCACAGTTCCCGGCAGTGGCCGGCACCTTTCCGTCTTCCCGTCCTCGTCCTCTTGGGGTTGGCTCATGGCGCAGCACGACACATGGAGAATCCTGACCAAGGGCAGCAGGAGCCAGATCCTGCTCGCCGTCGACTTCGACGTGACCGGTCGCCCGGAGGCACGCTTTAGTGACCTCGTGGCCAACCTTACGACGAACCACGGGGTATGGGAGAGTGTGCCCGCGCCCGCCGGCTCCCTGGACGGTCCCGAGGGCGTGGCTCACCTGAACGCCTGGCACCAGGGGCTAGGCGCGGACCACCCGCCGGTGCGGGCGGTGATGGGGTACTGCGTCGGCGGTGTGTACGCGGCCGAGCTCGCCGCCCGCCTCGCCGAGACCCAGGAGTCGGCACCGCTCGTACTGCTCTTCGACCCCGAACTGGCCACCGCTCCCACCCTGTACTGGCAGTTCCACAAGGTGATGGAGTTCATGAGGTCGGCGGGCGGTGGCGACGAGATCGACACCGCACAGGCCGCCGGCCGGAAGGCCGAGGAAGCCCACCAGGACCTCGCGGACCTGGCCCGCGAACTCGTCGGGATCTTCCGCACCACGAGCGACAGCGTCCTCGCCCGGTCCGGCCTCGATGCCACCCGCCGGGGCGAACTGGCCAACGTCTTTACCGCGTTCATGTCCTATCTGGCGGGCGGCGGCGCGTTCGCTCCGCTGTCCCGCTGGCCCTCGGCGGTGGCTGTCAGCTCGTGCAGCCCGCAGAGCGGTCTCAACGGCATCCGAGCCCACCTGCCGGCGGGCCCGGCGGACCTGGTCGCCCGGGAGATACGCCTGCCCCTGGAGCACGCTGAACTGCTGCGCGCCCCCGAGGTCGCGGCCGTGGTCGACGAACTGCTGGCGGAGACACCGTGAGCCGCGACACCGCCTCCCGCAAGGAAGAAGCGCTGTGGCTGCTGGAAAAGGTGGTACCGGGCAGCGCAGTCAACAACCTGTCAGTGGCCTTCCGCGTCGACGGACGGCTCGACCCCGAGGCGCTGCGGCAGAGCCTGAGACTGCTGCTGCGCCGGTACCCCGTTCTGCGGACCGCCTTCCACGCCGGTGACGACGGGCTGACCAAAACGGTCACCGACCGCGACACCGTCGATCTGGAGAGCGCCGAGTGCACGGACGAGCGCACCAACGAAGCGCTGGCCGCCTTCGTCGCCCGGCCCTTCGCCCTGTCAGGCACACCCCTGGTGCGGGCACTGCTGCTGCACGGCGACGCCCGAGACCACTTCTGTCTGGCCGTGCACCACTTGGTGTTCGACACCATCTCCGGCGCGGTCCTGTTGGAGGAACTGACCACCGCCTACACCGCGTTCGCCACCGGCACGCCGCTGCCCGCCGAGCTGCGCGAGGAAGTGGCCCCCTTGCCCGAGACCCAGCCCACGCCGGCCGGTACCGCCTTCTGGCGCGGGCAGCTGAGCGGCTTCGACCCCGAAGGGCTGGCGCTCTGGGTGGGTGAGGCCGAGGTGGCGAACCCCACGCTTCACGGCGACCAGGTGCTGCACCAGCTCTCGGCCGGAGCTCGCGACGCCGTCCAGCGGATGGCGAAGGAGCTGCGGGCCTCCGAGGCGGTCGTCCTGCTCGCCGCGTACTACCTGCTGCTCGCCCGGCACGGCGCCGGCCCCGACCTCGTCGTCGGCTCACCCGTGAACGTCCGCGGCCCCAGAGCCCAGCGAGCCATCGGCTACCACGTCAACGTTCTCCCGCTGCGGGTCGCCGTCGACTTGGAGGGGTCCTTCGCCGACTTGGTGCGCCGGGTGCGCCAGGTCTTCATGGGCGCCCTCGCCCACGCGGACGTTCCGGTCGACGTCCTGCTGGAGGAGGTGCCCCGGCGCGACGTGTCCTGGCACAACGCCCTGTTCCGGCACGTCTTCAACTACGTCCCCGGCGAAGGCCTGCCGCCCTTTGAGCTGGCCGGGCTCGCGGCCGAACCGGTGGTCGTCGAGAACGGCTTCAGCAAGTTCGATCTGGAGTTCTTCGTCCTGTCCTCGCCCGAGTCCATCGGGGTCCGGGCCGCTTACTGCGTCGAGGCGTTCGCCCGCGCCGACGTAGCCGCGCTGCTGCGCCGCTACGACCGGCTGCTTCAGGCGCTGGGGCAGGACGCCGCGGCGCCCGTGGGCGAGGTGGACCTGTTCAGCCCGGACGATCGCGAGATCGTGGACCGCGCCAATGGCACCGGCCGGGCGGTCCCCCTGACGAGCGTGCTCGACGACATCTGCTCGTGGGTGCTGGCCGCCCCGGACGCGACCGCCCTGGAGTCCGAGGACCGGCGGGTCTCGTACGGTCAGCTGTGGCAGGCCGCCCGCGAGACGGCCGCAGAACTGCGCGCGGGCGGGATCGCGGCCGGAGACGTCGTCGCCGTACTCGGGCCCCGGGGCCCCGAACTAGCGGCGGCCGTGCTCGGTGTCTGGCTCGTCAGGGCCGCCTATTTGCCGCTCGACCCCAGCCATCCGGCGGACCGGCTCCGCCACCAGCTCGACGACGCGCGGACGGCTGTGGTGCTGGCCGCCGACCCGGCGACCGTCCCGGATGCCGGAAACCGTGCCGTACTGCCCCTCCGCCCGGTGCCCGACGGTTCGGCGGGGGCGGCCGAGGCGGCCGGCGGCGCGGGCGAGCTGGTGCCGTACGACGCGGGATCCCTCGATCCCGACTCCTGCGCCTACCTGATCTACACCTCCGGTTCCACCGGGCTGCCGAAGGGCGCCCTGATCAGCCACCGGAACCTGAAGAACCTGGTGACGCACTTCGCGGACCAGTTCGACGTGACGTCCACCGCCTCGCTGCTGTGGCTGACCACATTCTCCTTCGACATCTCCGCCCTGGAGTTGTTCGTGCCGCTCGTCCGGGGCGGTCGGGTCGTGGTCGCCCCGGACCGGGCCCGCACCGACGGCCGGGCTCTGGCCGAGGTCGTTGTCCGCCACCGCGTGGACACCGTGCAGGCGACCCCGACGACGTGGCGGCTCGTCGTCGACGGCGCGGCCGACGCGCTGTCCTCGTGCCGCGTGCTGTGCGGCGGCGAGCCGCTGCCGCGGGAACTCGCTCGGCGGCTGGCGTCGGTGGCTCGCGAGGTCTGGAACGTGTACGGACCAACCGAGACCACCATCTGGTCCACCGCGGGCCGGATCGACACCGCCGAGGCGGGCCCGCTCACCGTCGGACGGCCCATCACCAACACACAGGTGTTCATCGCCGACCCGGCGGGTCATGAGCTGCCGGTCGGCGTGCTCGGTGAACTGTGCGTGGCCGGCGACGGAGTTGCCCTCGGCTACCACAACCGGTCGGAGCTCACCGCCGCGCGCTTCGCCCGTCACCCCAGGTACGGACGCCATTATCGCACCGGTGACCTCGCCCGGTGGCTGCCCGGCGGCACGCTGCACGTGGTGGGACGTACCGACCGCCAGGTCAAGCTGCGCGGCAACCGCATCGAACTGCCCGAGGTCGAGGCCGTCCTGCTCGCGGACCCGGACGTGTGCGGCGTGGCCGCGGTCGTCGTTGGCGAGGGCGGAGGAGACGACGTACTGGTGGCCTTTGTCCAAGGGCCCGACAAGCACGATTTGGCCGAGCGTCTGTGGGACCGGGCCCGGGCGAGACTGCCCCTCGCCGCCGTACCCAGCGCCTTCCACTTCATGGAGGCGTTCCCCATGACTGGGAACGACAAGGTGGATTATCCCGCCCTCACCCGCCTCGCCGAGGAACGGCGGGCGGAGCGGCGTACGGCGGCGGACAGGCACGAGCATGACCAGGCGGACGAGCTGCTGTCGACGCTCGTATCCCTGTGGCGGGAGTTGCTCGACCGGGACGACCTCGATCACCGGGCGAACTTTTTCACCGTCGGCGGCCATTCGCTGCTGGCCGCCCGGCTGGCCCAGCGGGTCGAGGAAGTGACAGGTATCCGGATACCCATGGCCGACGTCTTCGCTCAGCCCACCCCCCAGCGGCTGGCGGAGCACCTGAGAACGGCCGGTGCGCACACGACTGGGGCGCCGCTCGGTGAAGCGCCAGAAGAACGGGGTGGAGGTCGCTGAAGGCGATGAACGAGTCCGAGAAGTCCCAGGCCCGGATCGAGAACGTTGCGGAACCGATCGCGGTGATCGGTCTATCCTGTCGGCTCCCCAAGGCGAACAACCTCCAGGACTTCTGGGAGATGCTGCGGCGCGGTGAGCACGGCATTACCGAGGTGCCGGAGGGCCGCTGGGGCCTCGGTGCGGAAGCCCTGACGGAGCCCGGTACCCGCATGGGCGGCTTCCTCGACCACGTCGACCGGTTCGACGCCGCCTTCTTCTCCGTCTCACCGCGCGAGGCGGCGATGATGGACCCCCAGCAACGCCTCGCCCTGGAACTGGCTTGGGAGGCCCTGGAGTCGGCGTGCCTCGCACCGTCCTCGCTGGGCGGCACCCGGACCGGTGTCTTCCTCGGCGCGATCTCCGGGGACTACGCCACACTTGTGTACCGGGGCGGCCACGAGGCGGTCGACCGGCACACCATGACCGGGTTGCAGCGTGGCCTGATCGCCAACCGCATCTCGTACCATCTGGGGCTGCGCGGGCCCAGCATGACGGTCGACGCAGCTCAGTCCTCCTCGCTCGTCGCCGTCCACCTGGCCTGCGAGAGCCTGAGGTCCGGTGAGTCGGACCTCGTCCTGGCGGGCGGTGTGCACCTCAACCTGGCGCCGCTGAGCGCGCTGGCCGCCGCCCGCTTTGGCGGCCTGTCGCCGGACGGCCGCAGTTACACCTTCGACGCCCGGGCCAACGGGTTCGTCCGCGGTGAGGGCGGCGGCCTCGTGCTCCTCAAGCGCCTCTCCCGCGCCCTGGCCGACGGCGACCGGATCCACGGTGTGATCAGGGGCAGCGCGGTCAACAACGACGGGATGACCGACGGCCTGACCCGTCCGGACGCGAGCGCGCAGGAGGACGTCGTACGGCGGGCCTGGGCGTCCGCCGACACGGACCCGGCCACCGTCGGCTACGTAGAACTGCACGGCACCGGCACGCGCGTCGGCGACCCGATCGAGGCGGCCGCCCTGAGCGCGGCACTGGGCGGCGCACGGCCCTCTGGCCGTCCCCTGCCGGTGGGCTCGGCCAAGACCAACGTCGGGCACCTGGAGGGCGCGGCCGGCATCATCGGCCTGCTCAAGACAGTGCTGTCCGTCAGCAAGGGCGAGATCCCGGCCAGCCTGAACTTCGCGGAGCCGAACCCGGAGATCCCGTTGGACGCGCTCAACCTCAGCGTGCCGACGGGGCTTTCGCCCTGGCCGGAGTCGGAGGGGCCGCGCCGGGCGGGCGTGTCCTCCTTCGGCATGGGCGGCACGAACTGCCATGTGGTGGTGGAGGAGGCGCCTGCGGTCGAGGCCGGTGACGTTGCCGGGCCGGTGCGGTCGGCGGGGTCGGTGATGCCGTTCGTGGTGTCCGCGCGGAGCCGGGGTGCTTTGGGGGAGTCGGCGGGGCGGTTGGCCGCCTGGGCCGAGGCGCTGCCGGAGGATCGGGGTGTTCCGGCGGGGCTGGCGGGTGCGCTGGCAACGGGGCGTGCCGCTTTCGAGCATCGGGGCGTGGTGGTGGCCGGGGACCGGGCCGGGTTGGTGGCCGGGTTGTCCGCGGTGCGTGAGGAGGCGCCGGGCTCGGCTGTGGTCGTGGGCCGGATCGCGCCGGTTCGTGGCCGTACGGTGTTCGTCTTCCCTGGGCAGGGATCGCAGTGGCAGGGAATGTCCGCCGAACTCGCTGCCGACAGTGAGGTGTTCGCCGCCGCGCTGCGCGACTGTGCCGAGGCGCTCACCCCTTACACCGACTGGGATCTGCTCGCAGTGATCCGTGGCGACGAGGGAGCGCCGTCCCTCGAGCGGGTGGATGTGGTGCAGCCGGCGTTGTGGGCGGTGATGGTGTCGCTGGCGCGGTTGTGGAAGCACTACGGGGTGGTGCCGGATGCGGTGGTGGGGCATTCGCAGGGGGAGATCGCGGCGGCGTGTGTGGCGGGTGCGCTGAGTCTTGAGGACGGGGCGCGGATCGTGGCGGTGCGCAGTGCTCTGGCCGGGCGGCGGCTGGCCGGCCGGGGCGGGATGCTCTCGGTGGCGTTGCCGGTGGCGGAGGTGCAGGTGCTGCTCGGCCAATGGGAGAGCCGAGCGAGTGTGGCGGCGGTGAACGGGCCGCAGGCCACAATCGTGGCCGGGGACCTCGACGTCCTGCACGCACTACGCGACCACTGCGAGGAACGGGCGATACGGGCTCGTATCGTTCCTGCCGCCTTCGCCTCCCACTCACCCGCGGTGGAGGTCCTCCGCGAGGACCTGCTCGCCCAACTGGCCTGCGTTAGGCCGAGGACCGTATCCGGGATCGACTTTTTTTCGACGGTGACGGGTGGGCGGTTGGAGACGACCGCGTTGGACGCGGGGTACTGGTTCCGCAACCTGCGGGAGCCGGTCCGTTTCGAGCCGGTGGTGCGGGGGCTGGCGCAGGACGGCTGCACGTCGTTCATCGAGGCCAGTGCGCATCCGGTGCTGACGGCGGCCGTGCAGGACACGCTGGAGGACGCCGTACCGGAGGAGCCGGGCGCCCGACTGGTCGTCGGGAGCCTGCGCCGTGACCAGGGCGGGCTCGAGCGGTTCCTGCTGTCGGTGGCCGAGGCCTACGTCCACGGCCATCCCGTCGACTGGCACGTCCCGGCCCCCGACCGGCCCCTGCCCGACCTTCCCACCTATCCCTTCCAGCGCCACCGCTACTGGATCGACACCCCCACCACCAAGCCCGGCACGGCCCACGGGATCGACGCGTCCGCGGACACCCAACCGGCCGAGCCGCAGGCATCCGACGCGTCCGGGCCGGCCCTGGTACGGCGCTTCCTGGCCGCGTCCGAACAGGACCGCGCCGACGTGTTACTGGACGCCGTACACGACCAGATCATGGTGATCCTCGGGTACTCCAGCCGCGAGGCGATCCCCGACACGGCCACCTTCCGCGATCTGGGCTTTGAATCGCTGACAGCCGTCGAGCTGAGGAACCGGCTGGCCGCCGCCACGGACCTGAGGCTGCCGTCCTCGCTGCTGTACGACCACCCCACGCCGGGCCAGCTCGCCGCGCACCTGGCCACCCTGCTCCAGAGCCCGTCCCGCAAGGGGCCCGAGGACACGGCCGCTGTGCCGCCGACGCCGTCCGAACCGGACGAGCCGATCGCCATCGTCGCCATGGGTTGCCGGTTCCCCGGCGGTGCGGAGACCCCGGAACAGCTGTGGCGGCTGGTCCGAGACGGGGTGGACGCCATCTCCGAGTTTCCCCGCAACCGGGGCTGGGACCTCGACGCACTCTTCGACCCCGATCCCGTCAACCTACGCACTAGCTACGTGCGGCACGGCGGTTTCCTGTACGACGCCGACCGTTTCGATCCCGAGTTCTTCGGCATCTCGCCCCGTGAGGCGGCGGCCGTCGACCCGCAACAGCGCCTGATGCTCGAGGTCGCCTGGGAGGCGCTCGAACGGGCAGGTATCGACCCCGCGACGCTGCGGGGCAGCAGGACCGGTGTCTATGTCGGCGCGATGGCGCAGGACTACGGCCCCCGGCTGCACGAGGACGCGCACGGCCTGGAGGGCTACCTGCTGACAGGCAGCACCACCAGCGTCGCCTCCGGACGGCTGGCGTACGTGCTCGGCCTCACCGGGCCGGCGGTGACGGTGGACACCGCCTGCTCGTCCTCCCTGGTCGCACTGCATCTGGCGGTGCGCGCGCTACGCCAGGACGAGTGCTCCCTGGCGCTCGCGGGCGGAGTCACCGTCATGTCCACTCCCGGGATATTCCTGGAGTTCAGCCGGCAGGGCGGCCTGTCCCCGGACGGCCGCTGCAAGCCGTTCGCCGCAGCGGCCGACGGCACCGGCTGGGCGGAGGGCGCCGGCATCCTGGCGCTGGAGCGGCTGTCCGACGCCCGGCGGAACGGTCACACGGTGCTCGCCTGCATCCGCGGCTCCGCCGTCAACCAGGACGGCGCGAGCAACGGCCTGACCGCCCCGAACGGCCCCTCGCAGGAGCAGGTCATCCGACTCGCCCTCCGGGACGCCGGGCTGACCTCTGCCGAGATCGACATGGTCGAGGCCCACGGCACAGGCACGACTCTCGGAGACCCGATCGAGGCACACGCGCTGTTGATGGCATACGGGCAGAACCGGCCCGCCGAACGGCCGCTGTGGCTCGGCTCCCTGAAGTCGAACATCGGGCACGCCCAGGCCGCCGCCGGCGTCGGCGGCGTGATCAAGACAGTCATGGCGATGCGTCACGGCCAGATGCCCCGGACCCTCCACGTCGACACGCCCACCCCGCACATCGACTGGGAGGCCGGCGCCGTCCGGCTGCTTACTGAGGAACGCCCCTGGCCGGAGTCGGAGGGGCCGCGCCGGGCGGGCGTGTCCTCCTTCGGCATCAGCGGCACGAACTGCCATGTGGTGGTGGAGGAGGCGCCTGCGGTCGAGGCCGGTGACGTTGCCGGGCCGGTGCGGTCGGCGGGGTCGGTGATGCCGTTCGTGGTGTCCGCGCGGAGCCGGGGTGCTTTGGGGGAGTCGGCGGGGCGGTTGGCCGCCTGGGCCGAGGCGCTGCCGGAGGATCGGGGTGTTCCGGCGGGGCTGGCGGGTGCGCTGGCAACGGGGCGTGCCGCTTTCGAGCATCGGGGCGTGGTGGTGGCCGGGGACCGGGCCGGGTTGGTGGCCGGGTTGTCCGCGGTGCGTGAGGAGGCGCCGGGCTCGGCTGTGGTCGTGGGCCGGATCGCGCCGGTTCGTGGCCGTACGGTGTTCGTCTTCCCTGGGCAGGGATCGCAGTGGCAGGGAATGTCCGCCGAACTCGCTGCCGACAGTGAGGTGTTCGCCGCCGCGCTGCGCGACTGTGCCGAGGCGCTCACCCCTTACACCGACTGGGATCTGCTCGCAGTGATCCGTGGCGACGAGGGAGCGCCGTCCCTCGAGCGGGTGGATGTGGTGCAGCCGGCGTTGTGGGCGGTGATGGTGTCGCTGGCGCGGTTGTGGAAGCACTACGGGGTGGTGCCGGATGCGGTGGTGGGGCATTCGCAGGGGGAGATCGCGGCGGCGTGTGTGGCGGGTGCGCTGAGTCTTGAGGACGGGGCGCGGATCGTGGCGGTGCGCAGTGCTCTGGCCGGGCGGCGGCTGGCCGGCCGGGGCGGGATGCTCTCGGTGGCGTTGCCGGTGGCGGAGGTGCAGGTGCTGCTCGGCCAATGGGAGAGCCGAGCGAGTGTGGCGGCGGTGAACGGGCCGCAGGCCACAATCGTGGCCGGGGACCTCGACGTCCTGCACGCACTACGCGACCACTGCGAGCGACACGACACGCGTGCCCGTCTGGTCCCCGTGGACTACGCGTCCCACTCCTCGCACGTCGACCCCTTGGCCGACGAACTGCGGTCCCTGCTTGCGGACATCACTCCTGCCCCGTCGGAGATCGACTTCTTCTCGACGGTGACGGGTGGGCGGTTGGAGACGACCGCGTTGGACGCGGGGTACTGGTTCCGCAACCTGCGGGAGCCGGTCCGTTTCGAGCCGGTGGTGCGGGGGCTGGCGCAGGACGGCTGCACGTCGTTCATCGAGGCCAGTGCGCATCCGGTGCTGACGGCGGCCGTGCAGGACACGCTGGAGGACGCCGTACCGGAGGAGCCGGGCGCCCGACTGGTCGTCGGGAGCCTGCGCCGTGACCAGGGCGGGCTCGAGCGGTTCCTGCTGTCGGTGGCCGAGGCCTACGTCCACGGCCATCCCGTCGACTGGCACGTCCCGGCCCCCGACCGGCCCCTGCCCGACCTTCCCACCTATCCCTTCCAGCGCCACCGCTACTGGATCGACACCCCCACCACCAAGCCCGGCACGGCCCACGGGATCGACGCGTCCGCCCACCCCCTGCTCGGGGGCGCGACCGAACTGGCCGACTACGGCGGCCTGCTGCTCACCGGTCGGGTGTCGGCCGGCACGCATCCCTGGCTCGCCGATCACGCGGTCGCCGGCCGGGTGCTGCTGCCCGGCGCTGCGCTGGTCGAGCTGGCCCTGCACGCCGGAGCGCGCCTGGGCTGCGCCCGGCTGGCCAACCTCGCGCTGGAGACACCGCTGCTGCTGCCCGAGCGGGGGGCAGCACGGCTCCAGGTGGCGGTTGGCCCGGCCGACGAGGCCGGCCGACGGTCGCTGAGCGTCCACTCGCGCCCCGACAACGGAGACGAGGACACGCCGTGGACCCGGCATGCCACTGCAACGCTGGTCGCACCGCCGGCCGAGAGCCACGGTTCGTCCACGGCCGGACCGGTGGACGGCCTGGCCGGTGCCTGGCCGCCGCCCGGTGCCGAGCCGGTGCCGGTGCACGGCCTGTACGACCGCCTCGCCGCCGCCGGCTACGAGTACGGGCCCGCCTTCCAAGGGCTGCGCGCCCTGTGGCGGCGCGGTGACGAGCTCCTCGCTGACGTCGCTCTCCCGGCCGAGGTGGCGGGCGACGCCGACCGGTACGAAGTGCACCCCGCGCTGCTGGACGCGGCCCTGCACGCCGCCGTGTCCGGCGCCGAGGCGCCGCATCATCACACCGGTCCCCGGCTGCCCTTCGCTTGGTCGGGGGTGGATCTCAGCGCGACAGGGGCCTCGGCTCTGCGCGTCCGGATCGTCCCCGTCGGCACCGACACCTACGCCGTGTCCGCCGCCGACCCCGAGGGGCATCCGGTGCTCACCGCCGACTCCCTCACCTTCCGCCGCCCGAGGCCTGGGCAGTTCGGCACGGCCGGGGACGCCGCACGGCTTCCGCTGTACGGCGTCGAGTGGACGGCTCTGCCCGCGCCAGCAGCGGCGCCGGGGACCGGCTTCGTGCTCGTGGGCACACAGCCCCTGGGCACCGCCGTACGGCCGATCCATCCCGACCACCCCGATCTGCGGGCTCTCGGCGCGGTCGTCGACGCCTCCACCGCACCTCCGCGCACGGTGTTCCTCGTCTGCCCCGTCACCGACGACGGAACGGACACCGCGCCGCAGGCCGCCGAAGAGGCGGCGCGGTTCGCGCTGACGTCGGTGCGGGAGTGGCTGGCCGACCGGCGGTTCGACGACGCCCGGCTCGTCCTCGTCACCGGAGACCCGCTGGCACACGCCACCGTGTGGGGCCTGGTCCGCTCGGCGCAGACCGAACATCCGGACCGGTTCGCGCTCCTGGAACTGGACGGCGAGGTCACGGACCACACACTGGCCTATGCCGCCACGCTCAGCGCTCAGGAGCCGCAACTGCGGCTGCGCGATGGTGAATTCCTTGCCCCCCGGCTGGCCCGCGCCGCCACGGCAGAGGCCCCGGACACCCTCGTGTTCGACCCGGACGGCACCGTTGTGATCACCGGTGCCACCGGACTGCTCGGCGGACTGCTGGCCCGGCACCTCTGCGACACCCACGGCGTACGCCATCTGCTCCTGGTCGGCCGACGCGGCGCACAGGCCGACGGCATGCCAGAGCTGCTGGCCCAGCTGGCCGAACGGGGCGCCCGGGTGACCGCGGCCGCCTGCGACGTGGCCGACCGCGACGCGCTGGCCGCGCTGCTCGACACGATCCCGGCCGAGCACCCGCTGACCGCGGTGGTGCACGCGGCGGGCGTGCTGGACGACGCCCCGGTGACCTCACTGACGGACGACCAGCTGGAGCGCGTCCTGCTGCCCAAGGTGACCGCCGCCGCCCGGCTGCACGAGCTGACCCTCGACCGGAACCTGACGGCCTTCGTGCTGTTCTCCTCCGTGGCGGGGGTCCTGGGCACCCCGGGACAGGCGAACTATGCCGCCGCCAACGCCTATCTCGACGCGCTCGCCAGACACCGTCACGAGCGGGGACTGCCCGCCGTCTCGCTGGCCTGGGGACTGTGGTCCGAGGGCAGCGGAATGACCGGCCACCTCACCGACGTCGACCTAGGCCGCATGGCACGCGCGGGGGTGGCCGCCTTGCACGCCGCGGAGGGGCTGGCCTTGTTCGACCGCGCCCTGGCCGTCGGCGGTGCCGAGGCGGTCCCGGCCCGTCTGAGCCTGTCGGCGGTGCGTGAGCGGGCGGCTTCCGGGTCGGCCGTCCCGCCGCTCCTGCGCGGACTGGTGCGTGCCCCGGCCCGCCGAGCGGCCGGAGCCGCGATCCCCGCCGCCCTGCCCGCGGCGCCGGAGGAGGAGGCACTGCTGGAGCTCGTACGGCAGCACGCCGCAGCCGTGCTCGGGTATCCGGCGGACAGGACCGTCGAGAAGGACCGCACCTTCCAGGACCTCGGCATGGACTCCCTCACCTCGGTCGAGCTGCGCAACCGGCTCAACGAGGCGACGGGACTGCGCCTGCCGGCGACGCTGCTGTTCGACCACCCGACCCCCCTCGCGCTGGCCGCGCGCCTGCGGGCCGAGTACGCCGGGGCGGAGCCGTCCCCGGCCGAGAGCGGCGAAAGCGGCAGGGGCCCGGGCGTGGCGGCCGACGAACCGATAGCGATCGTCGGTATGAGCTGCCGCTTCCCCGGCGGTGTCCGCTCCCCGGAGGAGCTGTGGCAGCTGGTGGCGACGGGAACGGACGCCATCGGCGACTTCCCCGGCGGCCGCGGCTGGGACCTGGAGAACCTGTATCACCCCGACCCCGGACACCAGGGCACGTTCTACGCCTCCGCCGCCGGGTTCCTCGACGACGCCGACGCGGCCGGGTTCGACGCCGCGTTCTTCGGCATCTCCCCGCGCGAGGCGCTGGCGATGGACCCGCAGCAGCGGATGCTGCTGGAGACCGCCTGGGAGGCCGTGGAACGGGCCGGCCTCGACCCGTGGGGGCTCAAGGGCAGCCGCACCGGGGTGTTCATCGGCGCCATGGCCTCGGACTACCCAGTCGCCTCGGCGGAGCAGGGACAGGACGTGGAGGGCTATGTCCTGATCGGCACCAGCGGCAGCGTGCTCTCCGGGCGCCTGGCCTACACCTTCGGCTGGGAGGGGCCCGCCGTCACGGTCGACACGGCCTGTTCCTCCTCCCTGGTCGCCCTGCACCTCGCGGCCCAGGCGCTGAGGCGCGGCGAGTGCGGCCTCGCCCTCACGGGCGGGGTGACGGTCATGGCGACGCCACGCACGTTCATCGAGTTCAGCCGGCAGCGGGGCCTCGCCGCGGACGGCCGGTGCAAGTCCTTCGCGGATGCCGCCGACGGAACGGGTTGGGCCGAGGGAGCCGGAGTGCTGCTGCTGGAGCGGCTGTCGGACGCCCGGCGCCACGGACACCGGGTGCTGGCCGTGATCAGGGGCTCCGCCGTCAACCAGGACGGTGCGAGCAACGGCCTGACCGCACCCAACGGCCCCGCCCAGCAACGCGTGATCCGGGACGCGCTGCGCGACGCAGGCCTCGCCGGCGTAGACGTGGACGCCGTCGAGGCGCACGGGACCGGAACCCGACTCGGCGACCCGATCGAGGCGCAGGCCATCCTCGCCACCTACGGGCGCCAGCGCCCGGCCGACCGCCCGCTGCGGCTCGGCTCGCTCAAGTCGAACATCGGCCACGCCCAGGCCGCCGCCGGTGTCGGCGGCGTCATCAAGATGGTGATGGCGATGCGCCACGGCATCCTGCCGAAGACCCTGCACATCGACCAGCCCTCCACGCACGTGGACTGGAGCACGGGCGCCGTCGAGCTGCTCACCGAGCATCTCCCCTGGCCCGACACCGGGCAGGCACGCCGGGCAGGCGTGTCCTCCTTCGGGATCAGCGGAACCAACGCCCACGTCATCCTGGAGCTCGATGCGGAAGCGGTCGCGGAACCGGACGTACCCGAGGCCGCGCCCCGGCCGGACCGGGCAGCGGACGCGGCGGCCCGCGAAAGCGCCGTCGCCTGGACGCTGACCGCGAAGAGCCCGGAAGCGCTGCGCGAACAGGCTGTACGGCTCGGCGGGTTCGTCCGTTCCCGCACCGACCTGGACCCGGCGGCCGTGGGCAGGGCTCTGGCCTTCGGCCGGGCCCGGTTCGAGTACCGCGCAGTCGTCACCGGCACGAGCCCTGAGGAACTCCTCGCCGGCCTGGACGTCCTCGCGGCGGAGGCCCCCGAGCACGGCGAGATGCCCGTGCCGTCCGAGCCGACGGTCGCGTTCCTGTTCACCGGACAGGGCGCCCAGTACGAGGGGATGGGACGCGAACTCTACGAGCGTCACGAGGTGTTCGCGGCCGCGCTGGACGAAGTCTGCGCCCAGCTCGACCGGTGGCTGCCCGCACCGCTGCTCCCCCTTCTGCTCGGCGCCGCGGGCCCAGAACGCGCCGGGGACCTCGACCGCACCGGGTTCACTCAGCCGGCCCTGTTCGCCTACGAGGTGGCGCTCTTCCGCCTCTTGGAGAGCTGGGGCCTTCACCCGGACCACATCGCCGGGCACTCCGTCGGAGAGATCGCCGCCGCCCATGTCGCGGGCATGCTGTCGCTGGCCGAAGTGGCGAAACTGGTCGCGGCGCGCGGCTCCTTGATGCAGGCACTGCCCGCCCGCGGTGCCATGGCGGCGCTCCAGATCCCGGAGGCCGACGTGCTGCGCCTACTGGAGGGCCGTACGGACGCCGTGTCGGTCGCCGCCGTGAACGGGCCGGCGTCCGTGGTCGTCGCGGGCGACGAGGACGCGGTCCTCGAGATCGCCGAGCAGGTCCGTGCCCAGGGCCGCAAGGTGCGCAGGCTGCGGGTCAGCCACGCGTTCCACTCCCCGCACATGGACGCCGTACTGGACGACTTCCGTGCCGTGGCCGAACGGATCGACCATCGTGCGCCGCACCTGTCCTTCGTGTCCTCGGTCACCGGGCAGCCATTGGGCGAGGAGCCGGCCGACGCCGAGTACTGGGTGCGGCACGCGCGGGCCGCTGTGCGCTTCAGCGACGCCGTGGACACCCTCGCGGATCTGGGCACGACGCTGTTCGTCGAAATAGGGCCCGACGGTGTGCTGACCGCGATGGCGCAGGAGACGCTGGCCGCGCGGGCCGGGAATGGCGCGGGCGTCGCGTGCGTGCCCGCTCAGCGAAAGGACCGTCCGCAGGTACGGACCCTCGTCGACGCCGTGGCCCGGGCCCACGCGCATGGCGCGGACGTCGATTGGGGTGCCCTGCTCGGCCGGGACCCGGTCCACCGGGATGCGGCCGACCTGCCGACCTACCCCTTCCGGCACCAGCGCTACTGGCCGGTGCCCGGGGACGGCCAGGCCGGTCTGCCCGCCGCCGGACTCGCGCCGGGAGGCCACCCGCTGCTGCGCGCCGCCGTGTCACCGGCCGACTCCGCGACGGTGGTGTTCACCGGGCGGCTCTCCCTCGGCTGGCAGGCGTGGCTCGCCGACCACGCGGTCCTGGGCACCGTCCTCGTGCCGGGCGCCGTGCTGCTGGAACTCGCCCTGCACGCCGGCGGACGCACCGGCTGCCCGCAGGTCGCCGAGTTCGTCCTGGAAGCGCCCTTGGCGCTTCCTGAGAAGGGCGCGGTGGACCTACAAGTGGTGGTCGGCGCCCCGGGGGCGGGGCCGGGCCCGCGGCCGATCGCCGTGTACGCGCGCCCCGCCGCGGACGGCGCTGCGGATGCCGGTGCCGTCGACGACCGGCCGTGGACGCGGCATGCGGCCGGAACGCTCCGCCCGGAGGCCACCGTGGAGCCCGGCACGGCTGTGGCGTGGCCGCCCGACGGCGCTGTGGAGGTGCCGTTGCACGGGCTCTACGACCGCCTCGCCGACGCCGGTTTCGTCTACGGACCGGCCTTCGCGGGTCTGCAGCGGGCTTGGCTGCGCGGCAAGGAGATCTTCGCCGAGGTGGCGCTCTCCGATCGGCCGGACTCGACCGCGGGCGCGTTCGGGATCTGGCCGCCCTTGGTGGACGCCGCGCTCAACGCGGTGAAGCTCGACGGCGGGGACGACGGCCGGTTGCCGTTCGCCTTCTCCGGGGCCGTGCTGCACCCGACGGACGCTGACGCCCTGCGGGTCCGGGTGGTCCCGCGGCCCTCGGGCGGCCACCGCGTGGAGGCATACGACGTCGAAGGGTGTCCGGTGTTGCTCATCGAGGAACTGTCCCTGCGGCAGGTATCGGCAGACGCCATGCGCCGAGCCGCCGGAGGCTCCCGGACGCTGCACCGCCTGGACTGGGTCGCCGCTCCCGCGCCGGACGGGTCCACGACGGTGCCGCGCACCTGGGCGGTCGTCGACGCGAGCGGTCTGCTCGGCGCTCTGCCGGCAGACGTCCCCGGCCACCCCGACTTGGCGGCCTGCTGCGCCGCGTTCGACGCAGGTGCACCGGTGCCGGACGCCGTGGTCCTCACGGCCGCCGCGGACGGCGACGACTCCGCCGTCACGGGCGACGCCGTCCAGCAGGCGGTGGTGCGCGCGCTGGGCGACGTCCAGACCTGGCTCGCGGACGAACGGTTCGCCCGGACCCGTCTCGTGGTGCTCACCCGGGGCGCGGTCGGCCTGACCGGTGACGAGGGTCCCCACGACCTGGCCCATGCCGCCGTGTGGGGTCTGGTGCGCACCGCCCAGACGGAGAACCCTGGACGGTTCACGCTTGTCGACGTGGCGCAGGCCCCCGTTCTGGACGACCTCACCGGTCTGCTGGGGCGGGCTCTCGCGACGGGCGAACCGCAGATCGCGGTGCGCGGGGAGGCCCGGTACGTGCCGCGGATCGTCCGGCAGCCGCTCCCCGCGCCGTCGGCCGGGGACGACGGCGGCTTGCCGTTCTCCGGGGACGGCACCGTGCTGCTGACCGGCGCGACCGGTGCGCTCGGCCGACTGGTCGCCCGCCACCTGGTCACGGCGCACGGGGTGCGCGACCTGCTTCTTGTCAGCCGCAGCGGGCCCGCAGCGCCGGACGCCTCCGCGCTTACCCGCGACCTGTCGGAGCTGGGCGCCCGCGTCTCCCTCGTCGCTGCCGACCTGGCCGACCGGGCCCAGGTCGATGCGGTCCTTGCGGCGGTGCCCGCCGACCACCCGCTGCAGGCCGTCGTGCATGCCGCAGGCGTCCTGGACGACGGCGTTCTGCCGGCCATGACACCGGCGCGGGTGCGGAAGGTGCTGCGGGCCAAGGCGGACGCGGCGCTCCATCTGCACGATGCGACGCGGGCGCTGGACCTCACGGCCTTCGTGCTGTTCTCCTCGGCCGCTGGGGTCCTCGGCACTGCGGGACAGGCCAACTACGCCGCCGCCAACGCCTTCCTGGACGCCCTTGCCGAGGCACGCGCAGCCATAGGGCTGCCCGCGACCTCACTCGCCTGGGGCCTGTGGGACACCGACGACGGCATGGCCGCCGACCTGGGCAACGCAGGTCGGCGCAGGCTGGCGCGGTCCGGGGTCGTCGCACTCGCGGTGCCCGAGGCGCTCGCCCTGTTCGACGCCGCCTGCGCGGACCGCGCACCGGTCGCCGTCCCCGTCCATCTCGATCTGCCAGCGCTGCGGGCCCGCAGCGCCGAGGTGGCGCCGGTTCTGCGCGCCCTGGTTCCGCACCCCGGCGCCACCCGGACGTCCCGGCCCGACGCCCCGGCGCGGGAACCGCTCGCGGGCCGGCTGGCCCGGCTGTCCCCGGCCGACCGCGCCGCGGAACTGCTGTCCCTGGTCCGCTCCCAGGCGGCCGGCGTCCTCGGCTTCCCGAACGCCAAGGCGGTCCCGGCGGACCGGGGCTTTTTGGAACTCGGCTTCGACTCGCTGACCGCGGTCGAGTTCCGCAATCGGATCAACCGGCTCACGGGCTTGTCCCTGCCGCCGACCGTCCTCTTCGACCACCCCGAGCCGATGCTTCTCGCGGCACGGCTCGACGAGGAACTCGGCGCCGCAGCGACACCGGGCCAGCGCCCCGCCGACAGCCCGGCCGGAGCCGTCGGCAGTTCGCCGCTCGACCTGGACCGCCTGGAGCAGTGGATCGAGGCAGCGCTCGCCGACGACGCAACCCGGAACCCGGTGGTCCAGCGCCTGCAACGGCTCCTGGCCGGCACGGCGCCGGGCACCGGGACCGGTGCGGCCGCCCCTGGCGAGCCGGACGACGACGTGCTGACCGAGCGCATCGACGCCGCAGACGACGACGAGATCTTCGACCTCATCGACAACGACCTGGGGGTCTCCTCATGAGCGCCGCCGGTTCCGCGTCGACAGAGTCCTTCCGCGCGAGGAGTGAATCCCCCATGGGGAACGAGGAAAAGCTTCGCGGCTATCTGAAGAGGGTAACCGCGGACCTACAACGCACCCGCCGACAGCTCAGGAAGCTTCAGCAGGACGAGCGCGAGCCTGTCGCCATCGTCGCGATGGCCTGCCGCTATCCCGGCGGGATCGCGTCGCCGGAGGATCTGTGGGACCTGGTGGTACGCGGCGAGGACGTCATCTCGGATTTCCCGGTCAACCGCGGCTGGGACACCGACGCGCTGTACGATCCCGACCCCGAGGCGGTCGGCAGGACCTACACCCGGCGCGGCGGATTTCTACACGACGCCGACCTGTTCGACGCGGCGCACTTCGGCATGAACCCGCGCGAGGCCACCGCCGCCGATCCGCAGCAGCGCGTGTTGCTCGAAATCTGCTGGGAGGTGCTGGAACGCGCAGGGATCGGCGTCAAGGAGGTCAAAGGCAGCGACACGGGCACGTTCGTGGGCGTCATGTACGACGACTACGGTTCCCGGCTGCACACCGTGCCCGCCGAATACGAGGGGTACGTCGGCAGTGGCAGCGCCCCGAGCGTCGCCTCCGGGCGCATCGCCTATACCTTCGGGTTCCAAGGGCCCGCCGTCACCGTCGACACCGCCTGCTCGTCCTCACTGGTGGCCCTGCACATGGCCGTGGAGTCGCTGCGCCGGCACGAATGCTCCCTGGCCCTCGCCGGCGGGGTCACCGTCATGGCGACCCCCCGCACCTTCGTGGAGTTCAGCAGACAGCGCGGCTTGGCGCCGGACGGCCGGTGCAAGCCGTTCTCCGCCGATGCCGACGGCACCGGATGGTCGGAGGGCGCCGGGATCCTCCTGCTGGAGCGGCTCTCCGACGCCGTCCGCGCCGGCCACCCCGTCCTCGCGGTGGTCTCGGGGGCGGCGGTCAACCAGGACGGCGCGAGCAGCCGCCTCACCGCCCCGCACGGACCCTCCCAGCAGCGGGTCATACGGCAGGCGCTCCAGGCGGCCCGGCTCGACCCAGCGGATATCGACGTAGTGGAGGCGCACGGCACGGGCACCGCCCTCGGCGATCCCATCGAGGTGCAGGCTCTCCAGTCCGTCTATGGCGCCGGGCGCGCCGCGGGGCGACCGCTGTGGCTGGGCGCCGTGAAGTCCAACCTCGGCCACACCCAGGCCGCCGCCGGTGCCGCCGGGGTGATCAAGACGGTGATGGCGATGCGGCGGCACACCCTGGCCCGCACCCTGCGCGTGGAACGGCCCTTGACCAGCGTGGACTGGGCGTCCGGCGGGGTGTCCCTGCTGACCGAGAACCAGTCGTGGACTACCGACGGGGCCCCGCGCCGGGCGGCGGTCTCCTCGTTCGGCATCAGCGGCACCAACGCCCACGTGATCCTGGAGGAATACGTCCCTGCGGCGGACGACTTGGCACAAGACATCGTTCCCCCGTCCGCCGCGGAGAGCGTTGTCATACCGCCCTCCGGTGCCGCGACCGCACCGGCTGGTGTGCTGCCGCTGCTGGTCTCCGCCCGCGGCAGTGACGCGCTCCGGGACCTGGCGGGCCGGCTGCTGCCCCTGCTCGACGGCGCCGACGCCCCGCGGGCGGCCGGTCTGGCCTGTGCGCTGGCCACTACCCGCTCGCAGTTCGAGCACCGGGCCGTGGTGCTGGGCGCGGACGTCCCGGACCTCACCCGCGCCCTGACCGCCCTGGCCCAGGGGAAGGAGGGCCCCGGACTGGTGCGGGCGGTGGCCGAGAGCGGGCGCCGTACTGTCTTCGTCTTCCCTGGACAGGGCTCGCAGTGGGCAGGCATGGCCGGTGAACTGGCTGCCCGCAGCGAGGTGTTCACGGCATCGCTGCGCCGCTGCGCCGACGCGCTGCGCCCCTACATCGACTGGGACCCGCTGGCCGTGGCCCGCGGCGAGGCCGGCGCGCCGTCCCTGGACCGGGTCGACGTGGTACAGCCCATGCTGTTCGCGGTCATGGTGTCGCTCGCCGAGCTGTGGCGGACCTACGGGGTGCGGCCCGCCGCTGTGATCGGCCACAGTCAGGGCGAGATCGCCGCGGCCTGTGTCGCGGGCGCGCTCAGCCTCGACGACGCCGCCCGCGTGGTCGCCCTGCGCTCCCGCGCACTCGCCGGGCTGTCCGGCACGGGCGGCATGATGTCCGTCGCACTGCCCGCACCGGAGGTGACCCCGCTGCTGGCCCGCTGGCAGGGCCGTGTCGCGGTCGCGGCCGTCAACGGCCCCCGGTCGACGGTCGTCTCGGGCGACCGGACCGCGCTGGAGGAACTGCGTGCAGCGTGCGACGGCGACGGAGTACGGGCCCGGATGATCCCGGTCGACTACGCCTCCCACTCCCCCCATGTGGACGTGCTGCGCGAGGAACTGGCCGATGCGCTCTCCGGACTGCGACCGCGTCCCGCGGACACCGTGTTCTGTTCCACCGTCACCGGCGAACCGATCGACACCGGCGAACTCGACGCCGCGTACTGGTTCCGCAACCTGCGGCGCCCCGTGCAGCTGGAGCGCGCGGTGTACACGCTGCTCGACCGCGGCTACGACTGCTTCGTCGAGATCAGCCCCCATCCAGTGCTCACCGTCGGCCTCCAGGAGGCGATCGAGGAGCACGACACGCAGGCCGTGGTCCTGGAGTCGCTGCGCCGCGACGACGGCGGCCCGCGCCGTTTCCTCGCCTCCCTGGCCCAGGCGCACGTCCAGGGCGTCGACGTGGACTGGACGCCGGCGCTGCCCAGCCCCGATGCCCCGCGCGTCGAGCTGCCGCTCTACCCCTTCCAGCGGCGGCGGCACTGGATCGAGGCCGTCGAGCCGGTGGCGGGAGCGGACCGGCTCGGCCTGACCGACGCCGGGCACGGGCTGCTCGGCGCTGCGGTCCGGCTCGCCGACAGCGGCGACCTGCTGCTCACGGGTTCCCTGGGACTGGAGTCGCACCCCTGGCTCGCCGACCACCGGGTGGCCGGGACCGTGCTCGTGCCAGGTGCGGCGCTGGTGGACATCGCCCTGCACGCGGCGGGGCTCGTCGGCGCTCTCCACCTCGTCGAGCTGGACCTGCTGGCGCCGCTCGCCCTGCCCGACGGCGGAGTGCGCCTGCAGGTGGCGGTGGGCGCGCCGGACGCCACCGGTGCCCGAACGGTCGACATCTACTCCGCCCACCGGGACGCCACCGATGACGGGCCGTGGACGCACCATGCCCGCGGTACCGCCGCCGCCACCGTGGCCCCGCCGACCGGCCCGTCCGCCGCCCCAGCCGTGTGGCCGCCTGCGGACGCGGAGCCGCTCGACCTCACCGGCCACTACGAAGCCCTGGCCGAGCGCGGCTACGACTACGGCCCCGCCTTCCGCGGCCTGCGCGGAGCCTGGCGCCATGGTGACGACGTGCTCGCCGAGGTCGTCCTTACGGAGCACCAGCGCGAGCAGGCCGACGTTTTCGGACTTCACCCCGCGTTGCTGGACGCGGCCCTGCACGCCACCGCATTCGCCGCGGCCTACGACCGGCCGGCGCTCCTGCTGCCGTTCGCCTGGAGCGGCGTCTCCCTGTGGGCTACGGGCGCCACCCGGCTGCGGGTGCGGCTGACCCGGCTGGCACCCGACACCTACCGCGTGGAACTGGCCGACGCGGCCGGTCCTGTGGCGGCCGTCGCATCGCTGATCCTGCGGCCGGCGCCGTCCGCCCTCGGCGTACGGAACTCCGCTGCCGGCCATCTCCACCGCGTCACCTGGCAGGACGCGTCCACCGGAGCCGGACAGCCGGAGACCAGGACCCACGTCCTGCTCCGCCCGGACCAGGACGGTCAGGCTCTGCTGTCGGCCGCGCTCGACACGACGGACGCCGGCCTGGACCGCCTCCCCGACCTCGCAGCGCTGCGCTCCGCGCTGGACGAGGGCGTCACCACACCAAGGACGGTCCTCGCGGACCTCACTGCCCTCGCCGGACCCAATGGGGCGGGCGGCCCCGCCGCCCCGGCCCGCGCTGCACGTGACACCGTGCGCCAGGCTCTGCACCTTGCCCAGGACTGGCAGGCCGACGAGCGGTTCGCCGACTCCCGCCTGGTGTTCCTGACCCGCGATGCAGTCGCCACCGGAAGCGGCGGTACGCCCCCCGACCCGGTGCAGGCCGCCGTTTGGGGCCTGGTGCGCTCGGCCCAGGCGGAGAACCCCGGACGGTTCGGGCTGCTGGACACCGATGGCAGCGACACCTCCCGGCACGCCCTGCCGCGGGCGTTGGCCCTGGACGAGTCCCAACTGGCTTTGCGTAACGGCCGGATCCTCTGCCCGCGCCTGACCCAGGCGGACATCGGCCGGGAGGGTGAACTGACGCCCCCGGCCGATGGCGGCCCCTGGCGGCTGGACTTCGCCGGGCGCAGCACACTGCACGGCCTCGCACTGGTTGCGGCGCCCGAGATCTCCGCGCCTCTCGGGCCGGGTGAGGTGCGGGTCCGGATGCGGGCCGCGGGGGTCAACTTCCGCGACGTGCTGATGACCCTGGGGATGGTCCCTCCGACGGCCGGGCTGCCGGGGGGCGAAGGCGCCGGCGTCGTCCTGGAGGTCGGCGACGACGTCACTGGGCTGGCGCCGGGCGACCGGGTCATGGGCCTGTTCCACGGAGGAATCGGGCCGGTCACGGTCGCCGATGCCCGCCTGGTCACCCGGGTACCGGCCGCCCTGTCCCTCTCCCAGGCGGCGGCCGTCCCGGTCGCCTACCTGACCGCCTACTACGGACTGGCCGACCTGGCCGGCCTCAAGGCGGGGGAATCCGTGCTCGTCCACGCCGCCGCGGGCGCGGTCGGACACGCCGCCGTACAGCTCGCCCGGCACTGGGGCGCACTGGTGCACGCCACCGCCAGCCCCCCGAAGTGGGACGCGGTGCGCGCGCTCGGCGTCGCCTCCAACCGGGTGGCCTCCTCGCGCAGCCTGGACTTCGAGGCCGATGTGCTCAAGCAGACCGACGGACGCGGAGTCGACGTCGTGCTCAACTCCCTAGCGCGGGAGTTCGTGGACGCCTCGCTGCGGCTGCTGCCGCGGGGCGGCCGGTTCATCGAGATGGGCAAGACGGACATCCGCGACGCCGACGAGGTCACCGGCGCCTTCCCCGGTGTGCGCTACCGGGCCTTCGACCTCGGTGAGGCGGGGCCCGACCGGATCAAGCGGATGCTCGACGAGATTTCCGGCCTGTTCGACAGCGGGGCCCTCGCCCCGATGCCGATTGCCGCCTGGGACGTCCGCCACGCCCCGGACGCCTTCCGCCACCTCAGTCAGGGCCACAACATCGGCAAGGTCGTGCTCACCCTGCCGGCGCCGCTCCGCCCGGAGGGCACCGTCCTGGTTACCGGCGCCCTGGGCACGCTCGGCCGCCGGGTCGCCCAGCGGCTGGTGACCGAGCACGGCGTACGGCGGCTGGTTCTCGCCGGCCGCCGCGGCCCGGACACCCCGGGCGCCGTCGAGCTGTGCGCCGAGCTGACGGCTCTGGGGACACGAGCGGAGGTCGTCGTCTGCGACACCGCGGACCGGGACGCACTTGCTGGGCTGCTGGCCGCGATACCGCCGGAGCATCCCTTGGTGGCGGTGGTCCACGCGGCCGGTGTCCTGGACGACGGCGTCATCGCCTCGCTCACCGACGAGCGGGTCGACCGGGTGTTCAGGCCGAAGGTGGACGCCGCCGTCCACCTCGACGAACTGACCCGGGGCTGGGAGCTGGACGCCTTCGTGCTCTTCTCGTCCGCCGCGGGCGTCCTCGGCGGCGCGGGCCAGGCGAGTTACGCCGCCGCCAACGCGTTCCTCGACGCCCTCGCGGCCCGCCGGCGCGCCGCCGGACTGCCCGGGCTGTCCCTCGCATGGGGGCTGTGGGCCGAACGCAGTGGCATGACCGGCCATCTGGACGACGGCGATCTGGCCCGGATGCGCCGCGGCGGTGTGCTGCCGCTGGAGACGGAGGCCGGTCTCGCCCTCTTCGACAGCGCCATCGAGGCCCCGGACGCCCTGCTGGTGCCAACCCGGCTCGACACCTCGGCTCTGCGCGGACGGACGGCCGAGGAACTGCCGACGCCACTCCTGCGCTCCTTGGTCCAGGCGGCGCCGGTCCGCCGGGCAGCCGTCGCAGACAGTGACGGCGCGGTCGGTGGCGACGGCACCGAGCGGATGGCCGACCGGCTGGCCCGGATGAGCGTGCCGGAGCGCGCCCGCGCCTTGCGCCAACTGGTCCGCACCCAGGTGGCCGCAGCGCTTGGCCATTCCTCCGCCGAATCCGTCGACATGGACACCACGTTCAAAGAGTCGGGCTTCGACTCGCTCACCGGCGTCGAACTACGCAACCGGCTCAGCGCGGCGACCGGGCTGCGCCTGCCGGCCACACTCGTCTTCGACGAGCCCACTCCGGCGATCCTCGCGGAACACCTGCTCGCGCGCCTGGGGCCCGCGCCCGCCGACGAGACGAACGCGGACCGGCCGACCGGCCCGTCCCTGCTCGAGGAGATCGACCGGCTCGCCGGTCTGCTCCTCACCGCCCCCGCGGGCAGGGCGGACGGCGCGGTGGCCGTGCGGTTGCGCGGCCTGGTCGCGCAGTGGGACGACCACCACCGGCCCACCGGCGCCGAGCCCCGCCCGTCGGAGCAGGCGGAGCCGGATCTTGCGGACGCCGATGACGCCGCCCTCTTCGACGTGCTCGACAGCGAACTCGGCCTTGCCTGACCTGCCCACCCGGTGGCGGTCGCGCCGCCCCTCCGCTGTTTCCCCGTTTGTTTCTTAGGAGTTGACCGCAGTGTCCACCGAGCAAAAGCTCCGCGACTACCTGAAGCGGGCCACCGCCGACCTGCGCCAGGCCAGGCGGGAGCTGGCAGCCGCCGAGTCGCGCGAACGGGAGCCGATCGCCGTCGTTGGTATCGGTTGCCGCTTACCTGGCGGTGTCGCCAGCGCCGAGGATCTGTGGCGGCTGGTGGACGAGGGCCAGGATGCGATCGGCCCGTTCCCTGTAAACCGGGGCTGGGAGCCCGAGGGGCGCTACGACCCCGACCCTGCCGCACCAGGTCGTTCCTACGTCCGCGAGGGCGGATTCATCCACGACGCGGACAAGTTCGACGCGGAGCTGTTCGGCATCTCCCCGCGCGAGGCCGCCGCCATGGACCCGCAGCAGCGGCTCCTGCTGGAGACCTCCTGGGAGGCGGTCGAGCAGGCCGGCATCGACCCGCGGTCCCTGCGTGGCACGCGCACCGGCGTCTACTTCGGCGTGATCGCTCAGCAGTACGGCCCGGCGCTCCAGGAGGCCGACGCGCAGCTCGGCGGCCATCTGCTCACCGGGACCACGAGCAGCGTGGCCTCCGGGCGGGTGGCGTACACGCTCGGGCTGGAGGGGGCCGCCGTCACGGTCGACACCGCCTGCTCCTCCTCGCTCGTCGCTCTGCACCTGGCCATCCGCGCGCTGCGCCGCAGCGAGTGCGACATGGCCCTGGTTGGTGGCGCCTCCGTGATGCCGACGCTCGGCGCCTTCGTCGAGCTCAGCAGGCAGCGCGCGCTGTCCCCGAGCGGCCGCTGCCGCGCCTTCGCCGCGGGCGCCGACGGCACCGGCTGGGGAGAGGGCGCCGGCGTGCTGCTCGTCGAACGGCTCTCGGACGCCGAACGGCTGAGGCATCCGGTGCTCGCCGTGGTCCGCGGCTCAGCCACCAACCAGGACGGCGCCACCAACGGACTGAGCGCCCCGAGCGGACCCGCACAGGAACGCGTCATCCAGCAGGCGCTGCGCGACGCGTGGATCACCTCCGACCAGGTCGACGCTGTGGAGGCACACGGAACCGGCACCGAGCTTGGCGATCCCATCGAGGCCGAGGCGCTGCTCAGCGTCTACGGCGGTGACCGCCCGGACGAACGGCCGCTGTGGCTCGGCTCGTTGAAGTCGAACATCGGACACACCCAGGCCGCGGCGGGCGTCGCCTCGATCATCAAACTGGTGATGGCTCTGAGGCACGGCCGGCTGCCGCGCACCCTGCACATCGACGCGCCGAGCCCGCACGTCGACTGGTCGTCCGGCGCGGTGCGCCTGCTGACCGAGCCGGTGCCCTGGCCCGCGGGTGAGCGGCCGCGCCGGGCAGGTGTCTCCTCGTTCGGCATCAGCGGCACCAACGCCCACGTGATCTTGGAAGAAGCCCCGGCCCCTGGGCCCTCCGACGGGAACGGTGACGCGGCCGGTGTCTCCGGCCGGGAGAACTCCGCGTCCGCCGGTGGCGATCGCGACGGCTCCGTGGCCGGTGGCGGGGGCGTGGGGCCTATGGTGATTCCGGTTTCCGGGGCCAGTGAGGCGGCGTTGCGTGCGCAGGCCCACCGGTTGGCCGACCATCTCGCAGCCCACCCCGATGTCCCGCTCGGCGACCTGGCATTCTCCGCGGCGACCACGCGCGCCGCGCTGTCGTACCGTGCCGCCGTGGTCGGATCCCGCCACGCCGAGATCGCCGAGGGACTCGACGCGCTCGCGGCGGACGCCGAACTTCCCCTGCTGGTGCGCGGCACACCGGGCGGCGACCAGCGGCCGGTGTTCGTCTTCCCCGGTCAGGGATCGCAGTGGCCGGGCATGGCCGTCGAACTGCTGGACAATTGCCCCGCCTTCCGGCGTGAGGCCGAAGCCTGCGCCGAGGAGCTGGCCCCGCACTTGGAGTGGTCCCTGCCCGATCTGCTGCGCGCGGCCGAGGGCACCCCGCCCATCGATCGGGCGGACGTCGTCCAGCCGCTGCTGTTCACGGTGATGGTCTCGCTCGCGGCCGCCTGGCGGTCGTACGGGATCGAACCGTCGGCTGTGGTCGGCCACTCCCAGGGCGAGATCGCCGCAGCCTACGTGGCGGGCGCGTTGAGCCTGCCGGACGCGGCGCGGCTCATCGCGGTCCGCAGCCGCCTGTGGGCCCGGCTCGCCGGGAAGGGCGGCATGGTGTCGGTCCTCGCCCCCGCCGCCCAGGTCAGAGAGTGGATCGAGCCCTGGTCCGACCGGATCGCCGTCGCTGCCGTGAACGCCCCCGCCACGGTGACCGTGGCCGGTGACCCGGAGGCGCTCGGCGAGTTCGGCGTCCGCCTCTCGCAGCTGGGCGTGTTGCGCTGGCCGATCCCCGGAGTGGACTTCGCCTCCCACTCCCCCCAGGTCGACGCGCTGCGCAAGGCGCTCGCCGACGGGCTCGGCCCGATCAGTCCGAAGACGTCCGAGGTGCCGTTCTTCTCCACCCTGACGGGCGGCCGGTTGGACACCGTGCTGCTCGACGCTGACTACTGGTTCCGGAACATGCGCGAGCCGGTGGAGTTCGAGCGGGCCACGCGCCAACTACTCGCCCACGGGCACCGCTCGTTCGTCGAGATGAGCCCGCACCCGCTGCTGACGCCCTCGCTGGAGGAGACGGCCGAGGACGAGGGCGCCGAGATCGTCACCGTCGGCTCGCTGCGCCGCGAGCACGGTGGTCTGCACCGCCTGCTCACCTCGGTGGCCGAAGCCTGGACCCGCGGTGTCCACCCCGACTGGCGCACGCTGCCCTCCGCCGTCCGGGCATCCCGGGTCGACCTGCCCACCTACGCCTTCCAACGCCGCCGGTACTGGGCCGAGCCCGCCGCAGCCGCCCCGGACGCCGGCAGTACCCCCGGTGACCCGACGGCGAGCGGGTTCTGGGAAGCGGTGGAGCGCACGGACCTGGAGTCGCTGGCCCGGATGCTGGACGTGGCCGGCGACGAGAGCCTGACCCGGCCGCTGGGCACCGTGCTGCCCACCCTGTCCTCGTGGCGCAAACGGCAACGGGAGCACGCCGTCCTGGACGCATGGCGCTACCGCGTCACCTGGACTCCCGTGGTGGAAGGCGAGCCCACGCTCACCGGAACCTGGCTGGTCGTCACCCCGGACGGCATTCCGGACGGGGAGGCCGCCGAGATCGTCGACGGCGTGCTGGAAGCCCTGTCGGCGCACGGCGCCCGGCCGACGCGGGTGGGCGTGGACGCGGTCACCGCCGAGCGTGGCGCCCTCGCCGAGAACCTGGCTGCTGCGGCCCGGGAGGCGTACAGCACTGCGGAGGAGCCAGACGGGCGGACCGCCGGGGTGATTTCGTTGCTCGGTCTCGACGAGCGTCCCAGCGCCCGTTTCCCCGTGGTGAGCGCCGGTCTGGCCGCCAGCCACGCGTTGGCACAGGCCGTCGGCGACGCCGGGCTGGGGGCGCCGCTGTGGTGCCTGACCAGTGGGGCCGTCGCCTTGCCTGGCGAGACGGACGTCCGGCCCGCGCAGGCCCAGATCTGGGGCTTGGGCAGGGTCGTCGCTCTTGAACACCCTGAGCGCTGGGGCGGGCTCGTGGATCTGCGCGACCCCGCCGACGAGGCGGCGCGCCGGCGCCTGTGCACCGCCCTCGGCGCCCCGGGCGGCGAGGACCAGCTGCTCGTCGGCGCGGCCGGTATGTGGGCGCGCCGACTCACGTCCGCACCGCTGGCCGGGCGCGCCGCCCGGGCGCAGTGGCGGCCCCGGGGCACCGCCGTGGTCACCGGTGGCGTGGGTGCCGCGGGCGGGCAGGTCGCGCGCTGGCTCGCCCGCGAGGGGGCTGAGCACGTGGTGCTGGTCGGCCGCCGCGGGGAGCGGACCCCGGGCGCGGGCGAGCTGAGGGCCGAACTGGAGGAGGCGGGCGCTCGGGTGACTCTCGCCGCCTGCGACATCGCGGACCGCGACGCCGTCGCCGAGCTGGTGGCTCGGGTGACAGCCGGTGGAACGGTGATCCGTGCGGTGGTCCATGCGGCGGGCGTCGGCCAGTTCTCCCCGCTGGACGGCACCGGGTCGGACGAGGTCGCCGCTGTAGTGGCGGCGAAGGTGGCCGGTGCGGAGAACCTGGCCGCCGCCGTCGACCACACGGCGCTGGATGCCTTCGTCGTGTTCTCCTCCGTCGCCGCGGTCTGGGGCGGCGGCAACCAGGGCGCCTACGCGGCGGCCAACGCCTACCTGGATGCCTTCGCCCAGCGCCACCGGGCCCGCGGCGTGCCCGTCACCTCTGTCGCGTGGGGGGCCTGGGACGGCAGGGGCATGGCGACGCACGAGGTGATGGAGGAGGTGCTGCGCCGCAACGGGCTTCGCAAGATGGCCCCGGCCGGGGCGGTCGCCGCGCTGCGCCAGGCCGTCGAGCACCAGGAGGACTGCGTGGTCGTCAGCGACATGGATTGGCGGGCGTTCGCCCCCGGGTTCACCGCTGCGCGGCCGAGTCCGCTGCTCGCGGATCTGCCCGCCGTACGGGAGGTCCTGGGCGACGGCACCGAGGACCCCGACGGCGAGTCGGCAAGCGCGACGCTGCGGGAGGCCCTGCTGGCGCTACCGGCCGCCGACCGCGACCGTCATCTGCTGCAGACCGTCACCGAACATGTCGCGGGCGCCCTCGGCCACGCCGGCACCGACCGAGTCGAGGCGGGGCGGGCCTTCCGGGAACTCGGCATCGACTCGCTGACGGCCGTCGAACTGCGCAACCGCCTACGCAAGGCCACCGGGCTGCCGCTGCCCACCACCGTCGTCTTCGACCATCCGACGCCGCGACGGCTCGCCGCCCACCTCGCGGAGCTGCTGCCCGAGCCGACTCCGGGACCTGGAACCGGCGAGGAGCCCGACGACCCGGAGGAGCGGGAGGTACGGCGGGTGCTGGCGTCCGTCCCGTTCGAGCGGCTGCGTGCGATGGGGCTGGTGACACAGCTGCTGCGGCTCGCCGAACAGCCGGACACCCCGTCCGAGGCCGAAGAGCCCGAAGTCCCGTCCGAAGCCAAGGAGATCGAGGCGATGGACGCCGAGGATCTGATCGCCATGGCGTACCGAGGAGCGGCATCATGACCGGCCCTCGGCATGAGACGGAACTGCCCGACGAGGAGAGGACGGCCATGGCGGCGACTCCCGACAGGCTCGTGGACGCGTTGCGCGTCGCCCTCCAGGACAACGAGCGGCTGCGTGGGCAGAACCGGCGGCTCACCGAGGCGGCGCGCGAGCCGATCGCCGTCGTCGGCATGGCATGCCGGTTCCCCGGCGGGGTGCGCGGCCCCGAGGAGTTGTGGGACCTCGTGGCCCAGGGCGTCGACGCGGTCTCCCCCTTCCCCACCGACCGGGGGTGGAACACCGAGGAGCTGTACGACCCCGACGGCGGCGCCGGCAAGAGCTACGTCCGAGAGGGCGCCTTCCTCGACGACGCGGGCGCCTTCGACGCCGGGTTCTTCGGCATCTCGCCGCGCGAGGCCGTGGCCATGGACCCGCAGCAGCGTCTGCTGCTGGAAGTGGCGTGGGAGGCGCTCGAACGCGCGGCCCTCGACCCGCTGTCGCTGCGGGGCAGCCGCACCGGCGTCTTCGTGGGCGGCAGGGCACTGGACTACGGGCCGCGGGTCCACGAGGAGGTGCCCGAGCACGTGGCGGGGTACCTGCTCACGGGCGGCTCGCCCGCCGTGCTCTCCGGGCGGGTCTCGTACGCACTCGGTCTGGAGGGACCCGCCCTCACCGTGGACACGGCCTGCTCCTCGTCGCTCGTCGCCCTCCACCTCGCCATGCGTTCCCTGCGCGCCGAGGAGTGCGGTCTGGCGCTGGCCGCAGGCGTCGCGGTCATGGCCACCCCAGGGGCGTTCGTCGAGTTCAGCCGGCAGCGCGGGCTGGCCCCTGACGGCCGGTGCCGGTCGTTCTCGGCCGATGCGGACGGTACCGGCTGGGGCGAGGGCGTCGCCGTACTCGTGCTGGAGCGGCTCAGCGATGCGCGCCGGCTCGGGCACGAGGTGCTGGCGGTCGTGCGCGGCACCGCCGTCAACCAGGACGGTGCCAGCAACGGGCTCAGCTCGCCCAACGGCCTCGCCCAGCAGCGGGTCATCAGGGACGCGCTGCACGATGCCGGCCTCACCGTCGAGCAGGTCGACGTCCTGGAGGCGCACGGCACCGGGACGACTCTCGGCGACCCGATCGAGGCCCAGGCGGTGCTCGCCACCTACGGCACCAGGGGAGCCGGCCGGCCCCCGCTTTGGCTCGGGTCGATCAAGTCCAACATCGCGCACCCCCAGGCGTCCGCCGGCCTCGGCGGGGTGATCAAAATGGTGCAGGCAATCCGACATGGCACCGTCCCCAGGACCCTGCACGTCACCTCGCCGACCCCGCACGTCGACTGGGCGTCGGGAGCGGTCCGGCTCGCCACCGAGCCGGTCGCGTGGCCGGAGACCGGGGAGCCGCGCCGGGCAGCGGTGTCCTCCTTCGGCATCAGCGGGACCAACGCCCATGTGATCATCGAGCAGCCGCCGCAGCCGTCCGAGCACACCCCGGACGACGTCCCGGCGGACGCACGGCCGACCCTCGTGGCCTGGACCCTCTCCGGCAGAGGCCCGGACGGGCTGCGGGCACAGGCACGTCGGCTGCGGGACTTCGCCGCCGCCCGTCCAGAGGTCCCGGTCGCCGACACCGCCCTGTCCCTCGCCACCACCCGCGCCGCGCTGGAGCACCGGGCGGTGGTCATCGGTGAGGACCACACCGAACTGCTGCGCGCACTGGACGGCGTCGCCGGGGGCGAGCCGACGGGCGGCGAGGTCCGCGGCGTCGTGCGCGGCGAGCCGAAGACCGCCTTCCTGTTCACCGGGCAGGGTGCTCAACGGCCGGGCATGGGACAGGATCTGTACGCACGCCACCCCGTCTTCGCCCAGGCCTGGGACGAGATCTGCACCCATCTGGACCCGTATCTCGAACGCCCCCTGTCCGCAGTGGTGTTCGCCGAGGCCGACTCCCCGGACGCCGGCCTCGTCGACCTCACCCAGTGGGCCCAGCCCGCCCTGTTCACCTTCGAGGTCGCTCTGTTCCGACTGCTGGAGTCACTGGGCGTGCGCCCCGACGTGGTCGCCGGGCATTCCATAGGCGAGATCGCTGCGGCGACGGTCGCCGGAGTGTTCTCGCTGCCCGACGCCGCCGCCCTGGTGGCCGCGCGCGGACGGCTGATGGGCCGCCTGCCCGCGGGCGGCTCGATGGTGGCGCTCCAGGCCACCGAGGCGGAACTGCTGCCCCTGCTGCACGGACACGAGGTGGACGTCTCGCTTGCCGCGATCAACGGTCCGCACGCCACCGTCGTCGCCGGCGACACCGACGCGGTCCGGCGGATCGCCGAACACTTCACAGAGCGCGGCCGCAAGACGACCTCGCTACGGGTGAGTCACGCCTTCCACTCACCCCGGATGGACCCCATGCTCGACGACTTCCGTGCTGTGGCCGAACGGCTGACCTACCACCCGCCGCGCATTCCCCTCGTCTCGGACGTGACCGGCCGGCCCGCCGAGCCGGACGACATCTGCTCGGCCGACTATTGGGTCCGGCATGTACGGCTGCCCGTCCGCTTCGCCGATTGCGTGGCCGCCCTGCGCCGGGAGGGCGTCACCCAGTTCCTGGAGGTCGGCCCCGACGCCGCACTGACACCCATGGCACGGCAGTCCCTGCCCGAGAGCGCGGACGGCACGGACGACGACGGCGGCACGTGCGTGATCCCCGCAGTGCGCCGCAACCGCTCCGAGGGCCGAGCGCTGCTGACGGCGCTCGCGGAGCTGTATGTGCGCGGCACGCCGGTTGACTGGCCCGCCACGCTCGCCGGGACAGCTGCGCGCAGAACGCCGCTGCCCACCTACGCCTTCGTCCACCAGCACTACTGGCTCACCGAGCCCGCTCCCGCACGGCTGCCCGGCGCGGCCGGACTCACCTCCGTCGACCATCCGCTGCTCGGCGCAGCGCTCGGCCGCGCCGACGGGCAGGGCTGGACGTTCACCTCGGTCCTCTCCCCCCGACGGCAGCCCTGGCTGGCCGACCACACCGTCACCGGCACCGTCGTCGTGCCGGGGACCGCCGTGGCGGAACTACTGCGTGCCTTGGGAGCCCGGCTGGGATACGAGCACCTTGCCGAACTCACCTTGTTGCACCCCCTCGTCGTGCCGGACGGACGGGAGATCCACCTCCAGGTCGTGGTGGATCCGTCTGCCGGGGTGGACGGGGAAGAAGCAGCGAACGGGCGCGCCTTCACCGTGTACGGCCGCCTCGCGACCGACGGTGAGGACCCGCTCGACACCTGCGAATGGACCCGCTGTGCGACCGGCCTGCTCGCCTCCGAGCCCGACGACGCCCACCAGACGCCCTGGACCGCCGACGTCTGGCCACCGGACGGCACCACCGAGATCGACCTCGACCTGCTCCTCGGCGACATGGCCGGGACCGGGTTCGGCTACGGACCGGCCTTCCTCGGGCTGCACCGCGCCTGGCGCCGGGGCGAGGAGGTTTACGTCGAGGCCCGGTCGCCGGAGAAACTGAGCGGATCCCAGGACGCGTTCGCGGTGCACCCTGCCCTGCTGGACGCGGTGCTGCGGCCGGTCGCCCTCGGCGCCCTCGCGGAGACCGGTCCGGAGGACGGGCGGCGCCGGCACGGACTGCCGTTCTCCTGGACCGGAGTCACCTGGCGGGGCACGGCGGCCGGCGCGCTGCGTGCCCGATTCCGCGTCACCGGCCCCGATGCCGTCGCCATCGACCTGGCCGACGGCACCGGCGCGCCCGTGGCGTCCGTGGCCGCCCTGGCGCTGCGCCCGGAGTCCCCCGACCGGATCGCGGGCGCCGCGGCGGCGGCCGGCGGCCCGCTGCTGCGCCTCGGCTGGCATCCGCTGCCGCCCGCGCAGGTGGCGGAGCCCGCCGCGCACGGGTGGGCCCTGCTGTCCGCCCCGTCCGCCGGGACCGGCGCCCATCCCGGGGCTTGGCAGAAGGCGCTCGGCGCGCATGCGACGGCGCTGCACACGGACCTCGATGCCCTGTGCGCCGCCCTCGGCGGAAACGGCGAGGACGGCAGGGAGCAGGCGCCGCCGTCCGTGGTGGTGCTGCCGCCCCTGCCCGGTACGCCCCCGGACTCCTCCGCGCCCGACCGAGGCGTTCGCCGGCGCCTCGGCCTCACGCTGGGCCTGATCCAGCGCTGGCTGTCCGACGACCGGCTCGCCGAGGCGCGACTCGTGGTGATGACCTGCGGGGCCGTCGCAGCACGGCCCGGTGATCGCGCGCCCGATCCAGCCGAGGCCGCGGTGTGGGGACTGCTGCGCTCGGCCCAGTCCGAACACCCGGACCGCTTTGTGCTGCTCGACGTCGGCGCCGAGGAGACCGCGGAAGGCGCCGCTGACCTGATCACCGAGGCGCTTGCCGCCGGTGAACCCCAACTCGCTCTCCGTGGGGGCACGTTGTGCGTGGCCCGGTTGGAGCGCCTGCCGTTCGGCCCCGTCGGCGCACCGGCCGACCCCGCCGACACCCCGGTCGTCGACCCCGATGGCCTGGCACTGATCACCGGCGGCACTGGAGCCGTCGGCTCCCTGATCGCTCGTCACCTGGTGCAGCGGTACGGCGTACGGGACCTCGTGCTCGTCGGCCGCAGGGGTGAGGCCACCGACGGCGCGGCTGAGCTGACGGCGGAGCTCACGCGGCTCGGCGCCCGGGTCACCGTGGCCCCCTGCGACGTGGCCGAGCGCGGCGACGTGGACCGGCTGCTCGCGCAACTCCCGGCCGACCGCCCCCTGCGAACGGTCGTGCACGGGGCGGGCGTCGTCCGGGACGCTCCCGTCGACGTCTTGGACGGCGACCGCGTCGACGCCGTGCTCCGCGCCAAGGCGGACGGCGCCTGGCATCTGCACGAGGCGACCCGCGACCGGGACCTGTCCGCCTTCGTGCTTTTCTCCTCGGCGTCCGGCCTCCTGGGCGGGGCAGGCCAGGGCAACTACGCGGCCGCGAACGCCGTCACCGACGCCCTCGCCCACCATCGCCGGGCTCTCGGTCTGCCCGCCGTGTCCCTCGCCTGGGGCTGGTGGGACCAGTCCGCAGGCATGTCCGGCCGGCTCGGTGCCGCCGACCGCCGGCGCATGCGGGAGGCGGGCCTGATCCCCCTCTCGGAGCAGGATGGGCTGGCCCTGTTCGACGCGGCGCTCGGCCATGCCTTCCGCACCCAACGCGAGGCGCACGAGGCGGTACTGGTACCCCTCAAGCTCGACACCGCCGCGCTGAGGGCCCGCGCCCGCACCGTGCCGGTCCCGCATCTGCTCCGAGCCCTCGTCCCGGCGCCGGCGCACCGGGTGACAGACCCGGCGCCGAGCTCCGATCTCCGCGCCCGCCTGGCCCGGCTCTCCGGAGCCGACCTGGACGCCGCGCTCCTGGATGCCGTACGGTCCACCGCCGCCGACGTCCTCGGTCACCCGGGCACCGGGACGATCGACATGGACCGCGGCTTCCTGGACCTCGGATTCGACTCGCTGACCGGGATGGAGTTGCGCACCCGGCTCACCCGGCTGACCGGGGTGCGCCTGCCGGCGACCGCCGTGTTCGACCATCCGAGTCCGGCCGCCCTCGCCGCCCACCTGCGCGGGCAACTCGCCCCTGGCGGCCCGTCGGAGGTGGCCTCCTCCCGCGTACGCCAGGAACTGGACACCTTGGCCGGACTGCTCGCAGAGACGCCGCGGGACGAGGCGGATCGGCGGGCGGTGGCGGCAGCCCTGCGCGCACTGCTGCGCACCGTGGAGGTACCGGACGCCCGGCAGGAGCAGGAGACGGGGCCGGACATCGCGACCGCCTCCACCCAGGAACTCTTCGCAATGCTCGACGACGAGCTCGGCCCGTCGTGAGCCGCCGTCCCACGGCCGCGCGACCAACCTTGAGAGGTGCTGCATGACCGCCGAGGAAGCGACTCCCTCGAACGAACAACTTGTGGACTATCTGCGGCGCGCTACGGCCGAGCTCCGTACGGCGCGCCGGCAGCTGAACGAACTGCGCGAGCGGGAGCACGAGCCCATCGCCATCGTGGGCACGGCCTGCGCCTTCCCCGGTGGGGTGCGCTCCCCGCAGGAGCTGTGGGAGCTGGTGGCCGCAGGCGGCGATGCCGTCGGCGGCTTCCCCGACGACCGGGGCTGGGACCTGGAGAACCTGTACGACCCCGATCCGGAGGCGCTTGGCAAGTGCTCCAGCAAGGGAGGCGGTTTCCTGGCCGAAGCCGCCCACTTCGACGCGGAGTTCTTCGGGATGGCGCCCCGCGAGGCGCTGACCGTCGACCCCCAGCAGCGGCTGCTGCTGGAATGCGCGTGGGAGGCGCTCGAACGCGCCGGGATCGACCCGCGCACCCTGCGCGGCGAGCCCGTCGGCACGTACGTCGGCGTCATGTACAACGACTACGCCTCCCGCCTCCAGCCGGCTCCCGCAGGCTACGAGGGCTTCCTCGGCAACGGCAGTGCCCCAAGCGTGGCGTCCGGGCGGCTCGCCTACACCTTCGGTTTCGAAGGCCCCGCTGTCACGGTCGACACCGCCTGCTCCTCCTCCCTGGTGACGCTGCACCTGGCGGCCCAGGCCCTGCGCCGGGGGGAATGCACGCTTGCGCTCGCCGGAGGCGTGACGGTGATGTCCACGCCGGGCCCCTTCATCGAGTTCAGCCGACAGCGCGGCCTGGCCCCGGACGGCAGGTGCAAGGCGTTCTCCGCGCAGGCCGACGGTACCGGCTGGGGCGAGGGCGTGGGCCTGCTGCTGGTCGAGCGGCTGAGCGACGCACGCCGCCACGGGCACCCCGTGCTCGCCGTGGTGCGCGGTACCGCGATCAACCAGGACGGCGCGAGCAGCGGCCTGACAGCCCCCAACGGCCCCTCCCAGGAGCGGGTCATCCGACGGGCCCTCGCGGACGCCGGTCTGAGCCCGCGGGAGGTGGACGCGGTCGAGGCGCACGGCACCGGGACGAGGCTGGGCGACCCGATCGAGGCGCAGGCCATCATGGCGGTCTACGGTCAGGACCGCGACGGCGAACTCCCCGTGTACATGGGAACCTTGAAGTCCAATATCGGCCATTCCCAGGCCGCCGCCGGTGTGGGCGGTGTCATCAAGATGGTGCTGGCCATGCGCAACGGCCTGCTGCCCAGGACCCTGCATGCTGAGGACCCCAGCCCGCACATCGACTGGTCGGCGGGTGCTGTCCGGCTGCTCACCGAGCCCGTGCCCTGGCCGGCCACGGGTCGGCCGCGCCGCGCCGGAGTTTCCTCCTTCGGCGTCAGCGGCACCAACGCCCACGTCATCGTGGAACAGGTCCCGCAGGAAGAGCCGGAGCACACCAGTGAACCGATGCTCACCAGCGGACCCGAGCGGACCGGTCGCGACACGTCCGCGCTCGCCTGGCCCCTGTCCGCGAAGACCCCGACAGCCCTGCGCGCGCAGGCGGCCCGCCTGCGCCGCCATCTGTTGGACCACCCGGACACGGACCTCACCGACCTGGCGTACTCGCTGGCCGGGCACCGCTCCCTGCTGACACAGCGAGGTGTCGTTGTCGCCGAGGACCGCCAAGAGCTGCTGCACGGACTCGACCTGCTGGCCGAGGGCGGGCTCGGCACGGGGGTGCTGCGTGGCGGCGGCGCCGCACAGGGCGGGCTCGCCCTGCTGTTCGCGGGGCAGGGCGCCCAACGGCCGGGCATGGGCCGCGAGCTGAGCCGGGCCTTCCCCGCCTTCGCGGAGGAACTGCGGGCGGTCTGCGCGCACTTCAACCCACACCTGGACCAGCCGCTGCGCGAGGTGCTGTGGGCGGAACCGGGCACGGCCACAGCCGCGCTGCTGGACCGGACCGAGTACACCCAGCCCGCGCTGTTCGCCCTGGAGGTGGCGCAATACCGGTTGCTTCGGCGGTTCGGTGTCACGCCCGACGCCGTCGTCGGCCACTCGATCGGAGAGCTGGTCGCGGCCCATGTGGCGGGCGTGTGGTCGCTGGCGGACACAGCGGCACTCGTCGCGGCCCGTGGGCGGCTGATGCAGGCCCTGCCGTGCGACAACGGCGCCATGCTTGCGGTGCGCGCCACTGAGGCGGACATCCGGCCCCTGCTCGTCGGCCGGGAGGACCGCGTCTCGATCGCGGCTGTGAACGGCCCCGAGTCCACCGTGGTCTCGGGGGACGCAGACGTCGTCGCCGAGATCGAGTCCTGGGCCGTCGCGCACGGTCGGCGTGTCAAGCGGCTGCGGACCAGCCATGCGTTCCACTCGCCGCACATGGAAGCGATACTGGACGACTTCCTGAGGGTGGCCGAGCAGCTCGACTACCAACGTCCCACCGTACCGGTGGTCTCCAACCTGACCGGCCGGATCGCTGCCGAGAAGGACCTCACGGACCCTGCCTACTGGGTGCGCCATGTGCGGGAGCCGGTGCGGTTCGCCGACGGCGTGCTCGAACTGGCGGCGGACGGCGTGCGCGGTTTCCTCGAACTCGGCCCGGACACCGTGCTGTCCTCGATAGTGCCCGAGTGCCTGTCCGGCCACGAGGCCGCCCGCACCGCCCGGGCCGTCCCCGTGGCGCGCCGCGACCGGCCCGAACCGGTCTCCTTCCTCACCGCCCTGGGCGACCTCCACGCCCAGGGAAGGACCGTCAATTGGAGCCCGCTCTTCGACGAACGGCGTCCGAGGTTCCTCACGGCACTACCGACGTACGCCTTCCAGCGGCGCCGGTACTGGCTGGAGCCCGACCAGCCAGCGGCGAGGACGGGGGGACGGCGGCTGCGGTCAAAGTGGTGGAAACCGAGGAGCACCCCCCGCAGGAGACGCCGGGCCAGGAGATCGCCGCTCTGTCCGGCTCCGAACGCCTCGCCGCACTCATACGGATCGTCGCGGAGGCCGCGGCGGACACCCTCGGCCACGAGGGCCCCGAACCGCTTGACGGCGACGCCGAGCTGCTCGACCTGGGCATCACCTCGCTCATGGCCGTGGAGCTGCGCACGCGCCTGGGAGAGGCCTTGGCGCTGGACCTGCCACCCACGCTGGTCTATGACCACCCTCGTATCGAGGACATGGCGCGTTTCCTGGACGAGGAGCTGAACCGGTGAGCCTGCCGAACGACAGCTGGCTGCGGTGCTTCCACACCGTGCCGGACCCGGTGGCGCGCCTGGTGTGCTGCCCGCACGCGGGCGGTTCCGCGAGCACGTTCTTCCCGCTCTCCAGGGAACTGGCCGACCGGTCACGGGTTGAGGTGGTCGCCGTCCAGTACCCGGGCCGCCAGGACCGGCGTGAGGCGCCCATGGAGCTGGGCATCCGGGCGATGGCGGCGCGGATCGCCGAGGAGCTGTCCGCATGGGCCGACCGCCCGCTGTCGGTCTTCGGCCACAGCATGGGAGCCACGGTCGGCTACGAACTGGCGCGGGTACTGAAGGCGACCGCCTCGCCCGGGCCGGACCAGGTGATCGTCTCCGGTCAGCGTTCACCCGAGCTGCAGAGCAGCAGACCGGTGGCCGAGCTGGACGACGACGCGCTGGTGCGCGAACTGGCGCTGCTCGGCGGGACGAGCCCCGAACTGCTCGACGACAGCGATGTCCTGCAGATGTTCCTTCCGCCGCTGCGCGCGGACTACGCCGCGCTGCGCGCCTACCGCCACCGCCCTGAACCCCGGCTGTCGTGCCCGGTGACGGCGCTGGTCGGTGCGTCGGACCCCAAGGTGACGGTCGAGGAGGCCGCCGGCTGGTCGGACGTCACGCACGGACCCTTCGACCTGCGGATCTTCGAGGGCGGGCACTTCTACCTGGACACGCGGCGCGAGGAGTTCACCGACACGGTCACCGGCCTGCTGGCCTCCCGACCACTGCACCAGCCGAAACCGACACCGGCGCACTGACCACGACCTCGATCACGACGAACGGATCACCTCCATCATGGCCACTCACACCCACCAAAGCCCCGAACTGCTCGCCTACGCACGGGAGATCTCCCTCAGGGACGACCCGGTGCTCGCCGACCTCCGCGAGCTGAACGCCCAGCTGCCCGGTGGCCCGTCCCTCCAGGTGATGGCCGAGGAAGGCCAGCTGCTGTCCTTGCTGGTGCGGCTGACGGACGCGGCCCGCGTCCTGGAGATCGGTACCTTCACTGGGTACAGCACCCTGTGTATGGCTCGCGCGCTGTCTCCCGGAGGGCAGGTCGTGACCTGCGAACTCAACCCTAAATGGATCGAGATAGCGGCCTCGTACTGGGACCGGGCCGGGGTCTCCGACCGGATCGACGCCCGGGTCGGAGACGCGCATGACACCCTGGCGGGGCTCCACGAGGAGCACGGGGAAGGCGGCTTCGACCTCGCGTTCGTCGACGCGGACAAGGCCCACTACCCCGAGTACTACGAGACCTGCCTGCACCTGGTGCGCCCGGGTGGTCTGATTGTCCTCGACAACACCCTGTTCTTCGGCCGGGTCGCCGACCCGGCCGCCACCGACCCCGACACCTGTGCCGTGCGCGATCTGAACAAGCTGCTGCGGGACGACGAGCGTGTGGAACTCAGCCTGCTGGTCATGGCCGATGGCATCACGCTGGTCCGCAAGAAGAGTGCCTGAGACGAATATGTGCCGCGAAGCGGGCGACACCATCACGTACGCCTGGATCCGGTGCCCTTTCCTGGCGGCCCGGTCAATCCATTGTCCCAGAAGGCCGTAGTCGATATGGGCTTCCGAGCCCAGGTCGAGGCTCTCCCGCAGCACCATGATCTTGTACTGGGCCGCCTCCTCGAACAGCCGTTGGCGGATCGGGGGCTGGAGGGCAGCGCGACTGGGCGGCTGGGCGGGCTGGGCCACGCAGCTTCTTCATCATCACTGAGGGTGGGCCGATGAGACGTGCACCAGGCCCCGAGACAGCCGGCGCATCGGCTCATGGGGCAGCCGCCCCGGGCACTGGACGCATCCGTCACGAGGCGCCAGCACCTTCAGCATGTCTGACCACCCAACCACTACGGCCCGCCCCGCAGTGTGCGGGGGCGGGCCGTAGTGGTTGGGTGGTCAGACCGGTTGTTCCTCCTGCTGGGACAGCTCACGAAGCAGCGCTTTGTACTCGTCGGGATGTTGTTCACGCATGATTCCCAACCACAGCCGAACGCCTTCAGCGAAGACCGACGGCTCCATCTTCAGGTGCAGGTGATTGACGACGTAGAAGGCATCGTCATACGGCAGCTGACGTGGCTGCCCTTGACCGCCCAGTCCATCCGACCCGCCTTCGCTGGAGCTCTCCACTGCATCGGCAGGGCCAGGAGCAGAGAGTTCGGCATCTTTCTGCGTCGGCTGACGCTGAGCTGGCGGCCTGGCCGCACTGTGCACCGCCTCACCGACTGGTTTGCCGTCCGCGGACAACAAAGTCGACGCCGGGTGCGAGTGCGCCGACGACGTGGTTTCCTTGTTGTCCGCGGACAACAAGCTGCGGTTCACGTTGCCTGACAGAGGAGCGTCCGGCAGAGCGCTTGCCGCGAGCGATTGCTGATCTTCCGCCTTGTTGTCCGCGGACAACAAGGCAGTGTCCCCAGCGGAGCGCAGCGTCTGCAGCTGCCGACGTTCCTCGGCTTTGGCCAAGGCTGCGGCTTCCTTCGTTGCTTTTAGATAATCCAGTAGATTGGCTGCTCCCAGCCCGGGGTTCTCCTTGGAGTAGCGAGCCAACATCCGCCCGTCGCGCTCGGCAAGCGTGCCTGCGCTCAACATGGCCTGCAGCTCCGCCGGCAACTCCAGCAGCACCAGCTGGTTGGTCACCCATGAGCGGTCCTTGCCGAGTTGCTCGGCTGCCCGGGTCCGGGCCCCACGCTCCGAGGTTTCCGCGCACACGGCTACGAGCTGCTCCACACCACGAGTACGCTCGATCACGTCAAAGTCCTCCCGCTCAAGGTTTTCCTTCAGCAGGTGGTTGATGAATTCCTCACGGCTTGAGGCCAGATCGTCACGGACAACGAAGTCCAGCGCCTCCAAGCCGACGTGGACAGCGCTGTGGAAACGTCGCTCACCGTTGATCAGAACGTGGGCGGCGTTGTCGATGCGGTCCTCGTGGTCGGGCCACAGTGCAAGGTAGGCGGTTCGGGTCACAGCGACACATGCAGCCAGCTGAGCGCGACGCAGTTCCTCGCCGAAGCGCGTCTTTTCCTCGTCGGTGCCGAAGTTGCGGCGCGGGTTGAGGAGGGTAGGGGAGACCTCATCCAGCTGCAACCGAACCAACTCGTAGACGGGAACGTCTCCCTGGGTCACTGCCTTTGCGGGTCCGCGAGCACTGCGGCCGCGTCGTTCGGTGAAAGAAGACCCGGCTCCCAGCCGGTCGGCGACGCTCATCCGCTGATCCTCCGTGCGATCGTCCGCATTGCTTCCACCTGCTCGCAGTAAGGGGCATGGGCTAGCAGGGCTGCCTTCACCCGTGCCGCTTCTCGTTGGTCCTTCAGCTCTGGCACGACAGCCAGGACCGGGGGCTCACCGATCTTCCGCCACTCCTCCAGAGAGGATGTCGCCACATAGCCCTTGCGGCTGTCGTACATGTTGACGACGAAACCGAGCTGACTGATGGCGACTTCCATGTCCTCGATCAGGTCCGCGATCTGCTCTTCGAGCATGTCGTAGGCGTCGGCGGACGAGTCTTCGGACAGAACAGGGATGACGATGCCCGAGGCGCCGTCCTCTTCGCCCTCCCGGGTGCGGCAGTAGTAGATGGCCGTGTCCATGCTGTAGCCGAGGCTTGGCGGGCAGTCGACGACGATGAAGTCGAAATCGTGCTCCAGCGGCTCCAAGGCCTTCTCCAGCGCCGTCTCCTTGATCCGCACGAAGCGGCTCGTGGCGAGCTTGGCATCGAGGAGGAAGGCGTCCTTGCAGGCCCGGAGCAGCCAGAGATGATCCTCGAAGTCCCCGCCCCTTATCGGCACCAGCAGGTCCGTGAGCTCACCGTCCTTGACCTCACCGAGCATGTGCTTGGCAAGGCTGGGGGCATCAATTTCGATGAGCGGGTGACCGAGCTGCTTGGTCAGGTGACCCTGCGGGTCGAAGTCGATCAGCAGAGTGCGATGACCCGACTCGGCGAGAGCCTGGGCGACGCCGGCAGACACCGAGGTCTTACTGACACCGCCCTTCTGATTACCGAAAATGATGCGGCGCGCCCCGGTGACCCGCTGGGGCTTGGGCCGCGGTGAAGGATGTTCGTCGAGCCACAGCCGGATCGACTGAGCAATACCCTGGTTGTAAGAGATCCCGCTGGACTTGCAGTCCCGCTTCAGCTTGTCGTACGGCACTGTCACGTTGACTGACCGGGTGGGATGATCTTCTGGTTGGTCATGCCGGGAGGGGTCGTCCGTGGACAGCGCGCCGCCGTCGTACAAGGGGCACCGGTACCCGGTGGAGATCATCGCGCACTGCGTGTGGCTGTACTTCCGCTTCCCGCTCAGCTTTCGCGGGGTCGGGGAACTGATGCTGGAGCGCGGCGTGCTCGTCTCCTATGAGACGGTCCGCCGCTGGTGCGCCAAGTTCGGGCAGACCTACGCCAACGGCCTGCGTCGCCGGCTGCCCGCCCCGGGGGCAAATGGCACCTGGATGAGGTCTTCATGAAGATCAACGCAGAGCGGAAGTACCTGTGGCGGGCCGTGGACGCCGACGGCACCGTCTTGGACATCCTCGTACAGAGCCGACGGGACACCGCTGCGGCCCGGCGCTTCTTCCGCAGGCTGCTGAAGAAGACCCATACGGTGCCCAGGGTGGCCGTCACCGACAAGCTGCGCTCCTGCAGCGCGGCCCACCGCGAGGTCATGCCCTCCGTTGAGCACCCCTCGCACAAGGGCCTGAACAACCGGGCGGAGAACAGTCATCAGCCGACAAGGCAGCGTGAACGCGCGATGAAAGGCTTCCGCAGTACCGGTGGGGCCCGACGGTTCCTGGCTGCCTTCAGCGGCATCTCACCGCACTTCCAACCCCACCGCCACCTGATGACCGCTCCCGGCTACCGAGCTGAGACGACCCTCCGCTTTGCAATCTGGGACCAGGCCACCGGCGCCGCCGGGACCTGAACACCGCTTCGAAACCCGGTCCCGCCCCATACCTCACACGCTGCCAGAAAACCCCTCAATAACGTGACAGTGCCAGTCCGAGGGCACCGGCCCGAACGGCGAGAAGACCATCGTCCAGCTCATCCACGACGGCGAGGTCGACCTCATCGTCAACACGCCGTACGGCACCGGTGGCCGCCTCGACGGCTACGACATCCGTACGGCCGCCGTGGCCCGGTCCGTGCCGTGCCGTGCCGTGCCTGACGACGGTCCAGGCGCTCGCCGCCGCCGTCCAGGGCATCGACGCCCTCAACCGCGGCGACGTGGGCGTGCGCTCCCTCCAGGAACACGCCGAACACCTGACCGCGGCGCGGTAGTGCCGAGGTCAGAGGGACAAAACCGAAGGGCCGGCGCGTTGCGCCGGCCCTTCGGCCTTGCTGCCGTGTCGTCAGCTCACCTTGGTCGGGCCCGAGGTACCGATGGCCAGGGAGACGGCGAGCGCCCCCAAGACGGCGCCCATCGCGTAGCGCTGCACCTTGAGCCAGGAGGGGCGGCGTGAGAGGAAGACGGCGATCGCGCCGGCCGCCAGGACGATGGTGAGGTTGACCGCGACGCTGACCACGATCTGGATCGAGCCGAGGATGAGGCCCTGGAGGAGGACGCGGCCCTTGTTCAGGTCGATGAACTGGGGGATGAGCGAGAGGTACATGATGGCGATCTTCGGGTTGAGCAGGTTCGTCATCAGGCCCATCGTGAACAGCTTGCGTGGTGAGTCGTGTGGCACGTCCTGCGGGGCGAAGACGGAGACGCCGCCAGGCTTCAAGGCGTTCCAGGCCAGGTAGGCGAGGTAGGCTGCGCCCGCGAGCTTCACAGCGAAGTACAGCTCGGGTACGGCGATGAAGACGACCGACAGGCCCAGGTTCGCGGCGACCAAGTACACCATGAAGCCGAGCGCCACACCGCCGAGGGAGACGATGCCGGCGCGCCTGCCCTGCGTGATGCTGCGGGAGACGAGATAGATCATGTTCGGGCCGGGGGTGAGCACCATGCCGAGAGCCACCACCACCACGCCGAGAATCCCGCTCAGTTCAACCATGAAAACCCCTCATTTGCTGGTGCGTTGTGTCGCCATCCTCTGGACGCGCTCCGTCGGCGCGGTCGTCGTGCATGGCCTCGGCGAGGTCGTGGGCAATGTCGTGGAGGAGGTGGCGGGTGAAGAGATCGACGGTGAGCCGCGGGTCGGCCAGGCGCGGATCGTCGCGGTCCCAGTCGTCGGCGGTGAGCGTGGCCAGGCGGAGCGCCAGGGCCTCGGCGGCACGCCCCAGCTCCTCCGCCACCTGCTGCGGCTCCTCGTCCCGGTAGCGCCGGACGGCGTCCAGGCGATCCGCGGATGCCCCGGTCTCCGCCCCAGTCCGTAATCTCGGTGCAGTCGGTGATTGTCCTAGGATTGCATCGAGTCGGGTGTGGAACAGCAGACACATATCCCGGACGTGGCAGCCCGATTCCAGGGGCGACCAGGCGGGCGAGCCTGCGTGCCGACTGCCGAGTCCCGCAGGAGCTGCTGCCAGCCTGCTGTGTACTCCCGGAGCGCGTCGGCGATCGCATCCTGCCTGATCAGGTCGGATGTGAAGCCGCAGCGTCGGCAGTCGGGCGGGGGTAGGGGAGTCCGGTCGAGCAGTGACCGGGATCGCGTGGTCGTGTTCACTGAGCCCAGTCCCCTCCCTTCCTGGCCTCGGAGCAATGTCTGGAGCGTACGGGCAGAGCAATGCTCGATGCAACCCATACATTGCACTCAGTGCAATTTTGTGGTTCGATGGAGTCCACCCGGACGGACGAGGGGAGCGCGCCGTGAAGGACTATCAGAGCGTCGCCGACGCAGTGGCCGAGGAGATCAAAGCCGGCGCCCTCCGGCCCGGCAACCGGCTTCCTCCGCAGCGCGAGTTTGCGCGGCAGCACGGCATCGCGAACTCCACCGCCACGCGCGTCTACCAGGAACTGGCCCGCCGCGGGTTGACGGTGGGTGAGGTGGGACGCGGCACCTTCGTCCGCGCGGTGTCCGCGAAGTCCAGTGTCTCCACTCCCGCGCTCACTGAATCCGCCGGCAGCCGGATCGACCTCGAGCTCAACTACCCGGTCGTACCCGAGCAGAGCACACTCCTCGCCGAAGGGCTCAGTGGGCTGCTGCGGCCCGACGCCCTCGGATACTCCCTGCGGCCGGTCGGTGCGTCCGACCTCCCGGCCGTGCAAGAGTCCGCCGCCGGCATCCTCGCCCGCGGCGGCTGGTGTGCCGACCCCGCGCGGATCCAGTTCGCGGGCAATGGGCGGCAGGCCATCTCCGCCGTCATCACCGCCCTGGTGCCACCGGGTGGGCGCCTCGGCGTCGAGGAGCTGACGTACCCCGTGATCAAGGCCGTCGCCGCCCGGCTCGGCATCACCGTCGTCCCGCTTGCCATGGACAGTGCCGGACTGGTCCCGGAGGCCTTGGAGGAGGCCCACGCCGCCGCCCCGCTGCACGCGGTTTACGTGCAGCCGAGGCTGCACAACCCGCTCTCGCTCACCATGTCCACGCAGCGAGTCGAGCGGCTGGCCGACGTACTGCTGCGGCTCCGGATCCCGGCGGTCGAGGACGCCATTTGGGCGTTCCTGCACGACGAACTGCCACCGCTCGCCGCCTATGCCCCCGAGCGGACCGTACTGATCGACAGCCTGTCCAAGCGCATCGCCCCCGGCCTGACCCTCGGCTTCGTGGTGGCGCCCGACACCCTGGCGAGCGAGATCGCCGCCGCCCTTCGATCGGGCGGCTGGACCCCCATGCGCTTCGCCCTGGAGGCCGCCCACCGCTGGCAGCAGGACGGCACTGTGAAGAAGCTGGTGGACGCCAAGCAGAGGGAAGCGGCGGTACGGCAGAAGATCGCGGCCCAGCGCCTCGCCGGTTTCGCGGTGCAGAGCGATCCACGCTCCTACCACTGCTGGTGGCAGCTGCCGCGCCCGTGGCGCGCGGACACGTTCGTCGTCGCCGCCGCGCGGCACGGCATCGGGGTGGTGCCCGCCGCTGCGTTCACCGCCGGCGGCAGCCACGCCCCCAACGCCATCCGCCTGGGACTCGCCTCGCCCCAGCGAGACGTCCTCTCCCAGGCGCTCGGTACGCTCGCCGGGCTCGCCAGGTCCGCGCCGGAGGACCTCGTCACCGACTGACGCCCGCCCGGGCGGGCACGGCGGGGAAGTCCGGCAGCGGGGGGGTACGGGCCGTCGCTGTGGAGGACTTCGCCGTACGCCTCCTTGTACCGCCTCTCGAACTCCGCGAAGGTGGCTCCCTCGTCCGCCGTTCCGCGCAGATGCCCGTCGAGGGCGTGGGCCGCGAGCCAGGCGCCGCGGCAGGCCAGATGTACCCCACGGGACGGGAGCGAGTCCGACTCCACGGAGCACGCGGCGTCGCCGACAAGCACCATCCCGGGACGCCACAGCCGGTCGGCGGCGTACGACCAGTGCGGGCGCACCCGGATCTGCCCGTGACGGCCGCCGCGCACCCGTGTGGCCCCCGTCAGGAAGGCCCTGATCGGAGGACACTCCTCGACGAACTCGAACAGCGAGCCCTCGGGATCCTCGCGCACCCGGTCCGCCAAATCTTGCCGCACCACCGCCCCGACACGGGTAAGCCCGCAGCCGACCGGTGCGATCCAGAACCAGCCGCCGCCGAACGGGAAGCGCTGCGGGCCTCTTGCCTGGCTGTGGTCGGCCTTGAAGCAGGCGTACACGGCCAGCCCGGACGAGCCACGGGCACCGGCGACATGACGGCGCAACAGACTGTCGCTGCCCGAGGCGTCCACCACATAGCGGGCCGCCACCGTACAGGCCGGGCCCTCCTCCGGGCGGTGGCGCAGCCCCGTAACCCGCTCGTTCTCGGTGACCACGTTGACGGCGGCACACTGCTCCTGTACCTCCACGCCGTGGACGAAACCCGGACACTGATCCCGCTCCAGCGGCACTGTCACGTTATTGAGTGGTTTTCTGGCAGCGCGTGAGGTATGGGGCGGGACCGGGTTTCGAAGCGGTGTTCAGGTCCCGGCGGCGCCGGTGGCCTGGTCCCAGATTGCAAAGCGGAGGGTCGTCTCAGCTCGGTAGCCGGGAGCGGTCATCAGGTGGCGGTGGGGCCGGAAGTGCGGTGAGATGCCGCTGAAGGCAGCCAGGAACCGTCGGGCCCCACCGGTACTGCGGAAGCCTTTCATCGCGCGTTCACGCTGCCTTGTCGGCTGATGACTGTTCTCCGCCCGGTTGTTCAGGCCCTTGTGCGAGGGGTGCTCAACGGAGGGCATGACCTCGCGGTGGGCCGCGCTGCAGGAGCGCAGCTTGTCGGTGACGGCCACCCTGGGCACCGTATGGGTCTTCTTCAGCAGCCTGCGGAAGAAGCGCCGGGCCGCAGCGGTGTCCCGTCGGCTCTGCACGAGGATGTCCAAGACGGTGCCGTCGGCGTCCACGGCCCGCCACAGGTACTTCCGCTCTGCGTTGATCTTCATGAAGACCTCATCCAGGTGCCATTTGCCCCCGGGGCGGGGCAGCCGGCGACGCAGGCCGTTGGCGTAGGTCTGCCCGAACTTGGCGCACCAGCGGCGGACCGTCTCATAGGAGACGAGCACGCCGCGCTCCAGCATCAGTTCCCCGACCCCGCGAAAGCTGAGCGGGAAGCGGAAGTACAGCCACACGCAGTGCGCGATGATCTCCACCGGGTACCGGTGCCCCTTGTACGACGACGGCGCGCTGCCCACGGACGACCCCTCCCGGCATGACCAACCAGAAGATCATCCCACCCGGTCAGTCAACGTGACAGTGCCCGCGAGGTTGCTGCTCGACGGTTACGCAGCGCCCTCGATCTCGGCCCACAGCCGGGCGGGGCGGGCGTCACTTCTCGTCCGCACCGGGTTCCGCGCTGTCGAAGATCGGCATCAGGTTGCCGCGGGTAAAGTTCCCATAGGGGAAGAGGTGGGCGATGACCTGTTCCCACGGCCCCTGGGCCAGAGCCGCCGCCGGAAGGGGAAGGATCTCTTCGCTGGGCACTCCCGGGCGACTTCGCCCGGCCTGAGCCAACGTCACCCGGCTGCGTCCCGTGCGTCCCCGGCATTACCGCCCGGGGTGGCGTTTGGCAGGAGGACGACCTTGCCCAACGGGTGGTCGTGTTCCAAGTGGGCGAAGGCCGCCCGGACCTCGGTCAGCGGGTAGGTCCGGCTGATCGGCGCCTCGATCCTGCCGACCGCCGCCAGCCCGGCCAGTTCGGCCAGTACCGCCCGGTCGGTGCCCTCGGCGCTGCCGTGCGACCGGGTGCCGAGCGCGGCGGCGGCGCCGTAGTCGAGCGTGTTGACCCGGCTGGGCGGCACCCCCAGGGACAGCGCGATGCGCGGGTAGTCGCCGCCGTGGAAGTCGAGGAAGGCGTGCGCTGTGCCGCCGCCGTCGCCTTCGATCGCCCGGCGAAGGCGTTCGTCGACCCTGCTTCCATAGCCGACGAGGGCGGCGCCTTGGGACTCCAGCCAGTCCTGGTGCCGGGCCGAGGCGACCGCCACCACGCGCGCCCTGCGCAGGCGCAGGAGTTGAACGGCGAAGCTGCCGACCCCACCCGTGGCCCCGCTGACCACGACCGTCTCCCCGGCCTGCGGGGCGACCGCAGCGACGGCCGCCCAGGCGGCGCTGCCCGCGACGTAGAGGGCACCTGCAGCGGCCCAGGGGAGCGTCTCGGACTTGCGGATGAGCTGGTCCGCCGGGACGACAACGTACTCGGCGTGGCTGGACCGCTCCCAGGACCAGCCAAGGACCGGGTCCCCCAGTGCCCAACTGGCCACTGCGGCCCCGGTCGCGGTGACGGTGCCGGCCAGGTCACTGCCCTGTCCGGAAGGGAACGTCGCAGGAAAGTGCTCGTGCAGGGCCCCGGTGCGGATCTTGGCCTCGCCCGGGTTGATGCCGGCGGCCCGTACCCGGACCAGGACGTCGTGGGGGCCGAGCGGACGCGGTTCGACGTCCTCGACGCCGAGCACGTCGATGTCTCCGTAGCGGTGGAAGCGTACGGCTCGCATGGGTCAGCCCTCCGGGTGGATGTGGCTGTTGAGGAAGGCGGCGACGTGGTCAAGGGCGCGCGCGGCCTCCTCGACGAGGGGGGCGAAGCCCTGGAAGACGTGCGGTGCCCCGGGGAAGGTCTGCAAGGTGACCAGGATGTCGGCGCGGGCGGCGCGGGCGGCCAGCCGCAGGGCGTCGTCGAGCAGGATCTCCCGGGCGCCGGCCTGGATCAGCAGCGGCGGCAGTCCGCGCAGATCGGCGTGGAGCGGGCTGGCGAGCGGGGTGCGCGGATCCGCCCCGGCGAGGTAGTCGGCGGCCCGGATCTGAAGGGCCCGGCGAGTGAGCGCCGGATCCGCCTCCGCCCGGGTCGACATGGTGCCGCCCGACTGGGTCAGGTCCGCCCACGGGGACAGAACCGTCGCGGACGACGGCTGCGGCAGCCCCGCGTCCCGGATCGCCAGCAGCAGGGCGAGGGCCAGTCCGCCACCGGCCGACTCTCCGGTGACCGCGACCGACCCGGCCGGGACACCCCCGTCGAGCAGCGCCCGGCAGGCGGCAAGGGCGTCGTCGACGGCGGCCGGGAAGGGGTGCTCGGGGGCGAGCCGGTAGTCGACGGAGAGGACGGTGGCCGCGGCGCGCCGGGCTATCTCGGAAACCAGGCCGACACTGGCGGCGGCCGAACCCATCGCGTAGGCGCCGCCGTGGAAGTACAGCGCGGTGCCGGCCGGCGGCGCGGCGCCGGCCCGCACCTCGACGGCGGGCACCCCGCCCAGCTCGATGGTCCGGGTGCGGACGTCGTCGGGCAGCGGCGCGGAGCCCAGCATCTCGTCGAAGACGCGGCGCATCTTCCCACGTCGCCGCCCAGGTCCAGCGGGGAGTTCCGCAGCAGGTCGGAGACGGCATTCAGCTGATCACAGGTCATGTCACTGAGTCCTTGCGAGGGGCAGTGGTTGGCGGAGGGAAGGGTGCGGGGCGGCCTACGCCCGGGCGACGTGCAGGACCTTTTCGAAGCCCATGCGCCGCACGAAGTCCGTACGGGCTTCCAGTACCGCGGAGTTGGCCTGCTCCACCATCGAGTTGGTCAGGTCCACCACGCTGCGGAAGGGGCGCTCGCCGAAGGGCAGGGCCAGGATCCTGGTGATCTCCTCGGCGACCACCACCGGGTCGGCCTGCGCGCCCGGGGTGAACAGACCTTCGGTGGTTTCCTCGTTGCGTGCGGCCAACGGGTCCAGGGCCCGATACCCAGCGGCGACATCGGTGGTGTCCGTGGGCCGTGCCGCCTTGGGGAAGTGGTCGGTGCCCTGGGTGAAGGCACCGGGCATGACGATCACGGTCTCGATGCCGAGCGGGGCCACCTCGTAGGAGGTGACCAGCGCCAGCGCGTCCATGGCCGCCTTGGAGACCACGTACGGGCCGAGGAACGGCGGGGTGGTCACCGGGATGGTGCTGCCCACGTAGAGGAGGGTGCCGTGGCCTTGGGCGCGCAGGTGCGGCAGCACGGCCCGGTTCAGCCGCTGGACGCCGAGGGTGTTGACGTCGATCAGGTGGGCGATCTCCTCGGCGGTGAACGCCTCGACATATCCGGTGACCAGGTGACCGGCGTTGTGGACGACGACGTCAAACGTGCCCGCGTCGTCGAGCACGGCCGCCACCGCGTGGTCGGCGGATTCCTGCGAGGTGACGTCGAGTTCGACCACGTGCAGGTCGAGCCGTTCGGCCGCTGCCAGGCGGTTGAGTTCCTCGGCGCGGGCGGCGTTGCGGTGCCGGGGGCTCGCATCGAGGCGTAGACGCGGTGGCCGGCCCGGGCGAGCGCCCGCGCGGTCAGGTTGCCGATGCCGGTGCCGGCACCGGTGATGAGGACGGTTGACATGGTGGTCTTCCGATCGGTGAGGTGGGGTGGGATCGAGAGGTCAGGCGATACCGCCGTTGCTGTACAGCACCTGGCCGTTGATCCAGCGGCCGCCGGGCCCGGCCAGGAAGGCCACCGCCTCGGCGATGTCCTCGGGGGTGCCGAGCCGCTCCAGGGGTGCGGCGGCGGCGATCCGGGCGATCAGCTCCTCGCTCTTGCCCTCGATGAACAGCGGCGTCGCGGTCGGCCCGGGGGCGACTGCGTTGACGGTGACGTCCCGGCCGCGCAGCTCGCGGGCCAGGATCAGGGTCATGGCCTCAACCGCGCCCTTGGTGGCCGCGTAGCCGCCGTAGCCGGGCTGCTGAAGCCGGGTGATAGAAGTGGAGAAGTTGATCAGCGAGCCGCCGGGACGCAGTCGGCGGGCGGCGAGCCGGGAGACGACGAAGGTCCCCCGGACGTTGATCCGGTGCATGCGGTCGAAGTCGTCCAGCTCCATCTCGGCGAGCGGGGCGAGCAGCATGATCCCCGCGGTGTTGACGACGACATCGATGCCGCCGAAACGCGCTTCCGCGGCGTCGAAGAGCTCCGCCATCTCCGCCGGCTCGGCGACGTCGCCGGAGTGGGCAATTGCTGTGCCCCCGGCCGCGGTGATCGACTCGACGATCGCCTCGGCCTTGGCCGCGCTGCCCGCGTAGTGGACTATGGCGGCCGTACCGTTCGCGGCCAGCCGGCGCGCGACCGTGCCGCCGATGCCGCCCGAGCCGCCGATCACCACGGCCACCGTGGGCCGGCCGGATCCGTTCTCCGCTGTCGCGCCGTCCATGACTGCTCCGATCCCGGCATCCGGACGGATGCCCATTGTGATGAGGCCGTTCGCGGGCGATTTGCCCGGCGACGTGATCCACCCTCCGCCCCACGCGCTTATTTGTCTAATGCATGAAATTCATTTACATTATGCGTATGGTGAATATCGAACGGGTCGACCTGAATCTGCTGGCTCCGTTGGCCGCACTGCTGGAGGAACGGCACGTCTCGCACGCCGCCGAACTTGCCGGGATGAGCCAGCCGGCGATGAGCCGGGCGCTGCAACGGCTACGCGACACGCTCGGCGACGAACTGCTGGTGCGCGCGCCGGGCGGCTACCGGCTCACCCCACGGGCCGAGCGCGTGCAGCGCCAGCTGCGAGCGGTGCTGCCGCAGCTGGAAAGCCTCTTCGCCCCCGAGGAGTTCGACCCCGCCGTGGCCGCCGAGGCATTCCGGGTCGCCGGGACCGACTACGCCCGGGTGTTCGCCCCCGCGGTCTTCCAGCGCGTCTTCCAGGAGTCACCGCGCTCCACGCTGCACTTCCGCACGTGGCACAACGCCATCTACGAGGATCTCGACCGAGGCGTCGTCGACCTGGTGTTCCATGCCGGGCCGGGGCCGGTCGCCGCGCTGCGCACGGAGCACTTGTTCGACGACCGGTTTGTCTGCGTCCTGTCCGCGGACCACCCACTGGCCGAGCAACCGGAGATCGCCCTGGAGGAGTATCTGAACGCCACTCACGTGATCGTCGGCACCACCGACGAACGCCAGACTGCGATCGAGGGGCGCCTGGAGGGCCTCGGGACACACCGCCGGGCCGGGCTGACCGTGCCCTACCACTCCCTGGCCGCTCACTCCGTCCTGGGCACCCGGCTGATCCTCACCCTGCCCGCGAGGCTGCTCGCACAGCAGCGCCCGGACACCGAAATCCGGATCCTGCCCGCGCCCGAGGAGATCCGCCCACTGCACTACCAGATGGCCTGGCACCCGCGCCTCGACGGCGACCTGGGGCAGCGTTGGCTCCGGGACACCGTCCGCGCCGTCACGGCCGAACTGCCGGAACCGGCTCCTGGGGGACAGGTGGGGAGACAGGCTGATCACCGGGAGCATCTCGCTGTCGGGTGCGTCAACCAGGCGCGAGGTATTCGTACGCGCCTTCCCATGGGATATCGAATGTCGGCAAACGATCGTCTGCCGACACTCTAGATCGCCATCACGAACCCGCAGGTGGGCAGTGTCGGCAACTCGCGTCGGAAATCAACGTCGGAGAAAGGTCCTTCAGGTAGTTTCCGACAATGCTCATCGGCTACTGCCGCACATCGACGGCCGACCAGAACCCCGATCATCAGATCGACGCTCTTCTTCGCCACGGCGTCGACCGCGACAACATCCACGTCGACGTCGCCAGTGGCGCGAAGGCGTCCCGCCCGAAGCTCGACCTCGTCATGCAGATGCTCCGCGAGGGCGACACCCTGAAGGTCACCCGGCTCGACCGGCTCTCCCGCTCCGTGCTGCACCTGGTGACGCTCGGCGCCGAGCTGCGCGAGCGCGGCATCGGGCTGCACGTCATCGAGCAGGGAATCGACACCGCCACCATGGAGGGCCGCGCGATGTTCGGGATGCTGTCCGTGCTCGCCGAACTCCAGCGCGAACTGATCGTGGCGAACACCAACGACGGGCTCGCCTCCGCACGGGCTCGTGGCCGGGTCGGCGGGCGCCGGCCGCGCCTCACGGCGGATCAGGCCGCGCTCGCCCAACGGCTATACGACGAGCGGGAGAAGACCGTCCAGCAGATCGCCGACATGTTCGGCGTGCCGCGGTCCACGGTGTACGGGCACCTCGACAAGAACAAGACTGTGCCCCGTCAGCCCAAGAAGATCGTGGCCACGAAGCCCTGATCGCTACTTTGCACCTGGGGTCAGAGATAGGAGTCCGGGGCCGGCAAAGACGAACCTCGGAATGACCCTGAAGACCGTCAGCCGCCCGAAGGACGCTGTCGGGTTCGTCATCCTTCCCCGTCGCTGGGTCGTCGAGCGCTCCCTGGCCTGGATCATGCACGCCCGCCGGCATGCGCGGGACTACGAACGGCTCATCCAGCACTCCGAATCGCTGATCACCTGGGCGGCCATCACGCTCATGACCAGGCGAATCACCCGTCAAAGCTCCCGCAGAAGCGGACAGCCGGCCTCCCGCGAAGCCCAGCGGGACTGATCGTCCTCAAGGCCAGAACCATCACCTTGCCCCTGCACCGGCCTGAACTGCGGCTGAACTGCGGCCCTGGAGCACCACTTTCCCACCACCGCCAACGCCTGCACCGCAGCTCAGGACTGAAAGCAGGTACTTAGTACTCCAGCAGCGGTTCGTGTCCTGAGCTGGTGGTTGTCGTTGTCCTGGTATGGAGGGGATGAGTGAAGCCGCTTGCTGGGCCGGCGAGTTGGAGTTGGTGTTCGCTCGGGTGGCGGGCAGGTTCACTCGGGCGGATCTGCGGTGGCGGATGCGGGACTACGTCCGTGGTCTGCTGGGGCGGGCGACACGCAAGAACGGCTGGCAGCTTGCGGAATGGGCAGGTCACCGCACTCCGGACGGCTTTCAGCGGCTGCTGAACAGCAGTGTCTGGGACGCGGACGCCCTGCGTGACGACGTCCGTGCCTACGTCGCCGAACGGCTCGGACCGGGCGGTGTGCTGATCATCGACGACACGGGATTCATCAAGAAGGGCACCACCTCAGCCGGGGTCAGTCGGCAGTACACCGGCACCTCAGGAAAGATCGACAACTGTCAGATCGGCGTGTTCGCCGCCTACGCCACCAGCTCAGGCCGGGCCTTGGTGGACCGGGAGCTCTACCTGCCCAAAGCCTGGACGTCCGACCGTGACCGCTGCCGGGCGGCCAAGATCCCCGACGGGCGAGGCTTTGCGACCAAGGGGGAACTGGCCCGGGACATCGTCCGCCGCTGCCTGGCCGCCGGCCTGCCGGCGTCGTGGGTGACCGCGGATGAGGCCTACGGGCAGGACTGGCACTTCCGCCGCCTGCTCGAGCAGACGGGCGTCGGCTACGTGGTGGCGGTGCCCAAGTCCCAGCAGATCAAGTCCCTGGCCGGCATCTGGCGCATCGACCATCTCATCGATGAAGCACCCGATGATGCCTGGCAGCGGCTGTCCTGCGGCGATGGGGCGAAGGGCCCGCGGATCTACGACTGGGCCGGGGCCAAGTTGCCCGCCAACATCATCTTCGATCCGGATCCGCCGACCCATCACCGGTGGGTGATGGCCCGCCGCAGCCTGTCCGACCCCGAAGATGTGGCCTACTACCTGGCCTACGCACCCGTGGGTGTCGAGATCGCCGAGCTGGTCCGCATCGCCGGCTCCCGCTGGGCGATCGAGGAGTGCTTCCAGGCCGCGAAGAACGAGTGCGGCCTGGACGAGTACGAAGTCCGCCGCTATGTCGGCTGGTATCGGCACATCACCCTGGCCATGCTCGCCCACGCCGTCCTGGCCGCACTCGCAGCACAAGCCCAGGCCGGCGGGGAGGCAAAGGGGGCTGCAGAAACGGATCAGCCACCGTCCCGCTCACCGTGGCAGAGATCCGGCGGCTCCTGGACACTCTCCTGCCCCACCCACGAGCCGACCGCGATCCCATCACCCACGCACTGAACTGGTCCGCCTGGAGAAGACACCGCCAGGCCATCGCCCGCCGCTGCCACTACCGAAAACGCACCTCAGGCCACGAACCGCTGCTGGAGTATTAGAGCTTGTCTCACGTGGCGATCTTTGCGAGTTTCTTGTAGCAGGTCAGGACCGCTGCGAGCCCGAGGAAGGCCAGGAAGTGGCTGCCTTTGCGCTCGTAGCGGACGGTCAGGCGGCGGTAGCCGAAGAGCCAGGAGATCGTCCGTTCGATCTTCCAGCGGTGCCGGCCGAGACGCTCGCCGGACTCGATGCCGGGTCGGGCGATGCGCGGGACGATGCCCCGTTCACGCAGCCACCTCAGCCTCTCGGCGGAGTGGTACGCCTTGTCCGCGCGAAGCCTGCCGGGCCTGCGTCTGCGAGGGCCGCGCCGGGAACGGACGGCGGGGATGCCCAGCACCAGCGGCAGGAGTGCCTGGCTGTCATGGACGTTCGCCCCCGAGACGCCAAGGGCGAGAGGGAGGCCCTGGGCGTCGGACAGGACGTGGAGCTTGCTGCCCTTCTTGCCCCGGTCGACCGGATTGCGCCCGGTCAGCGATCCCCCTTTTTCGCCCGGACGGAGGCGGCGTCCACGATCACCGAGGTCCAGTCCACCTCGCCGCGGGCGCCGAGTTCGTCCAGGACGGCCTGGTGCAGCCGCCGCCACAGCCCGTCCTTGGTCCATGCGGAGAACCGGCGGTGGGCGGTGGCCGGTGAGACGCCGAACGTCTCCGGCAGGTGCCGCCAGACGCAGCCGCTGGTCAGCACGTACACCACGGCCGTGAACACCGCTCGCTCATCCACCGGGGCCGTGCCTCCGCCTTGCGGACGGGAAGCGAACGAAGGCAGCAACGGTGCCACGAGCGACCAGAGTTCGTCAGGAACCAACCGCTGCGACAAACCAACACCCATGGCACGGCATCATGCCGCATCAACCTCACACCACGTGAGACACCCTCTTATATCAATCCTTCAACAGCTCGCCGCGCACGGGCATCCAGTCCAGGGCAGACCGGATGCCGTCCTCCAGGGACAGCTTCGGCGTCCACCCCAGCAGCTCAGCCGCCCGGTCGCTCTTGGTATAAGCGCCGGCGACATCACCGGGCCGCCGATCGGTGTCGATGGTTGCCACGGGTGTGTCGACGACGTTGTTGAACGCGGCGCACAGCTCCCGAACCGTGGTGCCCGAGCCGGTGCCCAGGTTGATCGCGATCGAGCGTTTCGACCCCTCAAGGATAGAGTCGAAACGCTCGATCGCCGCGATGTGGGCTGCGGCGAGATCCCAGACGTGGACATAGTCCCTGATACCCGAGCCGTCACGTGTCTGGTAGTCCGTCCCCGTGACTGGGAATGGACGGCCTTCCTCGTGTGCCTGGATGAGCACACCCAGGGCATGGCTGGGCCTCTTGAGCTGGAGCCCGGTACGCAGCTCCGGGTCGGCCCCGACCGGGTTGAAGTAGCGCAGAGACAACACTCGCGGCCCTGCCATGGCGATGTCGGCGAACATCTCCTCGCACACGGCCTTGGTCCGTGCGTAGGGGCTCTGGGGCGCCAACGGCGAGTCCTCGTCAACGGGCGAGCCGTCCGCGGCCTGATAAATGGAGGCTGAACTGCTGAAGATGATGCGGTCACATCGGTTGCGGTGCAGGTGACTGACGAAGGCCAGGCTCTTTGCCACGTTGGCCTCGTAATAGCCGATCGGGTCCGCGACAGACTCGGGCACCACGATCAGCGCTGCGCAGTGCACCACCGCGGAGATATCCGGGTGCTCCGAGAAGATCCGGTCGACCAGTGCCCCGTCCGCGATGTCGCCCTCGTAGAAGGTACGGCCCTCAGTGAACTCGCGGCGGCCCCGAACGAGGTTGTCGAGGATCACTGGGGTGATGCCTGTGTCCAAGCAGGCAGAGGCGACCGTGCTGCCGATGTAACCGGCTCCACCGGCAATAAGGACCTTCACCACGATGTCTCTCCCGGCCTCGTTTCAGCCCCAGATGGCGATCAACGGCAAGGCTAACGGAGACAATTGGTGAGGGAGCGACAGCTCGGGGCTGATCCGGCCGGGACCGGCTCTCAGGCGCAGGTGCCGCCTGCGCCCGGTAAATCACTCCATCGTCCCATTCCGGCAACTACGGCACTCATCCGTAGCAATCCGAGCTGCGAGGTTCGAAAACAGGCACTGAGGCTTCCGTCGATCCGCAACGAGTTTCCCGACATCGCCGACCGGGCGGTGAAGGACCAGATGACCTACCGCGGCTTCCTCGCCGAATTGCTGATGGCCGAGTGCGACGACCGGGCCCGCCGCCGCTCCGAGAGGCGGATCAAGGCGGCCGGCTTCCCGAGGGAGAAGTCCCTACGGACCTTCGACTTCGACGCCAATCCGAACATCGACCCGGCCACCATCCACACCCTCGCCTCCTGCGAGTGGATCAAGAAGGGACAGCCGCTCTGCCTGATCGGCGACTCCGGCACCGGCAAGTCCCACATGCTCATCGCTCTTGGCACCGAGGCGGCGATGAAGGGCTACCGCGTCCGCTACACCCTGGCCACGAAGCTGGTGAATGAGCTGGTCGAGGCGGCCGACGAGAAGCAGCTCAACAAGACGATCGTCCGCTACGGGCGCGTCGACCTGCTCTGCATCGACGAGCTCGGCTATATGGAACTCGACCGCCACGGCGCTGGACTCCTCTTCCAAGTCCTCACCGAGCGAGAGGAGAAGAACAGCGTCGCGATCGCCTCGAACGAGTCGTTCGGCGGCTGGACGAAGACGTTCACCGATCCTCGTCTCTGCGCGGCCATCGTTGACCGGCTCACGTTCAACGGCACCATCATCGAGACGGGCACCGACTCCTACCGCCTCGCCAGCACACGGGCACGAGCAGAACAGACCGCAGCGGGCTGATCAAGCACTGCAACGCCTGGCCGGCAACCGCTGAAGGCCGGCCAGGCCGACGTCACGCGAGCGGGACACGCCCTGGGACCAAGGGCCCGGCGTCCAAGTGAGCCGCGATGCGCGTGATGGTCCGGACGTTGTCCTCGAACAGGTGCGCTTGCATGCCCGCCGCCCGGGCTGCCTCGACGTTGACTGCGACATCGTCGATGAACAGGCAGTCCTCCGGCCGCACGTTCAAGCTGGCGCATGCGGCCTCAAAGGCACGCAGGTCGGGCTTCTCGATGCCGATCTCGTGGGAATAGACGATCTGCTCCACCAGTTCGTCGAAGTGATACAGCGCCGTCTCCCGCTCCCGGGCGCCGACGAAGCTGTTGCTCAGGATGCCCAGCCTGCAGCGTCCCTGCAGCCCCCGCACATAGTCGATGAGGTCCTCGTTCGGCGTCCCCAGATACTCCGCCCAGAGATCGGCCATGAAGGCTTCAACCTGCGGAGCGTCGAGACCCAGCCGGAGTGCCACCTGCTCGTGCACCTCGCGCTCGCTGATGCTCCCGAGGCTCCCAGCCCGCCACACGTCGCACAGCCGCTCATGGACAGTGCCCAGTGGCAGCTCCAGCCGCTCTTCCCACCGTTGCACCCACCCGGTTTCCGGCGTGATCTCCAGCACGCCGCCGATGTCGAGAATGACGCAGGTCGCGGTCACGCGAACTCCCCCTCTTCGTCCTTGACCAGCGAGCACAGACCGCCCGCTCGTGTGATCGACAGAGTCACTGTCGTCCCTCCCTCTGGGGCAAGGTCAAGCGATCTTCGAAGCTTGTGACATCCCTGTCGCAACCCGTCGACCCGACCGGCCTCAGACAGCAGGTGCCTTCAAAACTCGTGACGATCTGCGAAGCCCCCAACCGGACGATGCCGTCAGAACTCGTTAACAAACGCTGCCAAAAGAAATGAACGAAGCCACGCCAGATCAGCCGCACCGGCCGCGCGAACGGACCCACCACCTGCGGGTCACGGTCCAGCAGCATCAGCTGCGTGCACATCGCCTGCGGCCTGTGCATCTCAAAGCTGGCTTCACCCGCACCGGGACGTCCGACCGGCAGACCGACGGCGCAACTACCGTGCCGTACGAGATGTACGCTAGTGGCGCAGAGCACTTGTTCCGTTGCTGTCGTATTCCTGGTCCACGGTCGCGGCGATGTCGCTGCACGACTGTGCGGGAGGGGACCAACTGGGCCCCCGAGACCTCGGGGCATAGGTTGACGGCATGATCGAGGGGGCGAACTCCGCGGCGCAGACCATGCCGCAGGAGCAGCAGAGAAGGGGGCGGCATGCCGCCCGACGGAAGAAGGACAAGGGCGGGCTGGCTCGTTCGTCCTTACTGATGGCTGTTGGCACCGTGGTGTCACGAGCGACGGGACTGATCCGTCAGGTGCTGCAGGCCGCAGCGCTCGGCACAGGTTTGCTGGCCAGTACGTACAACACGGCGAACACCGTGCCGACGAGCCTGTACACGCTGCTGATCGGTGGGGCGCTCAACGCCGTGTTGGTGCCGCAGCTGGTCCGAGCCAGGGCAACGCAGCCCGATGGCGGACGCGCTTACGAGCAGCGTCTGGTCACGCTCGTGGTCTGTGTACTGGGTGTGGGGACGGCGCTGGCGGTATGGGCGGCGCCGCAGATCGTGGGCCTGTACATGCGGGACACCCCGAACAGTCACGAGGCGTTCGCGTTGACGGTGACGTTCGCGCGGTTCCTGTTGCCGCAGATCTTCTTCTACGGGCTGTTCAGCATCTACGGGCAGATGTTGAACGCTCGCGAGAAGTTCGGCGCGATGATGTGGACCCCGGTGCTGAACAACGTCGTGCTGGTCGGCATGTTCGCCGCCTATTTGGGACTGATGACGGCGCCCGACCGGGTGGAGGACATCACGACCGATCAGGTGCAGTTGCTGGGGATCGGGACGACGGTAGGCATCGCCGTGCAGGCGTTGGCGCTGATCCCGTTCGCGCGGGCTGCCGGTTTCCGTTTCCGCCCGCGGTTCGACTGGCGGGGCACCGGCCTGGGCAAGAGCGTCCACGCGGCGAAGTGGACGCTGCTGTTCGTCTTAGCCAACCAGGTCGCCCTGACGGTGGTCACGAACTACGCCAACGCCGCCGACCAGGAGCTGCCGCAGGCCGGCGCGGGCTACTCGGCCTACACCTACGCGCAGACCATCTGGATGCTGCCGCAGTCGATCGTGACGGTATCCCTGGTGACGGCCTTGCTGCCGCGTATGAGCCGGGCCGTCGCTGAGGGGCGCATCCCGGATCTACGCGCTGACCTGTCCCGGGTGCTGCGGATCAGCGGCGTGGTCATTGTGCCCGCCGCGTTCCTTTTCCTCGCTCTGGGGCCGCAGATCTCATCACTGCTGTTTGCCCACGGGGCGGCGGACGCCGCCTCGGCCCGCCCGCTGGGGTACATGCTGCAGGCGTTCGGACTCGGGCTCGTCCCGTTCTCCGCCCAGTACCTGCTGCTGCGCGGCTTCTACGCCTTCGAAGACACCCGCACTCCGTTCTTCATGGCGGCCTGGATCGCGGGCGTGAACATCGCCTTGGCCACCGCCTGTCATGTGCTCCTGCCCGCCCGCTGGGCGGTCGTCGGGATGGCCGGCGCCTACACCCTCTCCTACGTGGCCGGTCTCGCACTCACCGCGCATCTGCTGCGCAGGAGGCTTGAGGGTCGCATCGACGACGGCGGCCTGCGCCGCACCTACGGGAAACTGTTCTGCGCCGCGGGCCCGGCTGCTGGGCTGGGCTGGGCTGCAGCGCGTGCGTGTGCGGGCCTGGGAAGTGGAACGTGGCCCACGGCCGTCGCACTGGCAACCGGGACGCTGGCGACAGCCGCGGGGTACCTCCTTCTCGCCCGGCTGATGAAGGTCAACGAGTTGCGTCGCCTGCCCGGGATGCGCTGAGTCCAGGCAGACGATGCAAGGAGGCGTGCTTCAGGGACGGTCCTGCGTGCGGCTGGCGATGTAGTCAGTCCAGTTGCGTTTGACGAAATTCGCCCAGTCCGTCGCGTTGTCGATGCTGTGTTTGCGTTCCTGGCCGAGCATCGCGGCGGGCTATTCCCGGCTGGGATGTTCGCGGACATGTATCCGTCGGCGAACGGACGGCCGAGCATGCCGCCGCAGATTCTTGAACCGCCCCGGTTCGAATAGAGACTCGATTTCATGAAAGGATCGAGTCATGGCACGACCTTCCCGTTACCCGCTTGAGCTCCGCCGTCGTGCGGTGCGCATGGTCGCCGAGGTGCGCGACGACTACCCGAACGAGACGGCCGCCCTGCAGGCGGTCACCGACAAGCTCGGCATCGGCTCCCGCGAGACACTGCGGAACTGGCTGAAGCAGCAGGAGATCGACGCGGGGACACGGCCGGGGACGACGACGGAGGAATCGGTCCAGCTCAAGGCGCTGAAGAAGGAGATCGCCGAGCTGAAGCGGGCGAACGAGATCCTGAAGGCGGCGGCGAGTTTCTTCGCGGCCGAGCTCGACCGGCCACACCTGCGCTCGTAGCGTTCATCGACGAGCACCGGGACCGCTTCGGCGGGGTCGAGCCGATCTGCAGGACGCTCACCGAGCACGACTGCAAGATCGCCCTTTCCACCTACTACGCCTACAAGAAACGACTGGCCGCCCCGTCCGCTCGTACCGTGCGGGACACGGAACTCAAGGAGCTGATCCGGCAGGTCTACACCGACAACTACCGTGTCTACGGGGCACGGAAGATCTGGCGGGAACTGAACCGGCAGGGTCATGAGGTGGCCCGCTGCACCGTGGAGCGGCTGATGCGCGAGCTGGGCATCGCCGGCGCCGTCCGCGGCAAGAAGGTCATCACTACGGTCCCGGACCAGCAAGCCGGGCGGGCACCGGACCGGGTGGACCGCGACTTCGTCGCCACGGCACCGAACCGCTGCTGGGTCGCGGATTTCACGCACGTGGCGACCTGGGCCGGGGTGGTCTACGTCGCCTTCGTCGTGGACACCTTCTCCCGCCGTATCGTCGGCTGGTCCGCCGCGACGTCGAAGGAGACCCAGCTCGTCCTGGACGCTCTGGAGATGGCGCTGTGGCAGCGCGACCGCGATGAACGCCCCCACATTCGGGGCGAGTTGATACACCACAGCGATGCGGGCAGCCAATACACCAGTTTCAAGCTGGCCGAACACCTCGACGCGGCCGGCATCGCGGCCTCGATCGGCTCCGTCGGCGACGCCTACGACAACGCCCTGATGGAGAGCACGATCGGCCTGTTCAAAACCGAGTTGATCAAGCCACAGCGACCCTGGAAGACACTCTCCCAGGTCGAGCTGGCCACCGCCGAGTGGGTCGACTGGTACCGCCACCGACGCCTGCACGGTGAGATAGGCCACGTCCCACCCGTTGAGTACGAGACCAACTACTACACGGAACTCACGAAACCACAGGTCACACCCACAATCTGAGATCTCTACCGAACCCGGGGCGGTTCAGTTCTCCGCTCCCGCCAGCCGCCCTCAAGAAGCTTGGCGACCTCATCTGCGGTGATGAGTCCCGCGTCCTCACGAAGGTCTCGCATAAAGGGACTGCTGCATGATCGGGTGACAGCGGGGTTTATGCAGCCAAGGCTGCGGCTGGGGTCATGATGGTCTCGTACTCGACGGGGGTCAATCGGGCCAGGCGTCTTTGACGCCGGCGTCGGTGGTAGGTGCGCTCGATCCAGGTGACGATCGCGATCCGCAGCTCCTGGCGGGTGGCCCAGGCACGGCGGTCGAGGACGTTCTTCTGCAGCAGCGCGAAGAAGCTCTCCATGGCCGCGTTGTCGCCGGCCGCACCGACCCGGCCCATGGAGCCGACCATGTTGTGACGTACGACAACGGACACGAACTTCCGTGAGCGGAACTGCGACCCGCGGTCGGAATGAACAATGCATCCGGCGACCTGGCCGCGACGGGCCACTGCGGATTCAAGGGCTCTCACCGCGAGGCTGGATTTCATTCGGGCGTCGATGGAATAGCCCACGATGCGGCCGGAGTACACGTCCTTGATGGCACACAGATACAGCTTGCCCTCGCCGGTTGGGTGCTCGGTGATGTCTGTCAGCCACAACCGGTTCGGCCCGTCGGTGGTGAAGTTCCGCCGCACCAGGTCATCGTGGACCGGTGGCCCGGCTTTGGCGTTCTTGCCGCGGCCTCTTCGCTTGCCGAAGGCGCTCCACCAGCCGTTGTCCCGGCAGATCCGCCAGGCGGTCCGCTCGGCCATCGCCTCGCCGGCGGCGCGGGCCTCGTCGAGCAGGAAGCGGTGGCCGAACTCTGGATCGTCGCGGTGCGCGTCGAACAGGGCGTTGGCCCGGTATGCCTCGGCCATCTCGGCGTCGGTGACCGGTCTGGTCAGCCACCGGTAGTAGGGCTGGCGGGCCAGCCCGAGCACCCGGCACGTCACCGCCACCGGCACCCGGTGAGGGGCAGCGGCGGCGGCCAGCTCGCGGACGAGCGGGTACATCATTTTGCCGGCAGGTTCGCCTGCGATAGATACGCCGCTGCCCTTCTGAGGACCTCGTTCTCCTGCTCCAGCAGCCGGATGCGCTTGCGGGCCTCGCGCAGCTGGGCCGACTCACCCGACGCCGCTGCCGGCCTGGCGCCCTCGTCGGTGTCGGCACGGCGCAGCCACTTCGACAGAGTGATCGGGTGGACGCCGAAGTCGGCGGCGATCTGTTCCAGCGTGACGCCGGGCTCGCGGTTGCGCGCGACCCGCACGATGTCCTCGCGGAACTCCTTCGGATACGGCTTGGGCACTGCGACATCCTTCCAGGCCGCCTCTCAGCAAGCCAGGTCAGGTGTCACCTATCCGTGCAGCAGTCCCCGCCCCGGCGTCGCACAGCCACCTGTCGGCGTACACGTCGGTGCCCAGGCAGGTACACACGAACATGCTCACCGCGTCGCACACGATGACAATCCAGGGGCCCGCCTTCGTGGCCGGCGAAGCCCGTGCCGTCCTATGGCTCCGGCGACATGGCCGACGCGGGAAGGTCGAGAACGCGGGCAAGGGCGGCTGTGAGGGCAGCGCAATGGCCAGGCAGGTGCCTGGAGGCCCAATCGGCAGCCAGCGCAAGGAAGTCGGCCAGGTCGCGCTCGGCACCGGTTAGCAGGTGGCGGAGCTCAGATACGCACAGCTCGATCACCGGACTGTCGCTCTGCTCGGCGTTGACAGTGAGCCGGACGGTGTCGCCGAAACGCTCCGCAATCGGTGACACGGGGTCGTGGCCGAATCCGAGCAGGCCGCCGTCGTCGACGAACTGGTGCCAGTCGCGCCAGTCCTCCAGCCCATCGCAGCAACCGGGTAGGAAGGTGACGCCTGTGGAGTTGTCGGTGACCCGCAGGCCACCGGCCGCGAAGAGGTTGTCGAACGTCAGCAGTCCGTGAAAGAACGGAGTCGAGTGCGTCGGCCGGACGAGGCGGCCGATCGTCGTCGGGGTCGATGTCATTGCAGCTGGCGATGCGCATCATGGCCGTCCCGACCTCCGCGGGCGAGAGCTCACCGCTGAGAGGCAGAAAGGCAAACGACTGGACCTCGGCGACAGGCCAGAGGTCGAAGCCGTCAGGTGCGTATATCTCCAGGACGGGCTACATCACGATCACCCAGCGAAGTGTTCCGCATCCCGCACCCGTAGCGCCCCCGGATTACGCCGAGCGCCTCGTCTCGGCCATGGGAACTGAGCACCTTCGTACCGTCCTGAGCAGATGCTGGTGTACGCCGACTCCACCCCACGATTGAGTTCACGGACGCTATTCCGCACGGTCGAATATCCGAACTTGCCGATACTCGCGGAGAAGGCCGGGAAGACCGGCTACATCAAGCACGCCACGGTCGTCCGCAAGGCCGACGGCGAGGGCACCGAATACCCGAAGGCCGTCCAGGACGTCTCCGGTCCCGGAACCGCGCTGATGGAGCTGGACCTTCTCTGCACCAACGGCTCAGTGATGGTCAGGTCAAATCGGTGCGTGGGTCGATGATCCAGTGATTGGTGTCCAGAACGCGACCGGCGAACTCCAGGCTCTGTTCTTCAACGAACGTAAAGCCGACAGCGCGGCAGATGCCATTGGAAGGCAGGTTGCTGGTTGCGGGGAAGGCGTGGATGAGTCCCCAGCGGCCGTCCTCCCTGGCCATCTCAAGCAGTGCCCGCACGGCTCGCTTGCCGTAGCCCTGGCCTTGGAAGGCGGGCAGGACCATCCAACCGATTTCGGATATGTACTGGTCGTCGGCTTCGTGGGACCACAGCGAGACAGTTCCGGCGACGACCGAGGGGTCAGCCGCTTCGGGGGTGATCATTTTGGTCCAGGCGGTGTCCTCGGCAGCCCGGCGGACATCGCGCTGCACCTTCTCATCCATGCCTTCTCGCGGCAGTGGACCCCCGAGATCTTTCATCATGTCGGGATCGCATCGCATCCGGATGTAAGCGTCGACATCCTCAAGCACCACATTGCGCAACAGCATTCTGGGCCTCCTGGTTGGCAGCGATTGTCCAATGTGATCACGCAGCTCGCACTGCTGGCGTCTGTGCTCCTCTCACCCCCCTGTGATCTGGGACTTCTGATGTGGGACGACGGGAAGCCCAAGCGAAACCTGGCCACTCCGCTGGAAACGGCGGGCCTGCTCGCGCTTGCTGCGCAGGAAGGTGAGGGTGAGATCGAGTCCGTCGATCTCACCCCGCCAGTCCTCAGCGACAGCGCGCTCGCGGCGGGCGAGGAGGTCCTCCTCCAACTCGTCCAGGCGGGGCAGCATCTTCGGGTTGATGCTGAGCATCGGGCAGCGGATGCAGGCGTGCTCGTGCGCGCACGGAGTGCCGTAGGGACGGCCGCAGGAGCCGAGCTCGACGCGACGCTTGTCGAAGTGCTCCTGGAAGTCCTCCCACTCGTCGCGGGTGGGCTCTCGGTACTCGTCCGTCGGCCGTGCTGCTCGGCGTCGGGCGAGGAACTGGTGATAGTGGCTGATGACGTCCTCGTCGAAGACCGCGACATAACCGCGAGTGGTGCGGATGTCGAGGTGCCCGAGCAGGGCGGCGCCGATGTGAATGGGCAGGCCGTTGTTCACCAGCTCGGTGGCGAACAGCCGTCGGAAGTCGTGCAGGGCGAAGTGCACGTTGGCGAACTCCGGGTGCGTGGCGGCCAGCTCATTGCACGCACGTCGCACGATGCGCCACACCGTCGTGCTGGACATGCCGCGCTGGCTGCTGCTGTGGACGGTCTGGAAGAGGTAGGGCAGTTCCTCGCTCCACACCTTCTCGTGCAGGTCGTATCGGGCGCAGACCGGGACGGTGCCGTGTTCCTCGCGGTGGCGGCGGATGACCTGGGCAATGACGTGGAACAGCTCGGCCGACATGGGGATGACGCGTTCACGGTCGCTCTTGGACGGGCTGACGACCAGGAGCGCGACGACCTCGCCGTTCGGGCGCTGGTACTGCCGGACGCTGAGGTGACTCAGTTCGGTGAGTTCCTCGGCGCGCAGGCCAGCCAGCCGGAGTGTCTCCACGACGGCCCACTGCCAAAACGCGGCGTTCTCGTCCTGGGAGACGCGTACGAGGTCGCCAGTGGAGCGGTTGACCACACGGACTGGTGGCCGGTTGTGGCGCTCGTTGCAGGACACCCGAAGCCACGTGGTGCCGTCCTGTACGAACTCTTCGCCGGGGTTCACGCTCTGCGCGGCCTTGAGCAGTTCTCTGCGCTGGTGCCAGGTGTCGTTGACGTGCTGGGAGAGGATCGGCAGCAGCGGCTGGCGGACTCGCGTGCGGTTGGCGATCCGTTCGTTGAGGCGGCGTCGACGCAGCTGGAAGTGACGCAGGTCGGCGTCCCGGACCGGGCAGGGCGCGACCCATTTCGCCCACCGCTCGGGCTCGGCGACGGACCAGGTGTGCAGGTCGAGGTAGAGGGACCGGACCGCCAGCAGCGGGCCGTCCATGTCCAGACGCGGCTTGCCGCCGGGCAGGACCAGCAGCTTCTCCTTCCACTGTGTGAAGGTCTCCTCCGACAGCCGCAGGTCGGCCTGCTCAGGATTGATCTCCTCGATCACCTTCCAGAACGTCTTGACCAGGCGGGTGATCAGGTGCCGCAGGGTCGAGTAGTTCAGCTCGGCGGAGCGGCGGCGTACGTACTCCACCAACAGGTCCCGCACCTCGCGGTTGCGCAGCTGATGGCGGTCCACGGCTTCCTCGATCGACAACTGCCCGCGGGTGACAGCAGCCCGCAGAGTTCGCGGAGCGGAGCGCGGAAACTGCCCCATCTCGTGCAACACCGGCCAGGCCAGTGTGCCGGAGAAGGTGCCCGACTCGGCGTCTTCCCCGGCCAGAGCATGGGCTCGGCATTCGACGGCGTAGTGCAGCAGGGCCTCGGGCGTGAGCCCGTCCAGGTCGATCCCGAAGACCGTCAACGCGTAGCAGACGTCGGACTTCGCCCGGCCACGACGGGAGGAGCCGACGGGCAGCTGATCGACCCGCTCGCAGAACTCCTCCAGCCACGGATCATTCGCGATACTGCGGAACCACGGGGTGTAGCGGGTGAAGGTGTTGGAGCGCAGGCCCAGCAGTGTGGGTCGGATCAACCGCATGGCGAAGCAACGGCCTGCCGCCGCGCTCAGCCGACGACTCAGGGCACGGTCGTCCCCAGCGACCCGGCCGACGGGAATGCCCGCATCGTGGCCGGTCGCTTCCCAGCGCTCCTGCCAGGTATCTCCGGGAAAACCGGTCAGGTAGCCGAGGAACTCCTGCATTTCTTGACGTGCTCGCCACGTCTTGGAGCCGGCAGGCAGGAAGTGCCCGATGACCACCTCGGTGATCTCCTCCACCGAGGCCGTCGCGAAGTCCCCAAGCGAGCGAGGCGGCCGCATCGGCCGTGGCGGAGGGGCGGGAACGATGGCAGTAGGCTCGAAGTTTCCGGTCGACACCCGGCCTTCGGCACTCTCATGACGGCGGACCCGGTTGGTCGTCGGGCCTTGAAGCCGCAGGCTGTCGCCGACTTTAGCGCCCGGCACCGAACACCGCCTCGATGTCGCTCGCCTCGTATCGCTGCGGCCATGTGGCCGGCTGGACCGGCCGTGCGTAGTGCTCTGCGAGCTTGTCCACCAGGTCGTCCAGTCCGACCACGGTGTAAAGGGCCGTGGTGCTGATATGGGCATGTCGCAGGATCGTCTGCACCTCCACCAGCGTCAGCTCCGGGTCGCGGGCGAGTCGCGTCGCGGCGGTGTGCCGCAGGTCGTGCAGTGTCCAGTTCGCCCCGATCGCTTCGTCCGCGCGCTGGATGATGCGGCGGGCCGCCCAATAGGTCAGCGGTCTCGGCTGGCCGCGGCGGGTGCGCCAGAGCGGCATGCCGTCGGGTGGGAGCCCAGCCTCCTCCAGGTAGGCGGCGAGGTGGGCGAGGGCCTCGGGCGATACCGGAACCGGTTGTCGGGCCCGGCTGCCTTTGGAGATCACCCACAACTGGCCCTTGGTCCAGTTGACGTCTCCGAGTTCAACCCCGAGCAGTTCGGAGGCTCGGGCGCCAGACGAGACATAGCAGGACAGCAATGCCCGGTCCCGTGCGCACTTCATCTGCGTGAACAGTTCGTCCCACTGGTGATCGGGCAGTGTCCGCGGTTGCCGGGCAGGCACCTTCGGCCGCAGCCGACCGCGCCGGTACGCGGCCCGAGCCTCGATCAGCGACAGGTGCGCGAGCGCAGCACGGCGTGCCCTGTTCTCAGGCACCGGGTTCACCACCGGACCCCGGCCGAAGTGCAGGTGAAAGGCGTAGAACCCATGAACTGCCGAAAGGTTGTGCGCGATGGTCGCCGGCGCGTACCCGGCCCGAAGCGTCGGCTTGCCCGTCTTCGGATTCACCGTCCCGGCCCGGTGGCCACCTGCCCGCCGCTGGCGCTGCGGGTTGCGAGCCGAACGGAGCCAGCCCACCAACGCGGCGGTCTCCGCCTCGGTGGCCTGCTCCCAGCCCACATCCAGTGCCCAGAGCACTCGGTACCAGCGCAGCAGGTCAAAGCCGTAGCTGCGACATGTCAGCGGGCTGACATCGCCCAGCATCCGGTCCCGAAGGTAACTGCTGACCGGCTCGATCTCCCGACCAGCAGCATCTATCACCCGCCACGGCAACGAAGGCGACTCGCCTTCTACCACCGCCCCCATCCGGGGCAGCCGTACCCGGCCGTCAATCAGATCTCGATGAATCGAAGGAGCTTCATGCACCCCCGCATGCTCTTGAACCAAGGTCACGGAGTCGAGCCGTGGCCTGAGCTAGTGCAGTCAACTGACCAGGCGGCGCACCGCGCGATCGGCGTGGCCGCCGCCCTGGTCACCACCTGGATCACCCTGCGCAAGGGCGACCACCGGTGACGCCCGCGTGCGGCTGGGACCAGGCCGTCTTCCGGTGCGGACGGTGCGGCATCGAGCACACCGCCACCACCGAGGACGACTACCTCAAGGCCGTCGGTGCCCACCAGGACGCCCACGCCGTGTAGGACCGGCTCACCCCCATCGAGCGCGACGGCTTCGCCTCGATCCTGCGCACCATCCTGTCCGCGCCGGACCTCGCCGTGGAGTTCTTGGCCCTCGCCGACCGGCAGGCGACGGGAGGCGACAGCCGGTGAGCACCCCCGCCATCTTCTTCGCCACCTACGCCAGCCTCGCCGGCGCGCTCATCACCCCGTTCGTGATCTCCGCCGCCCGCCGAACCATCGCCCGCATCCACGCCCAGGCCGACCAGAAGGAGCAGTGATCCCATGCCACTCACCCTTTTCTCCCGTACCCGCACCGCCACCGAGCCGGAGCACACCTCGCAGCCGCGGCCGGAGATCGGCGAGACCTGGAAGCCCGAGGGTGTGATCGTCACCCAGCGCTTCCTCGGGCTGGCCGGTGCCGTCGTCCTCGTCTACACCGCCGACGCCAGCGTCAACGGCACCACCTACGCCGTCGCCTGCCTGGGCTGCTCGTACCGCACCCGCACCAAGGACCGGGACTACAGCATCGCCTCCGAGCAGCCGGGCGGGGAGATCGCCAACGCCCACGCCGCCCAGTGCCGGGCGCTGCCCCGCGACCTGCCCGCCCGCCCCGACGACGACACCGCCCGCGAGATCGTGCTCCGGCGGCTGAACGCGGAACGCCGCTCCGACTACGACTCCACGGTCTACCTCACCGCCTTCCACCTGGACCGCCTCGCCCTCCAGCGCTCCACCGAGTGGACCGAGGAGGAGCTGCAGCGCCTCGCGGACGAGCAGCCGGAGTTCCTGACCGCCAAGCCGCGCACCTACGGCACCGGCACCGAGTTCACGATCCTGCGCCGCCCCCAGCGCTGACCGGACGCTCTCCGTACGGCCCCGCCGCACCGCCCCCGGGCGGGCGACGGCGGGGCCATGCGGTGTCCGTCCGGTCAGCCGAGACCGGACGACCGGCCCTCCCCGGAGGTCACCGTGCCCCTCGCCCGCCGCTCCCTCATGGAAGCCGCCGCCGCCCGCTTCGGCTGGCGCCGCGCCTACGGCGACACCACACAGGTCGACGCGCTGCTCACCGAGCAGACCGAGACCGCCTACACCGCAGCCGCCCACCACGCGGCCCTGGCGACCGCCAAGAACACCGACGTCCTCACCGTGCAGCCCTGCGTCCTGGACGTCCGCGGCCGCGTCCTGGCCGACGTCCTCTACCTGGAGGGCGTCCTGACCGGCGCCCGCAACCGCGGCCTGCCCCCGGAGCTCATCGAGCGCCTGGAGGACGCCGTCGGCCACGGCCACGAGCTGACCGTGCTGCTCGCGGACACCGTCCGCATCACCGCCGCCCACACGCTGCCCGGCCACTGAGCACCGGGTCACGACCAGCGATGGAGGAAGATGGGACGTCATGCCGCTTCGCTACTTCGAGGTTGACGTCCCGATACACCACACCACCAACCGCCAGCTGAAGGGCGTACACGTCTTCACCGGCGAGGCGTCGTCCAAGAGCGAGGCCCTGCGCATCGCACACGAGGTGTACGACGCGGCGCTCGCCGCGCAGCAGGCCGGCCTCGAGGTTCCCGGCAAGCAGGCCGGGGCTGGGGAGCGCAAGGGCTTCGGCCCGACTGGGCGCTCGACTGGCAGGCCGCGAAGGCCAGCCCCTGGCACGACCCCTACAGCTGGCTCAGCCACGACCCCTTAGACGTCGTCTCATTTGGTGAGTCTGCGGTAGCAGATGAGGCTGCAGGCGATGGCGGTGAAGGCCAGGAAGTGCTCGGCCTTGCGTTCGTAGCGGCGGTGTAAGCGACGGCAGCCGCCCAGCCAGGACATCGTGCGCTCGATCGTCCAGCGGTGCCGGCCCAGCCGGGTGGAGGACTCGATGCCCTTGCGGGCGATGCGGTGCCGGATGCCCCGCTTGCGTAGCCAGCGGCGCAGGTGGTCGTAGTCGTATCCCTTGTCCGCGTGCAGTTTGGCGGGCCGTCGCCTGCGCGGGCCGCGGCGGGAGCGGATCGGCGGGATGCCGCGCACGAGCGGCTCGAGTGCCTGGCTGTCGTGCAGGTTCGCGCCGGAGATCCCGATCGAGAGGGGTAAACCGGTCCGCTCGGTGATCAAGTGGATCTTCGAGCCTTTCTTGCCCCGGTCCACAGGATTCGGACCTGTCAGGTCCCCCCTTTCAGGGCCCGCATGTTCACCGAGTCGATCGCACACCGCGACCAGTCCAGATCTCCGCGCGAGCCCAGCTCGTCGAGGATGAGGCGGTGCAGCTTCGCCCAGACCCGGGCGGCACTCCACTCGGTGAAGCGCCGGTGCGCGGTCGGCCCTGAGGGGCCGAAGACCGGCGGCAACTGCCGCCAGGTACAGCCCGTCGTGGCCACGAAGATGATCGCGGCCAGCACCTCGCGATCCCCGTATCGCCGCCGACCGCCGCCCTGCGGCCGCGATGGAGCAGGCGGGACCACCCGCTCGAACAGCTCCCACAATTCATCCGGCACCATGCGCTCGACCATCACCACACCGGCAGACTACCCAGCACCCCAAATGAGACGACGTCTTAGAGCTGTAGGTCCGCCCCCGGGACGGCCGCCAAAGGCCGGAAAACCAGTCGGCCGCCCCGGGCCACCCATCCCGTACATGACGAGAGGGAGAGACCAGTATGGCCTCCACCGTGCGCGTACAGGCCCCGATCGGGCAACGCGCCCTGTTCATCACCACGCTCGCCGTGCCGCTGACCGGCTGGACCGTGCACGCGGTCAGCCTGCACAGGAAGCTGTCCGCCGCCCGCCGCGACCTGCTCACGGGCCTGCTCGGACGCGACAGCTTCACTGCCAAGGCCCGGCAGATCACCGACCGGCACGGCGACCACGCCCTGGTCGGGATCGTGGACCTGGACCATGTTGACCGGACTACCGGTAAGCAACTCAGCGTGTCGAGAGTCGAGTTGGTGATTGGTCCGGTACGAGACATGCAGCTATCTGAGGGAGGAGCTGCATGTCTTCATCCGGTGAGATCCACAGGGATCTCCGATCGATTCGTCTCGCACTCTGGGGGCGCGTCGTGCCTTCCGACGACGTGATCCCGTACGTGGTCGTGGATCCCCAAGGCCGCCCGGTAGAGCCGATCCGGCGCTTTTTGCGGGACTTCCTGGCACGCGGCCACTCTGTGGGCAGCGTTCGCAGCTACGCCTTCGATCTGCATCGCTGGTGGCGTTTCCTGCACGCCATCGAGGTCCCGTGGGAGAAGGCCACGTCGGCCGAGGTGCGCGACTTCGTGCTGTGGATGGGTCAAGCGAAGAAGCAGCAGAGGAACCCGCGGACGAAGTCGGCGGCAACAGCAGGTCAGGTCAATGGGATCACGCGAAAGCAGTACCCGGGCGACCGCTACAGCGCACGGACGATCCGGCACAGCAACGCGGTGCTTCGCTGCTTCTACGAGTTCGTCATCGACGTCGGGGACGGGCCGCTGGTCAACCCGATACGCCGGGATCGAAGCCGGGGACGTCGGGCGAATGCGCACCACAATCCGCTGGAGCCGTTCCGAGCGGAGGGACGCCTGCGCTACAACCCGAAGCTGCCCAGACAGCGGCCGCGGGCGATGCCCGATGAGCGGTGGAACGAGTTGTTCGCCGCGATGCGCTCGAACCGGGACCGGGCGATTCTGGCCCTGGCGGTCAGCACCGCAGCCCGGGCCAACGAGCTGCTCGGGATCCGGGGCGCCGACCTGGACTGGGGTGACCAGCTCGTCCAGGTTCGCCGCAAGGGAACCGGCGCCCAGCAGTGGCTGCCCGCCAGTGCGGAATCCTTCGTCTGGCTGCGGCTCTACCTGGACGAACTCGCCGACCTTGGGCCCGACGATCCGGTGTGGTGGACGCTTCGGCGCCGGGAACGTCATGGCTCCGAGCTGCATCGTCGGCCGCTGACCTACGACGCACTGCGGGCGGTGCTGCGCCGGGCCAATGACGCGCTCGGCACGAACTGGACCATGCACGATCTACGGCACACAAGCGCCCTTCGCATGATCCGCTCGAAGAAGCTGTCACTGCGGGACGTGCAGGTCATCCTCGGCCACGCTCACTTGACCACCCAGATCTACCTCGTTGAGGACGACCACGAGGTCCTGAGCCGGATCCGCCGCTACCTCGCCGATCAGGAGGAGACCGCCCCGGCGCCGGCCCCAGTGGCAGTCGGCTACGACGCGGACGACCTGGCGGTCCTGCTGGGAGGGATCCCACAGTGACAACCGAAATCACCACGTCTCTTCCCGAGCCACGACCGGCCGCCGAGGACAACGCTCTGCCCTAGGCTCCGGTCTGCGTCGGGCCGGTCGACCACCTGTCCGCCGACGAAGTCATGACGCTGGTTCGCGAGCACGCGGACCGGATGGGCTACGCCGACAAACGCCGACGTGACCTCGTCCTGGGCACGGCCGCCATCCTGGAGTGGTTGCTCACACATCCCGGGGACGGGTGGCAGCAGCGGTGGCTCGCAGCCGGCGCCGATACGGACCTGGACTGGCTCAACGCCGTTCCTCCGGGGCCACAGCCCACGATGAGGCGGCGCAGGGAGAGGACCCTTGTGGGCGTGGCGAGCCTGCTGCTGACTCAGGTCGTGCTCCCCAGCTACGACTTTCTGACGGCCTACAACTCGGCCTCTCTGTTCCGGGAAGTACGCAAGTCGGTGCAGCCGGAGGTCTTCGACCGTATGATCCGCCAGGCGTCCGAGACATCGATGCTGGAGCGGCGAGTAACCAAGGGCCTGAACGTGCTGGCCAAGCTCGTCCTTCGCGGTGGCAGGGGGCCCGCCCAGCTGACCGGTGAGGATTTCGAGGGCTTCCGACAGTGGGCAGTGCGGCGCGATGGGCGTATCCCGGACGGTGTCTTTCCAGCCTGGGATCTGCTGCGCGGCGTTGACATCGTGCCCCGCAACCTCACCTACCGGGCCTTCCTCCATCAAGGCCAGCGGCCCACCGCGGAGCTTGTCGACCGATACGAGCTGCGCTGCCGACTGGTGCGGGATGTGCTGGTGCGCTACCTCGAAGAGCGCCGCCCCGGTCTGGACTACGGCTCGTTCACAGGCCTGGTCAGCCAGTTGGTCGGCGGTTTCTGGGCGGACATTGAACAGCACCACCCCGAAGTCGACAGCCTCCGACTGCCCGAGGAGGTCGCCGCGGCCTGGAAGGAACGGCTGAAGTACGTCACCAAACGCCGCGGCCGCGCAAGAGCTACGTGCTGATGCTGGTGCAGGTCCGGGCCTTCTACCTCGACATCCAGGAATGGGCTCTGGAGGACCCCACCTGGGCGCCACACGCCGTTCCCAGCCCCGTACGCCGGGGTGACACCGATGGGATGAACAAGCACCGCCGCAGCACCACCGCGAAGATGCACCAGCGCGTCCGTGAGCGGCTGCCGTAACTGCCCGTCCTCGTCGAGACCGCTGAACGCCATCGCCGGGAGCAGGAAGCACTGTTGGTCGCGGCCCGGAAGGCGCCCGTGGGCGATGTGTTTGAGCAGGACGGAGTCGGCTACCGGCGCACAGTCCTCAAGACACATCTCAAAGAAGCAAAGCGCGCACGGTCCGAGGCAGTGATGGTCGAAAACCTCGCTACCGGCGAGATTTTCGACGTCGCCCGGACCGAGGACGACGCGTTCTGGGCCTGGGCGATCATCGAGACGCTGCGGCACACCGGCATCCGGCGGGAGGAACTGCTGGAGATCACGCACCTGGCGCTGGTCTCCTACCGGCTCGCCGACACCAACGAACTCGTCCCGCTCCTACAGATCCTGCCGTCGAAGAACAACCAGGAACGGCTGCTGCTGGTCAGTCCCGAACTGGCCAGTGTCCTGGCCACCGTCATCACCCGTCTCCGCAAGGCCAACGGCGAGACGATTCCTCTCGTTAGCCAGTACGACAGCCACGAGCGCGTCTTCGGCCCGATGCTCCCGCACCTGTTCCAGCGCAGAGCCCGGGGCCACCACAGCGAGGTCATCAGCCACGGAGCAGTGCAGGACATCCTCGACCGGGCCCTTGCACGCGCTGGCCTGCGGGACGCCGCTGGCGAGCCGTTGAAGTTCACCCCGCACGACTTCCGCAGGATGTTCGCGACCGAGGCCGTCACCGGCGGCCTGCCCGTGCACATCGCCGCCCGGCTCCTGGGCCACGAGGATCTGTCCACCACCCAGGCATACCTGGCCGTCTTCCAGGACGACCTCATCCGCTCCTACCGGTCCTTCCTCGACCAGCGACGTGCCTTGCGGCCCGAGACCGAATACCGCGAGCCGTCCGAAGAGGAATGGCGCGAGTTCCAGCAGCACTTCGCGCTGCGGAAGGTCGAACTCGGCACCTGCGGTCGCCCCTACGGCACCCCCTGCAAACACGAACACGCCTGCGTGTGCTGCCCGATGCTGCGGGTCGACCCGGTGCAACGGCAGCGGCTCATCGAGATCATCCGCAGCCTGGCCGAGCGCATCACCGAGGCCAAACTCAACGGCTGGCTCGGCGAAGCCGAAGGCCTCCAGGTTAGCTTCGAAGCCGCACGCAAGAAGCTGACCTCCCTGGACCGGGCTGTCACGCGCAGCACAGCCCGCATCGCTGATCTCGGGATTCCGCAGATCAGAAACCGAGAGGGAACCTCTTGATCACTACTACGAATCTGTCTCTCAGCCTGGTTCGCGATCAAGTAGAAGGAGTGGGTGAGCTTCCGCTGCCAAGCGCGTCGAGGACGTGGGGCCAGGCAGCCTTGCCAAGGAGCGCGTCAGCTTCAGGTGTGCCCCCGTACTGGAAGCGTGGGGACGCCGATGCGGGGTTCTCGCCAGGAAGGCGTGGTCGGTGGCCGGCGTCGTCGCGGGCGATCAGACGCACGGCTGCCCCGGCTGAGAGCCGACGTTGCGCCAGTTGCTCGGCGAAGGGGAGCGACGGCCACATCGCGTCGTCGCCGCCTGCGACCAGCAATAGGTCGGCTCGGGCCATGTCCACGGGGATCTCCGCAGGCGAAAGCAGGTGAGAGAAGGACCTCTCGCTGAGTTCGTACCATCCGCGGATGGCGACGGGGCCGCTGTCCGGTTCCGTGGGAGTCCAGGAATCGTCCATCGGGACAAAAGGTAGCGGCCGCTCCTGCCAGGTCCAGGACGAGCGATAAGGGTAGTGCGCTCCGTCGCGGCCTGGGCCGACGTTGCACCAGACCCGCGAGGTGGGCGACAGAGCGATAGCCACGTCCACGCGCGGGTCGTGCACCGCCGTGAGCAAGGCTGCTTCAGCCCCCTTGGAGACGCCGAGAATCCCAATGCGTCGTGCTCCGCCAAGCCGGAGGAAGTCGACGGCGGCGGTGAAGGTCTCCAAGGGGACTTCACAGATTCCCGGGGACTGCCCGGGCCCGCCGAACCAGCGGATCGCCAAGGCGGCAATGCCTTGCTGAGCCAGGATGCGCGCTCTCTCACGTTCGATACGCCCGCTGGATCCAGCCAGGACCAGAACGCCGACCTCACTGCCGCGAGTGGGAGAGACCAGAACACCTTCCCAAGGATCGGTCAGCTCGCGCTCAGTGACGTCCATCTGCTCTCCCCGTCTCCACAACTCTCAGAAAACCCTGTCCACAAGCGGGGTGCGGCTCACTTACCACAGCACGCCGCACCCCGCCTCCACTCGCATGGAGGTCTCCATCATGACGGCCCACAGGCCACCTGAGTTAGTCCGGGAAAACCACTTCAAGCAGATCAATGACGGACCCGGCGGGCACGCCGCCGGCGACCGCGTCCTGGCCGCCACCGCGCAGCGGCTCACCGCCTGGGCGGGCAGCCGCGGGGCGGTCGGCAGGCTCGGAGGGGACGAGTTCGCCTTCGCGGTGCGGATCGGACCCGCCCGCCGCGAGCTCCGTCTCGCCCAGCTCACGCAGCTGCTCGCGCAGCCGGTTCAGGTCGACGACGGTGTCCTGGTCGACGTCGCCGCGTCGGTCGGCGCCGCCTGCCCCGACGTCCCCGGCACTCGGGACCTGTCCCTGCTTCAGCGGGCCGCCAACGCCGCGATGTACGCGGGCAAGCACACCGGCCGCGCCGTCTTCGCCGACCGCTCCCACGCCACTGTGCCGTCCATCAACGGCCGCCGTGCCGGACGGCCGGGCACCCACACGCTGGGGCGGGCGGCATGAGCGAGACCACCACCGTCGACCCGGGCACCTGGATCCGGGGCATCACGATCCGCCAGCCCTGGACGACCTGCATCCTCGCCGGGAAAGACGTGGAGAACAGGCCGGCCCCCTGGTCCTGGCGCGGCTGGCTGCTGCTGCACGCCGGGCAGGTCACCGAACGGGCCCCGATGCGCGACCCGCTGGTCGCCACCGCGATCCGCGGCCGCGCCCTGCACACCCGGGCCGTCGTCGGTGTCGCCCGCCTCACCGACTGCCACCAGGACGCCGCCGGCACCGCCCCGTGCTCGAAGTGGGCGCAGCCCGACGCGTTCCACCTCGTCCTCACCGACGTCCACGAGCTCGCGCTCCCCATCCCGTGGCTGCACGGCCAGCTCGGACCGTGGCGCCCGTCGCAGGACCTCGTGGACCAGGTCCTCCTCCAGCTCCCCCACCTCGCCCCGGAGGGCACCTCATGAGCGGCAATCACACCGGCGTCGCCAAACTGCCGGACATCGTCCCCGCCGACGACCGGATCCCCTTCCCCCACACCGACCAGGCCCTGCGCTGCCGCACGGAACCCGGCCTGTTCGCCATCGAGGACATCCACAACACCGACGAAGACCCCCGCGCCCGGGAGAAGGCGCTCGTCAAGGCCAAGCACGCCTGCTCCGGCTGCCCGATCGTCGAGGGCTGCCTGAAGTGGGCGCTCGCCAACCTCGCCCTGACGAAGACCGGGGTGTGGGCGGCGACCACCGCCCGGGACCGCAAGCAGCTGCGCAAGCAGCTCGTAGCCCGCCTCGGTGACGACTGGGTCGGCGTCGTCGCCGAACAGGACCGCCGCCGCCGTGAGCGGCAGCGCGCGGCGCGCGTCGTCCCGCCGACTGCCCGCGAACAGGCCCTCACCCGGCTGGAGCTGGAGCTCATCCCCACCCGGCCCAAGCCGTACAACCGCTGGAAGGAACCGATCACCCCGGCGCAGGCGGCGTCCAACCGGCACGTGCTGGAGCTGGTCGCCAGCGCCAAGGCGACGTAGCCGTGTTCACCGACTGGACCGAGGCCCTTGAGGCCGAAGCGCTGCCCCTGGACCCGAACCTGGCGCAGCAGCTCGCCGCCGCCCGGGTCACCGCCCGCAGCTCCCGCGACAAGGACGACATGGCGCTGCTCCTGGACGTCCTCGGGCTGCCCACCGACGAATCCACCCTCACCGCTCTGCTCCCCCTCATCCCGGAAACCGGAGACGCACCCACCATGACGAACGCCCCCGCCGCCCCGGCCCTGTCCGCGCACGAGGCCATGGCGATCTCCATGCACAACAACGGCGACAGCGAGCAGGCCATCCGCGAGGCCACCGGCCTGAGCGAGACCGAACTCAGCGACCTCATCGCCGACCAGGTCCTCGGATTGCCCGGCGTGGCCGCCGACGCCCCGGCCATCAACGTCCCGGTCGTCCCGCTGGCCGTCTCCAACGAGGTGCAGCAGCTGCTCGACTGGGCGGCCGCGCACCCGGCCGCCTCGGTCCGCAGTCGCGCTGCCCGCATCACCGCCGACCTGTCCGAGCTGACCGAGCGCCGCGAGAGCGAGGCCGCACAGCGCGAGGCCGAAGAGAAGGTCGCCAAGGCCAAGGCCGAACTGGAGAAGGCGCAGGAGGAACTGCGCGCCGCGAAGGCCGGCACCCGCACTACCCCGGCGGCCGCCACCGCGCCCACCCCGATCCGCTCGGGCCTGGGCAGCGGCCGCACCCGGGAGGAGCTCGCCGCCATCAGGACGTGGGCGCGCGCCAACGGCCACCAGGTCGCCGACGCGGGCATGGTCCGCAAGGCGGTCCTGGAGGCGTACGACGCCGCCCATCAGGCGCCGGTCCGGAAGGTCGGCTGACTCATGGCCGACGACGCTATAGCCCTGGACGGCTTTCTGGACGAAGAGACTGTGCCCGGCGATCTGCACGGCAGCACGGCACGGTTTCGCCTCACCGTCTCCCCGACGGACGAGCGCACGGACGAGATGATCCTAATCCCTATGTAAGCGCTCCTAGCAAAATGACCGACTGTGCCTTGGAATGACAGCCTGTCAGTCGGTGTTGCGCTTGCATCTGGTGGATCGGGGTGGGGTGTGGGGCAGCGCAGGCCGTGGGAGGTCGAGGACGGGCTGTGGGAGCGGATCGCTCCGCTGTTGCCGGTGGTCGAACGCCGGCAGCGGTATCCGGGGCGCAGGCGGCTGGATGACCGGCGGGTGCTCAGCGGGATCCTGTTTGTGCTGTACACAGGAATCCCATGGAGGTTCCTGCCACGGGAACCCGGTCGTTCTCACGCCGTGCCGACCTGCTGACGGATCGTAGGCGGGGGCCGGTCGTGGGCGTAGCCGAACCGGGCATCCCGCCGGAGCGGGATCTGTCCGATGATCCACGCCATGGTCATCGGCCGCTGACCGGCACGAGTACCCAACTCGCCATTCAGATCAGACCTGTGACCAGCAACTTCAGGTTGCACACCGCTCATTGAGGCGCGGTTGCGGTTCGTATGATCATTTCGACAAGCTGATCGCCGGTAACGTGCCACTTCTGGGTTTCCAGGAGACCGCCGTTCTCGAAGCTGATGATGCCGTGCACGCTGGTCAGCAACATCGCACCGACCGGCCGGGCGCGCTGTGGATCCGCGAGGGCACCCGCGACGATCGAAAGGAACTTGTCGTGCGTGCGTGACACCGCAGCGATCGCTTCGCTGGACGCAGTCGATGACACGCCAAACATCAACGCATAGGTGTGTGGGCGCCGCCGACCGACGTCCATCAGGTCGGCCAGTGCGCGTGCCAGGCGCTCGGCCGGCGTCAGATGTTCCGCCGCAATGAGTGCATCGAGACCTTCGCTAACATGCCCCCAGCTCCTGGCTGCGACCGCGGCGAGCAGGTGCTCCTTGTCCGGAAAATGTCCGTACGGCGCCCCGCGAGACACGTCCGCCCTGGTCCCCACGGCGCGCAGGGTCACCGCGCCGGGACCACCCTCGTCCAGCAGATCGGCGGCAGCTTCGACCAGCGCTCGCCGGGTGGCTGCGGCACTTTCCAATCGGCTGACCATGCCCCCAATGTTACGTGACGCTGTCACACGACTCGTTTGACAATGTCACGTGAGCCGCTATCGTCACTCATATGACAACGTCACATGAGCACTCCGGGATGATCCTGATTACTGGCGCGTCGACGGGCATGGGTGCCGCGACCGCCCGCGAGCTTGCCCGCCGCGGCTTTCATGTTCTGGCAAGCGTCCGGCGCCAATCCGACGCCGACACACTGCGGAGCGCGGGACTGGAGCCGGTGCTCCTGGACATCACCGATCCCGAACAGATCGCCTCAGTTTCCAAACGTATCGCCGACGACCCGGCAGGGCGACCGCTTCGCGCAGTGATCAACAACGCCGGCATCGCCATCAACGCGCCGGTCGAGGTGCTGTCGATGGAGCAGTGGCAACGGCAATTCGACGTGAACTTCTTCGGGCACATCGCGGTGACCAAAGCCGTCCTGCCCGCACTGCACGCCAGCGGCGGCCGGGTGGTGAACATCAGCTCCATCGGAGGCCGGATCGCGATGCCGACCTACGGCGCCTACGCCGCTGCGAAGTTCGCCATGGAAGCGATGAGCGACTCCCTGCGGCGGGAGCTCGCACCTCACGGCGTGCAGGTCGTGGTCGTCGAGCCCGGCGGGGTAAAGACCGAGATGACCGGCCACGGCATCGAGCGGGCGAACGACACCATTGCCACGTTGTCGCCGACCCAGCGCAGCCGCTACGGCGAGCTGCTACAGGCGATCATCAACCAGGCGACATCGTTCACCGACTCCGGACTGTCCGCCGAGGCCGCCGCCCTGGTCATCGCCAAGGCCGCGACCGCCCGGCGCCCGCGCACCCGGTACACCATCGGGCGCGACGCGGCCGTACTCACCCGCCTGTCACGGATCCTCTCCGACAAGATGCTCGACCGCATCCTTGCCGCCAACCTTCGCCCCCATTACCCCAAACCGCACAGCGCCTGATCAATTGCCCCAGCAGGGAGGGTGTATCAGGAATCAGACACTCCCGACTGTGCCTTGGAACGACAGCCTGTCAATCGGTGTTGTGCTTGCATCTGGTGGATCGGGGTGGGGTGTGGGGCAGCGCAGGCCGTGGGAGGTCGAGGACGGGCTGTGGGAGCGGATCGCTCCGCTGTTGCCGGTGGTCGAACGCCGGCAGCGGTATCCGGGGCGCAGGCGGCTGGATGACCGGCGGGTGCTCAGCGGGATCCTGTTCGTGCTGTACACAGGAATCCCATGGGAGTTCCTGCCGCAGGAGCTGGGCTACGGATCGGGAAGTACGTGCTGGCGCAGGCTGCGGGACTGGCAGGAGGCCGGAGTGTGGCAGGCGCTGCACGAGCTGCTGCTGGCCGAGTTACGTGCGGCCGATCTGCTGGACTTCTCCCGGGCCGCGGTGGACGGCTCGCATCTGCGGGCGATGAAGGGCGGAGCCAAGACGGGGCCGTCCCCGGTGGACCGGGGCAGGACGGGCAGCAAGCACCACGTAATCGTGGAGGCGCACGGCATCCCGCTCGCCGCCATTCTGACCGGCGGCAACCGCCACGACGTCACCCAGCTGATGCCCCTGGTCCACGCCGTGCCCCCGGTCCAGGGCAAGCGCGGGCGACCCCGCCGGCGCCCCGGCGTGCTGTACGCCGACCGCGGCTACGACTACGACGTCTACCGCCGCGCCGTGCGTGAGGTGGGCATCCGCCCGGTCATCGCCCACCGTGGGACCGGGCACGGCTCCGGCCTGGGCGTGCACCGCTGGGTCGTCGAAGCCGCCTTTGCACTCCTGCACTGGTTCCGCCGTCTGCGCATCCGCTGGGAGGTCCGCGACGACCTCCACGAAGCCTTCCTCAGCCTCGGCTGCAGCATCATCTGCTGGCGTCGCCTGAAGACCTCTTTTTGCTAGGAGTCCTTAGTACTCCAGCAGCGGTTCGTGTCCTGAGCTGGTGGTTGTCGTTGTCCTGGTATGGAGGGGATGAGTGAAGCCGCTTGCTGGGCCGGCGAGTTGGAGTTGGTGTTCGCTCGGGTGGCGGGCAGGTTCACTCGGGCGGATCTGCGGTGGCGGATGCGGGACTACGTCCGTGGTCTGCTGGGGCGGGCGACACGCAAGAACGGCTGGCAGCTTGCGGAATGGGCAGGTCACCGCACTCCGGACGGCTTTCAGCGGCTGCTGAACAGCAGTGTCTGGGACGCGGACGCCCTGCGTGACGACGTCCGTGCCTACGTCGCCGAACGGCTCGGACCGGGCGGTGTGCTGATCATCGACGACACGGGATTCATCAAGAAGGGCACCACCTCAGCCGGGGTCAGTCGGCAGTACACCGGCACCTCAGGAAAGATCGACAACTGTCAGATCGGCGTGTTCGCCGCCTACGCCACCAGCTCAGGCCGGGCCTTGGTGGACCGGGAGCTCTACCTGCCCAAAGCCTGGACGTCCGACCGTGACCGCTGCCGGGCGGCCAAGATCCCCGACGGGCGAGGCTTTGCGACCAAGGGGGAACTGGCCCGGGACATCGTCCGCCGCTGCCTGGCCGCCGGCCTGCCGGCGTCGTGGGTGACCGCGGATGAGGCCTACGGGCAGGACTGGCACTTCCGCCGCCTGCTCGAGCAGACGGGCGTCGGCTACGTGGTGGCGGTGCCCAAGTCCCAGCAGATCAAGTCCCTGGCCGGCATCTGGCGCATCGACCATCTCATCGATGAAGCACCCGATGATGCCTGGCAGCGGCTGTCCTGCGGCGATGGGGCGAAGGGCCCGCGGATCTACGACTGGGCCGGGGCCAAGTTGCCCGCCAACATCATCTTCGATCCGGATCCGCCGACCCATCACCGGTGGGTGATGGCCCGCCGCAGCCTGTCCGACCCCGAAGATGTGGCCTACTACCTGGCCTACGCACCCGTGGATGTCGAGATCGCCGAGCTGGTCCGCATCGCCGGCTCCCGCTGGGCGATCGAGGAGTGCTTCCAGGCCGCGAAGAACGAGTGCGGCCTGGACGAGTACGAAGTCCGCCGCTATGTCGGCTGGTATCGGCACATCACCCTGGCCATGCTCGCCCACGCCGTCTTGGCCGCACTCGCAGCACAAGCCCAGGCCGGCGGGGAGGCAAAGGGGGCTGCAGAAACGGATCAGCCACCGTCCCGCTCACCGTGGCAGAGATCCGGCGGCTCCTGGACACTCTCCTGCCCCACCCACGAGCCGACCGCGATCCCATCACCCACGCACTGAACTGGTCCGCCTGGAGAAGACACCGCCAGGCCATCGCCCGCCGCTGCCACTACCGAAAACGCACCTCAGGCCACGAACCGCTGCTGGAGTATTAGACGTCGTCTCATTTGGGGTGCTGGGTAGTCTGCCGGTGTGGTGATGGTCGAGCGCATGGTGCCGGATGAATTGTGGGAGCTGTTCGAGCGGGTGGTCCCGCCTGCTCCATCGCGGCCGCAGGGCGGCGGTCGGCGGCGATACGGGGATCGCGAGGTGCTGGCCGCGATCATCTTCGTGGCCACGACGGGCTGTACCTGGCGGCAGTTGCCGCCGGTCTTCGGCCCCTCAGGGCCGACCGCGCACCGGCGCTTCACCGAGTGGAGTGCCGCCCGGGTCTGGGCGAAGCTGCACCGCCTCATCCTCGACGAGCTGGGCTCGCGCGGAGATCTGGACTGGTCGCGGTGTGCGATCGACTCGGTGAACATGCGGGCCCTGAAAGGGGGGACCTGACAGGTCCGAATCCTGTGGACCGGGGCAAGAAAGGCTCGAAGATCCACTTGATCACCGAGCGGACCGGTTTACCCCTCTCGATCGGGATCTCCGGCGCGAACCTGCACGACAGCCAGGCACTCGAGCCGCTCGTGCGCGGCATCCCGCCGATCCGCTCCCGCCGCGGCCCGCGCAGGCGACGGCCCGCCAAACTGCACGCGGACAAGGGATACGACTACGACCACCTGCGCCGCTGGCTACGCAAGCGAGGCATCCGGCACCGCATCGCCCGCAAAAGCATCGAGTCCTCCACCCGGCTGGGCCGGCACCGCTGGACGATCGAGCGCACGATGTCCTGGCTGGGCGGCTGCCGTCGCTTACACCGCCGCTACGAACGCAAGGCCGAGCACTTCCTGGCCTTCACCGCCATCGCCTGCAGCCTCATCTGCTACCGCAGACTCACCAAATGAGACGACGTCTTATCCACCCCTGCTCGATCCGCTTCAACACGCCAATCCAACAGGGAAGGGAACGCGGGCTGCCAGGAAGCAACCGACGACGCCGTGTTCGCGCTCGAAGCCGTCCTCGAGGCGCGCCTCGCCCGCCGGAAGATGGTGGTCGTCGACGCCACGAATTGCGAGCAGGCGGTACGCGCCAACCTGATCGCCGCCGCCCGCCGCCACGGCGTGCCCACGGTCGCGCTGGTCGTGCCCACCCCGGCCTCCGTGTACGTCGAACGCCAGAAAGGCCGGCCCGCGAACCGGCGTGTGCCCGAGCCGGTCGTCCGCGCGCAGCACGCCGCCATGGCCGACGCCTGGCCCGGCCTGCCCGGCGAGGGCTTCGACCACGTCGTCGTCGCGGAGAACATCAACCGCCTTCAGCCTCTGCTTCAGCGGCTCAGCGACGTTCGGCGCGCGGATCTCGGCTGGGACGGCGGCGAGGGGCTGGGCGACCTGCTCCCGGTGCGCCGCTACTTCGGCCCCGAGATCCTGCCGATGTGGCGCTGGCGCGACGGCTCGCAGCTCGCCGACGGCGACCGCGTCGTGGAGATCCGGTTCGGAGCGGACCGCATCGTCCTGAGAACGGCTTCATCGTCCATCGCGGCATGCACGTCACCGGTATCGACGACCCCACCGACGATCACCTCTATCCGGTCGGCTTCGTCTTCCTCGGACACCACCGGTGGGCCGACATCATCGAGACCGCCGCCGCGTACATGGCCCGGGTCCACGGCTGGCGGAACCTGCATCTGTACCCGGGCGACGACCCGGCGGTGCCCATTCCCCGCATCCCTCGCGCCGTCCTCACGCACGGCGTCTTCTTACGGCACCCGCACCCTTGTGTATAGGCGGTCAGCGACCAGTTGTGTAAGGGGTCTGGAAGGCGGTTGGCTTTTCACCTTCCTGGGGCACGGGTGACGCTCACCCGGCGCGCGCCGGGTGGCAAGCCGCCCTCGCCCGGCTCGGCCGTGACCCAGCCGATGTTGTGCCCGGTGCCGTTCGGCATTGCGGTACAGGCTCAGGTGCCGTCCGGGTAGGAGACCAGAAAGGACAGGGCCACGACCACCGCACACAGCAGGACGATAGTGCGCCTGCGCCATAGCAGCCTCTCCGGCCGGCTGGGTAGGGAGCTGCCTGTTTTCTCGGGCACTGCGCTGCCGAACGTCACCAGGATCACCGTTATGGTGCCGTAGAAGAGGATCCGGTGGGCGGGGCCCCACAGCAGCGGGAACTGCGGGCTTGTGAGAACAGCAGGCATCAGGATGAAGCAGCCCAAGAAGGCGAAGGAAGTCGCCACCGACGGGTACCAGCGGTAGAACCTGAAGCCCTTTTCCAGCTGGTGCAGCACCTCGTACCGCCGCTGCCAGTGCGGGTGGAACCGCCACAGGTGACGCCACCAGCGCCGGACCGGGCCCAGTGCTCGGCGCTCGGCGGCGGCGGCCCGTTGCCACAGGCTGAGGTCCGCACCCCACCGGTAGGCGTCCAAGTCGGCACACAATTCCCTGTTACGCAGCACTTCCGCACGCGTGAAACGGGCCACCACGACGATGGCGACGGCCAGGACCGCTGTGCCTCTGCCGCCGTAGTGGAGTGCCCAGTAGGGGCTGTCCGTCCAGTTCTCCCAGGCCCATTGCACCGCGCACGGCAGGACGACCAGGGCCAGCCATACGCGCCACAGGGAGACGGTGGCGTAGGCGAGGGTGACGTCCTTGTTACGGAGGTGGGCGAATTCATGCAGGACCACGGTGCGGAAGGCCACGGGTTCCTCCCGCAACATTTTCACCAGACCGTTGTTCAGACACAGAACCAGCAGGCCGGGCCGGCCGAAGACCAATGCCGTCTTTGTTGGTACGCCGGGGGCGATGACGTACCTGGGGCGTACGGGAAGACGACACTGGGTTCGCAGGTCCTCCAGTTCCTGGTACAGCTCACTCTTGGACGACGCGTGCACGCGCACAAGGCGGCGCAAGCGCCACGTCGGCATGAACCAGAACACAGCGAACGTCACGAAGGCGACGATCACGAAGCTCGCCACGGTGACTGCGGAGGACCAGGATGCCAGCCGCTGCTGACAGGGGGCCGACACCATCCACTCCAGCGCCGCCCCGTCCGTCAGCAGGGTTCGGGCGTCGAACGTCTCACCCGCCAGCCGCCACTGGTCGTTATACGCCTGTACGCAGGGCGCGTACGCGGAGCGCCACAGGGCGGTCTGAGCGGCTGTATTCAGCAGTAACATGCCTGAGGTGGTCAACAGCAGGAGCAGGAGAACGAACCTGCGGGTCGTACCAGCGCTCAACCGTCGGTAATAGGCTTCTGTCTCCGCGGAAGGTGGCCACACGTACGGGGCCCGGCTACTGGTTGCGCTCGATGTGGCGGATGACGCTCAACGCGAGTTGCCCGGCCGTGTCCTCGGCGAGCCCCGCCTCCTGAGCGCGCTGCCTGACGATGCCACGCAGTTCCTCACGCTGCGCCTCGTCCAGCCGCGGCAGGGCGGACACGCTCTCCGGTGGCCTGCCGCGCAGCCTGCGCCATGCTGTGGACAACCGACCGGTCGCCGCGCGCACTGTCACGCCAGCCAGTTCCTGCGCGAACTGCTGGAGCACCATCCACACCAGCGGCGTCACCAGCACGGCCACCTCGCCCAGGCCGAAGCCGAGTTCGCTGTCCCCGCTGCGGGACGACAGCATCCGCGTGATCTCATCAGGGTCCCGGTTCAGCAGGTCCGCTGCTGTGTCCTGTTCCTCGGGTGCGCGCTCCGCCACGACCCCATGCACGACATCGACGATCCGCGCGCCGTCCATACTCCCCCTCCGAGACCGCTTGGCACACCAGCCTATCCGGAGGCCGGCGACTCCATGCAGCTGTACAAGCAACGGTCGGCCTGGCCACGGGGCGGAATCCTGGGGAAGTGGTCAACGGTCAACTGCAAACCCTGATCACAAGCACCCGGATCACGGTTGCGGATGCGAGTGGGATGAGACGTGGCGGATGGTGTGGGCACCCAGCACCGAACCCGGCGCGGTCCCGATCACCGCCATGCGCCACCCGGCCGCCCTGGTGACTGCCACCAGCATCCCCAACCCCGACGAAGGCGCGCCCGCGACCTGGACGGCCTGACGCGCACCGCACGGCAAAGGCCCGTGCCCACCACGCATCCGTGGCGGGCACGGGCCTTTTTGTGTTTTCAGGCTCGACACGGCTACGCACGTCACCCTCATACCAGTTGGCGATCACCGTGATGCTGGGCAGCGATTTTGTGACGTGGTGCCGGCCACGGTGCCCGGGGAGACGTGGCAGCATCTTGCGGAACGTAGCTACTGCACGAGGAGAGAGCCGCGCCGTGCTCATCGCCAACATCAGCCCGCGAAGTATGGGCAAGACGACCGACACCGGCATGATGGGACACGCATTCCATGAGGCTGGATACCGTGTGCAGCTGTGGGACGCGGACGAGTCTGAGCACCTGACTCAATGGTCCGAACTCGCCGGCTTCCCCTTCCCTGTGAAGCACAACGCCTCCGCCAAGTTCGCTGAGGAGTACACGCCGCTGGGAGAGGCCGGGATCGACATCGTCGATGTCGGTCACACCGAGAACCACCCGCACATTGCAGACAGCGTGCTCAAGGTGGCCGACCTGGTACTCATCCACATGGAACCGTCGATGGCCGACTACCAGCGGGTCCATCAGCCGCGCACTTCCACCCCGGTCAAGACGATGGTCGGCCGCTCCGCGTTCGACAGGCCCTCACGCACGGCCCCACCGATGTGGGTGCTCCTCAACCGAGTGCGCCCCAATGTCCGGAGTGAGAAGGAGATCCGGGGCCTGCTCGCGGACGCCGACTACAACGTGCTCACGGTGAAGATTCCGGTCCTGGACGACATCAAGCAAGCTACGGGCTTCCCGGTGGAGCATGCCGCCCGGGGGCCGTTCGGTGAGCTGGTCACCGAGCTGCAGGAGCGGGGGCTGATCAAGAGTGCCTAAGCGTCGTGACTTCCGAGCGGCGGCCAACAAGGGAGCGCAGCAATCTCCCGCCAACAGCGCGAGCACCACGTCAGAGAGCCTGGCTGTGCCTGACCAGCCTGCGGATCCTCCGCAGATGCGTGCTCAGCCCTTCACGATGGAGCACTGGGGACTGACCCTGCCCGACGTGGACGCTACGCCGGAGACCGCCAACGGCCCGCTCGACGAGCACGAGCAGCGGCTCCTTGCCGAGGCTCACCGAGCCGTCGACAACGCCCGCACAGCCCGCTGGATGCTCGGCTACTCCCTGGAAGTGGTCCGGCGGCGCCGCCTGTACCGCGGCGACGGCACCCGCACCTGGGAGCAGTACCTGCAGCAGGAGCACGACGGTCTCTCGACCAGCGAGGCGGATCGCCTCCAGAAGACTTGGCGCCTAGCGCAGGCCGTGCAGAAGGAACTCGGCCGGCCCCTGCCCGACAGTCACCTGCGAAAGCTGCAACCGTACGCGGAGCGCACCAGCGACCAAGAAGCCGCGCGCGCCTACGCCGAGCTGTACTGGGCTCACCAGAAAGGCGGCGTCCGGCTTGTCGCCAACCAGGTCCAGCAGCGAGTGAAGAAGGCGGTGGCAGCCGCCAAGGGCGTTTCTGATCCGGTAGAGCGCAGCCAGGCCGTCAGCGCCGCCTGGACGACCGCACCCGAAGCGGTGATGCCCACGCAACGTGTCGAAGCGGAGCGCGAGCAGAGCGGCACGCCCAGCCGGAGCTCGGACCCCGTAGACGGCGCGCTAGAGCTGCTGAATGTGGCGCGACAGGCAATCGAGAACGCCACGGAGGACAAGGCCGCACGTAAGGCCCGTAGCAGCGAAGAAGCCCAGCGGCAGCAGGACGCCATCCGCCGCATCGGCCGCATCCTCAGCAAGGTAAAGGTCGACGCCGACGCCACCCCCGATGTCAACGTCGACGCCGGCGCCGTCGACGAGGACGGCATCGTCGATGCAGAGCTGGTTGAGGGCTGACCCCTGCTGTTGAGCGGGACTTCCCCAATTGGGGAAGTCCCCCGATTTTTGGCGGCACTGCTCCGGGCAGTCAGCGTGAGGCGACACCCTTAAAGCCCGGACCGAGCCCGCGCCGCTTGCTGCGTGACGCTGCGCCGGGCCGTGCGGTGAGGGCCGCGACCACCGCCTGAGCCGTCTGCGGGGTGAGTCCGGCGCTGACCTGGCCGGAGGCCAGGACCCGTGCGTATGCGCCCGTGCTGTGGGCGCGGAGAGCGTCGGCGAGTGCGGCCGCCGCGGTCTCCGCCGGCCCGGCCCCCCAACCGCCCTCGTCCCCCTGCTGCGCCTGTCGGGGGAGGGTGTCGCGTCGGCTGAGGAGCACGGCCAGGGCCTGCGCCTCGGATGCGTCCAGCGTGACCGTGATCAGCGCGGCCCCGAGCTGGTGGACGCGGTTCCGGGTCAAGCCGTGAGTAGCGAGTGCCTGGCGCAGCGCCGGGCTCGTTCCGGCTGCAGCTCTGTCGCCGACGGACTCGCTCACCCCGGCTCCGGCCTGTTCGGCGCGCTCGACGACGGCGGCCGCGGCGATCGGCACGACGGAGAGGATCTCTGCGCACTCCGGATCGAGCTGGGCGAGCGCACCGGCCAGGACCTCGAGGGCGGCGGCCACGTCCTCCACCGCGTCTGCGCTCCAGTGCAACGGGTCGGCGGCGTCGGCCAGCGTGCACGCCGCGACGACGGCCTCCTCCGCCAACGCCTCGACCCTGCCCGGCCCGGTAGTCAGCTTCATGTCCCGCCCAACGAGATGCGACCGCGCAAGGTCGTGCGCGCTGATTACATGATGACGTCCGTGATCTCCTCCATCGGCTCGTGTGGTCGTGGCGCAGTATTCGCACGGCCCGGTCAGCTGCCGTAGCGGTCGTTCATCAGGTCGTTCCACTTCTGCGCGTTGGCTGGCTCGTTGGCGCAGCTGGTGCAATGGGGCAGGTAGTCGGTCCGGGTGGGGTACGGCACGTTCGAGCGGACGACGACGGTCGGGCACAGCGTGAGGGGCTGGCCGCACAGTGGGCAGGGGTCTCCGTGGAGCAGTTCGTTCATGCGGTGGTGACGGTCCGCGTCCGGCGGCCGGATGACAAGGGGACGTGGGGCAACCTGTCGGCGGACTCGCTGATGGCCCACATCGTCGCCGCCGACACCCTCTACCTCCTGTACTTCATGGAGGAGGTGTCCGCCCGGCTCGGGTGGGCGTGGGAGCCGCGCGAGGTGACGCTCGGCCGCCGGCCGGTCATGGACATCGCGGGCATCGATCAGCGGCTCATAGGCTGGCAGTCGACCCGCCGCCAGCAGATCGAGGACGCGATGTCCGTCCTCACCGCCAAGTACGAGGAACGGCAGGGGCACCCGCCGGGGGAGCGGGCCACCTACGCGCTGGCCTGCCAGGCCGCCGACCAGACGCGGCCGCCCAAGCGCACGGAGCTGCTGTCGCTGACCGAGCTGCGTAAGCGATGGCGTACCTCAGCGATCCGGGCCTACGGCGCTGACGTCGTCGACCGGCTGGCACAGCGGGCGCGGGCGGCGGCCGTGGCGGTGTGGGCGCGGGTGCGGCCGGTGGTCGACATAGCACTGGCGGCCGTCGACGTCGTCGTCGTGGTGTACGTGATGCGCGGCGCGTTCAAGCGCCACCACCTGCTCGCCGAAGCCCGCCGCTACCTCTCCTACGTCCTGCGCGGCCGGCACCACCAGGCGGGCCTGGACGAACAGATCGTGCAGACAGCCGTCGACGACTACACCCGCCCGGCCAGCCGACGGATGATGACCGCCGACCTGCGCGCCCTGTACCCGCGCGACACCGAGGACCAGGCCGTGCTGCGCCCACTGACCCGGAAGCGGTCCGCGCCCCCGTACGAGCGGGCCCGCCTCGCCGTCGGCGCCCTGGCCACCCGGGTCCATGCCGTGCGGCGTGCGGAGCGCCTGAGCTCCCGCACCAGGCACGCCGTCGCCGTGCCTGCCGCCTCGAGGTCGCACCGGCGGCCGTTCCACTCCGGCCGGGAGGTCGGCCGCGTTAGGGAGCAGGAGACCAGTGTCGACACGGTGGAGCAGACTCGCCGGACCCTTGAGGCCGCCGCCGCCAAGCTCCAGGACGGCATCCGGGAGCGCGCCGTCGCCCACGGCCTCCGACCGCAGCCCGCCCCGGCGACGGCCCCGCCGCCGCACACCCAGCAGCCCGGCACCCAAGCGCCCGGCACCCAGCACACACCGAGCCGGACCACAGGAGGAGTCGCGTGAGCATCCCGGAAGAACGACCCAGCCTTGATGACGCCCTCGCCCTCGCCCTCGCAGCCGCCAAGGACATATCCGCCGCACTCGACGAGGACCAGGAGCCCGAGTCCGATGAGCCCCTAGGGTGGCAGCCGATCTGGAAGCACCCCCGGAAGCCGAAGTCGAAGGCGGCGAAGAAGCAGGAGCTGCGCAAGCAGCGGCGGCGACTCCAGGACGCCGGGCGGCGCCGACTCGCCGCCGGGCAGTCGCGCCGGCCCCGGTCCCGGCAGAACCGGATCGGTAACGCGGCCGCGCGCCGCGATGCCCGTGCCCTGTCCCGGGTGCGGCACTCCACCGCCTGGCTGTGGTGACGATGCCGGGCATCGTCCACCGAGTGGAGCCCACGATGTTCTGCATCCAGTGGTGATGCACGACATCGGGTGGACTCCACTCAGTGGACTCCACCCGATGGGATCCACCGAGTGGACTCCACTCCGGTGCGCCGGATGACGATGCACGCTACGTGGTGCGCACCGCGATGTCCGCCACCGCACCACCCGACGATGCCAGGCACTCTCGCGCACGCCCGGTGCGCCGCACCCGATGTCCCACACCGCACCGGTGCGCCCACCGCCGACCGGCCCCTTGACCAGGTGCGGCCGGTGGCGTGCGCTACCCCTTGACCAGGTCCGCCACCGAGGACGTTTCCCCTAATCCAGTGCGTATGCAGACGGCCCGGGCCCATGTACGACCCGGGCAGATGCTCGCGCAGGACAGCGAATGCCTGGCTCCCCCCTGGCTGTCAAGGCCTCCTCAAAGAGCGGCATCGCTGTCCGTTGTGGGGTTCGCGGTGATGACGCGGGCGCCGGGCTGATGCCTCCGTTTCCCCGGGCCCTTGAGGCCTCTGTCAAGAGCGGCGCAGCCCGGTGCCTCCGTGATCAACGCGAAACTCGCGGCGGCTTGCCAGACGTTGATTGTCACGGCGCGAGCCCGCTCCAGGGTCGACCTCTTGTTCATCCGTGAGCCCGCGAGCTCTGCAGAAGATCGAGCCCCTGGAGTGCGCTGGTGTTGCGAACGGCTACTGAGATGGCGGACCAACGAGTCCTTGGATTAGGGCGCCGCGTGACCCGCATGTGCTCGTGACTGCGTAAACGGACTGACCTGGGAGGACAGATTGACCGTGTTCTGCGGCATCGACTGGGCGGAGCGACACCACGACGTTGCCCTCGTCGACGAAGCCGGGACTTTGCTCGCCAAAGTCCGTATCGCCGACGACGTGGCCGGCTACCACAAGCTCTTGGACCTCTTGGCCGAGCACGGCGACAGCCCAGACGACCCAATACCGGTGGCCATCGAGACCAGCCACGGCCTCCTGGTCGCGAGCCTGCGCACCGGCAGCCGTCGGGTCTTCGCGATCAACCCGCTCGCCGCCGCTCGCTACCGCGACCGTCACGGCGTCAGCCGGAAGAAGTCCGACCCGGGCGACGCGCTGGTCCTGGCGAACATCCTGCGCACCGACATGCACGCCCACCGGCCCCTGCCGGCCGATTCCGAACTCGCCCAGGCCATCACGGTCCTGGCCCGAGCACAGCAGGATGCCGTCTGGACTCGGCAGCAGGTCGCCAACCAGGTCCGCTCGCTCCTGCGCGAGTACTACCCCGCTGCTCTGCTGGCCTTCCAGAGCAAGCAAGGCGGCCTGACCAGGGCTGACGCCCGCGTCATCCTCACTCTGGCCCCGGCCCCGGCCAAGGCCGCGAAGCTCACTGAACCGCCCCGGTTCGAATAGAGACTCGATTTCATGAAAGGATCGAGTCATGGCACGACCTTCCCGTTACCCGCTTGAGCTCCGCCGTCGTGCGGTGCGCATGGTCGCCGAGGTGCGCGACGACTACCCGAACGAGACGGCCGCCCTGCAGGCGGTCACCGACAAGCTCGGCATCGGCTCCCGCGAGACACTGCGGAACTGGCTGAAGCAGCAGGAGATCGACGCGGGGCAGCGTCCGGGGACGACGACGGAGGAATCGGTCCAGCTCAAGGCGCTGAAGAAGGAGATCGCCGAGCTGAAGCGGGCGAACGAGATCCTGAAGGCGGCGGCGAGTTTCTTCGCGGCCGAGCTCGACCGGCCACACCTGCGCTCGTAGCGTTCATCGACGAGCACCGGGACCGCTTCGGCGGGGTCGAGCCGATCTGCAGGACGCTCACCGAGCACGACTGCAAGATCGCCCCTTCCACCTACTACGCCTACAAGAAACGACTGGCCGCCCCGTCCGCTCGTACCGTGCGGGACACGGAACTCAAGGAGCTGATCCGGCAGGTCTACACCGACAACTACCGTGTCTACGGGGCACGGAAGATCTGGCGGGAACTGAACCGGCAGGGTCATGAGGTGGCCCGCTGCACCGTGGAGCGGCTGATGCGCGAGCTGGGCATCGCCGGCGCCGTCCGCGGCAAGAAGGTCATCACTACGGTCCCGGACCAGCAAGCCGGGCGGGCACCGGACCGGGTGGACCGCGACTTCGTCGCCACGGCACCGAACCGCTGCTGGGTCGCGGATTTCACGCACGTGGCGACCTGGGCCGGGGTGGTCTACGTCGCCTTCGTCGTGGACACCTTCTCCCGCCGTATCGTCGGCTGGTCCGCCGCGACGTCGAAGGAGACCCAGCTCGTCCTGGACGCTCTGGAGATGGCGCTGTGGCAGCGCGACCGCGATGAACGCCCCCACATTCGGGGCGAGTTGATACACCACAGCGATGCGGGCAGCCAATACACCAGTTTCAAGCTGGCCGAACACCTCGACGCGGCCGGCATCGCGGCCTCGATCGGCTCCGTCGGCGACGCCTACGACAACGCCCTGATGGAGAGCACGATCGGCCTGTTCAAAACCGAGTTGATCAAGCCACAGCGACCCTGGAAGACACTCTCCCAGGTCGAGCTGGCCACCGCCGAGTGGGTCGACTGGTACTGCCACCGACGCCTGCACGGTGAGATAGGCCACGTCCCACCCGTTGAGTACGAGACCAACTACTACACGGAACTCACGAAACCACAGGTCACACCCACAATCTGAGATCTCTACCGAACCCGGGGCGGTTCACCTGACCGTCCCACGGCCCGGGGACCTGGCGGCCTGGCGGCGACCGCTCCGTGGGCGCTGGCCGCCGCGCCTGCCGCTCCGCTGCCCGACGCTGCTTCTCTTCCGCTTCGGCCTGTGCGGCCTGGCGGCGAAAGGGGGTGGCGCCGTCGGGGTTGTCGAGCGCGGCCGTCGGTGTCTGCTCGCCCATCCGGCCCAGCCTCCGCCACACCGCCGCGTCCACGCCGCGCTTTGTCAGCTGCTCCAGCGTGGTGACGAGCATGGGCACGGCCTGGCTGTAATCCTTCGCCGTGACCGCCTCGTACCGGCGCGGCGCCCAGTAGCGGCGGCCTGCGCTCTTCAGCACGGCGATCGTGTTGGAGACCTTCACGGCCGTGGTGTCCGCGAACACGAACGCCATCGGCGGCAGGCCCTCCCGGCCGGCCGGCGGGTAGACCCGGCGCCACAGCTGTTTTTCGTGGTGGGCTGCTGGTGGCTATGCGGCTTTCAGGGCCGCCAGGCGCGCTTCGATCTCGGTTGCGTCGCCGAGTCCCTCGAGCTGTTCGAACTGTGCGTCCACGGAGGAGGAGGCGAGTTCCTCCTTGCCCATGGCCCGGGCTTCTTCGCGGCGCACTGTCTCCTCGAACCGGCTGAGTTCGCTTGTCGGGTCGAGGACGTCGATGCTTTGGACGGCGTCCAGCATGCGGTTTTGTGCCTCGGCGGACTTCGCCCGTGCCACGAGCTGGTCGCGCTTGCCGTGCAGTTCTTGGAGTTTGAGCTGCATCTGGTCGAGGCCGGTCTTGAGTTTGTCCACGACGGCCGTGCTGGAGGCGATGGTCGGCTCGGCTGTCGTGGCTTCCCTTTCGGACTGCAGTTGCCTGCTCAGGGCGACCTTGGCCAGGGCGTCGAACCTGTCCGCGTCCACGGGGTCTCCTGCAGCGCGCAGTTCGTCTGCCTTCTTGCTGGCTGCGAGTGCCTTGCGGCCCCACTCGGTGGCGGCTTCCTTGTCCTCCCTGTAGTCCTGTTCCATCAGGCGCAGGTTGCCGATGGTGGTGGCCACCGCCTGCTCCGCTTCCCTGATGTTGTCGGTGTAGTCGCGGATCAGCTGGTCCAGCATCAGCTGAGGATCTTCCGCTTGGTCGATAAGGGCGTTGATGTTGGCCCGGGCCAACTGTGCGACCCGTCCCAGGATGGTCTGCTTGGTCATGGCGTCTCTCCTTTGGACACGTGATGCAAGGAAATCGGGGTGGTGTCAGAAACGGCCGCCGCCCATCCGGCCGCGTGTTCCGCCGCCTCCGAAACTGACCGGCCCGGTGCTGTAGCCGCCGCCGAACCCGCCGCCGAGCAGGATCCCGCCGAGCATGGCCCCTGCCAGTCCGCTGCCGGCGCTTCCTACCGTGTACACACCGGGCTCGATGGCGACGCCGAAACCTTCTACGTCCTCTTGGGCGAGCAACAGGGCATCCTGCGCCAGTGCGTCGGCCTGCTGCGCCTCTGCCAAGGCACTGTGCGCATCCGCCCCGCCGCGGCCGGAGAATGCCTCGGCCCGCTCCAGCCTGCGCTGCGCCTCCGCGAGCCGCGTGCGGGCCTCGCTGCCGACGGCTCCCCGGTGCGTGATGATGTAGTCCACGGCCGCGCCGACGCTGGACTGCGCACCAAGGACCGCCCGCTCGAGCAGCGCCCGGGCGCGCCGTGTGCCCTGCTCGTTCTCCTGGGCCCCCATGAGTGCCTCGTCGAGCCCGGCGTCGGCCTCCTCCACCCGGCGCAGCGCGTCGATGGGGTCGTACTGGCCCCTCTCCATGGCCCTGCGTACCTCGGTCGCCACGGTCTCGGCGCGTGCGATGCGCCCCTGCAGGGCGGCCGTGGGAAGTTCTTTGGCTCCCTGGAGCAGGCCACGCGCCTCTGCCAGGTCCGCGTTCGTCTCGGTCAGTGCGCCCGGCAGCGCGCCGGCTGCGTCGGCGAGTTCCTGTGCCCGCCGGTCGACGGCGTCGGTGAGCCGGTTGGCCTGTGCGACGGCCGCCTCTGCGGCCCGGACCTGGATCGCGGCCGCGCCGTTGTCATTGCTTTCCACGGCTTGCCGGGCCTGTTGCAGGCTGTTCTGCGCGAACTGCAGTCGGCTGCCCGCCTGCTCGAGGTCGTTGAGGACGGGTGCGATGGCCGAGGAGGCGTACCGCTCGCGCATGGCAGCCAGGGTGGCCTGCGCGCTGACCATCCGACCGCTCGCGGTGTCGAAAGCGGCCTGGGCCGCGGTCAGGGCTTGAGGTGCGTTGCGTTCGAAGGCACGCAACCGGTCGAAGTCCTCGGCCTTGTCGTCCAGCAGGCGATTGGCCTGCGCGCACCGGGCAAGGATCTCCTGGACCATCTGCAGGCGGGTCGAATCGTCCTCGGGGTAGGCGTCGTCGAGTTGCTGCCGCAGCCGGAACGCCGCCGTCAGCTCCTGTTTGGCCGTCTCCACGGCTTCGGTGAAGGGCCGGGTCGCCTCGTCGCCGAACTGCGCGGCGGCAAAACCCAGCTCTTCCTGGCTGGTGCGCACCGCGTTGTCGGTTCGCACCAGAGCCTGGCGCGCCTGCGCGTCGAGATCCGCCAGCGACTCCGGGGACGGCCCGCCCCACGTCTCTTCGCCGCCGCGCGACCCGGCGGCCCTGCGCGACCTGCGTCGGATCAGGGCGTACGCGACCAGAGCCAATGGAACGAGCACCACAAGCAGGAAAAGCCAGCCACCTGCGCCGACGTCTACCTGCTCGCCCTGACCCGGATCCGCCTCTGCGGGCGTCACGTCCACCGAGGGCACCGGCTCACCCGAGAGCACCGCGCCGTACCCCCGCGCCGCGCCGATCGCCGCTCCCGCCCAGTCGTTCTGCCGCAGTGTCGGCGCGACGGCCGTTGCATCGACCTCAGCCAGGTCCTGACGCGTCAGCGGTGAGCCGGCGTCCACGAAGTAGGAGTACTGGCGGGCCCCGGTGGCGACGGCGAGCAGCGCGTCGTCGGCGCCGAGCCCGTTTCTCGCGGCCGTCTCGGACGCCCACCGCTGGGGGGAGCGGCCGGAGAAATCACTCACATAGACCACGAACAGCTGCAGTGCGTGTTCATCGGCCAGCCGGGCCAGCGCCTGGGCGACCTCGGGTTCCCGGTCGCCGAGTGCCCCGACCCGGTCCGTGATCTGTCCTTCCCGCGACAGATCGACCGGGGCGTCGGCCAGAGCGGCGTTCGCCGTAGCCAGGGTGAGACCGCCTGCCGTCAGCAGCACAGCCAAGAGGATGCGCACAAAGGTCCGCATCGTGGTCTTCGCTTGTAGGGACCCGCGAGCCTTTGGGCGACCGGACGGCCCGGCCGACGAACGCATTCGCCGGGCCGTCCGGCAGCCGACGGCAGTACTGCGGCCGGGGGCGGTGGGTGGCAACACCCAGCCCGCAGCGAACACGGCCACCCGGGAATCCTGAGGGCTGTGCACCCCGGGCGAGAAGGAGCCGACGTCGCCCGCCGGCCCCTCGTTCCGCTCCGGCCCACCCATCGCAGTCCCCCTTTCGCACGGGCATTCCACGGCCGCGTACCCGCCCCGTTCATTCTGATTCATCTAGTAATGTCGCTTATGTGCCGCCTGTTTGCCGTCTGCCGCAAGAAGCGCGATGGGCGGGCGAATCTGTTTAGCCGACAACCAATTGCATCCTCACCGCCGAGGCTGTGCTCGGCATCCGCCGCGAGCGCACGGACGCCTGCCGGATGAGGCGTTTCTCGCCCGTCCAAGCGGTACGCGGCATCGGCGCCCATCCGCCAGAGGCCCGGCAAGGTCGAAGGCGAGCCTGACAAGCTTCAGCGAGGCAGGCCGGCGGCCGACAGGCGCGGCACGAGGCGCTGCCGACCCGGGACAGCTGACAGTTGAATAGAAAACCTAACTAAACGGGCATGTCTTCGCAATATGTGTGTTACTGGAGACACTAGGCATACAGGAGAGCCCTCAGCGACTGATGGGTCAGGGGGCAGCATCCAAGAGGAGACGCCATGCGCAAAATCGCCAGCACGGCACTCATCGCCCTTCTGCTTGCTCTTGCGCCGGCGGGAACGGCGTTCAGCCAGAATGCTGCCGAGCAGGCGAGCCCGCCAGCGGCCACCGCGACGGTTCAGGCCCAGGAGGACCGGAACGAGGACGACGATGACGCGGGCCTGTGGGGCCTCCTCGGCCTCCTCGGTCTGGCCGGTCTGATTCCGTGGCGCAAGAAGCGCGACCGCGACCACCAGGGCCACAGGGACTCCACCACCCGCTCCACCGGCATGTGAGGCGGGAGAGCACCACGCTGGTCAAGAAGATGCACGAGAGGGGCATCCGCAGCGAGCACGCCTACCTGGCCGCCTTCGCCTCCATCGGCCGGACCGTTGCCGCATGGGCGGTCTCGCTCACAGCAAAACCGGGAACCGGGCTCGCGCGCGCCGACCGATGGGGCATCTTCGTGGGCGAGCGGGCTCCCACCTCCTTCGGCCCTGGCATCGCCCTGTCCCACTACGAACAACAAGACGGCACCCTCACCGCCAGCCCTCACGAACTCAGGCAGCACCAACAGGCAAGCTGAAACCAGGCAGCCCCGCCGCAATGCGGCGGGGCTGCCTTCACAAGGGCCCCGCCGCAACCGCCCACACCTCCCTGGCGAGCTTGGTTCAGAAGCCGCTCCCAGGTCCGGGGTGATCCACCGTGCTCTTGCGCGAGGCTGGCAGCGATGCGGCTGATGGGAGCGCCTGCGCCGGCAGCGAGAGCATCGCTGGCTGTTCGCAACCGCGGATCACCGGCGTACGCGTGGGCTTTACGGGGCCCCTGCCGTTCGCCAGCGCGGCGTCCACCTCCCTTGCCCTGCCCGAGGGGATTGTCGCGACGCCGCTCGATCTCGTGGCGCCTCCAGACTCGGGCGCCGTAGACGGTCTCGCCACGTGAGAGGTAACCCTGTCCTGCGTAGGCGCGAACAGTGCTCGGGTCGACCCCGAGGATGCCGGCGGCTTCCTTGTCGTTCAGCTGGTCGTCGGGATCTTCATCTGCGACCAGGTCAGGGACGGGCTTGCCGTCGAGGTATGCCGTGGCCTGTTCCAGGTCGTAAATCAGGAAGCGACTGCCGGGGAAGAGGCTCGGGACGTGCTGACGGAAGGCGGGGGCATCGCGCCGGCGCCATGTAGCGAGAGGGACTCCGACGCGTTGGGCGATGTCGGCTTCGTTGATGACCGGACGGCCCTTGGGGATCACTGCGTCACTCCCCGAAGGGAGCCTGTTGATGCCATGGCGCCCCCTGTATCCTGGTTGAGGTCCCAGCCGCTTTCGCCGGCCGGGCTGTTGGCAGTGAGGGCCGGTGGTGTGCCGGGTCGCTCCAGGGCGACTCTCCACCGGCCCTTTTTGCATGGGCAGGCCTGCTGCGACCTTGAGCAGCACACGAGCCGCCATATTCAACCTTACAGCACTTAGACTCTGAGTGTGAGCGGTGCCGTACGCGCCAGACCGCTGCCGGCTCCTGCTCAACCCCACTTCGTTCTCCAGGTGGGCGGCCGAGGGAGCTCTACAGGGAAGGTCGGCCCTGGTCATGCCCTGCAGGGCTTGGTGGCCAGCGAGAACAAGGCGCGGGTCGAGCGACTCGCGCAAGAGAAGTCGCAGGAGATGGCGCGACCGTTGACGCAAGAGGTTGAAGCCGGTCGACGTCAGTCCCGGCGCGGCCACCAGCGACGCCGCTTGCCCGTGGCGGGGCCGTGCGCGGCCTCCCCTGCCTCCATAGAGGCGGGTGCCGGAGAGTGAACGACAGACGCCGAAAACGGTTGTGCGGGCTGGGGAATGGCCGCCCGCTGCGGGGCCGGCGTCAGGGCCGCAAGGGCGCGCTGCAGGTCCTCGATGTGAGCGGCACGTTCATCTAGTCGCGCCTGGAGGCGCCGGGCCTCGGCCTCGGCGAGATGGCGGGCGTTGCGCTCGTCGGCGAGCGCCAGGGCAGTCTCGTGGCGCATCCGCGGCACTGTCACGTTGACTGACCGGGTGGGATGATCTTCTGGTTGGTCATGCCGGGAGGGGTCGTCCGTGGACAGCGCGCCGCCGTCGTACAAGGGGCACCGATACCCGGTGGAGATCATCGCGCACTGCGTGTGGCTGTACTTTCGCTTCCCGCTCAGCTTTCGCGGGGTCGGGGAACTGATGCTGGAGCGCGGCGTGCTCGTCTCCTATGAGACGGTCCGCCGCTGGTGCGCCAAGTTCGGGCAGACCTACGCCAACGGCCTGCGTCGCCGGCTGCCCCGCCCCGGGGGCAAATGGCACCTGGATGAGGTCTTCATGAAGATCAACGCAGAGCGGAAGTACCTGTGGCGGGCCGTGGACGCCGACGGCACCGTCTTGGACATCCTCGTGCAGAGCCGACGGGACACCGCTGCGGCCCGGCGCTTCTTCCGCAGGCTGCTGAAGAAGACCCATACGGTGCCCAGGGTGGCCGTCACCGACAAGCTGCGCTCCTGCAGCGCGGCCCACCGCGAGGTCATGCCCTCCGTTGAGCACCCCTCGCACAAGGGCCTGAACAACCGGGCGGAGAACAGTCATCAGCCGACAAGGCAGCGTGAACGCGCGATGAAAGGCTTCCGCAGTACCGGTGGGGCCCGACGGTTCCTGGCTGCCTTCAGCGGCATCTCACCGCACTTCCGGCCCCACCGCCACCTGATGACCGCTCCCGGCTACCGAGCCGAGACGACCCTCCGCTTTGCAATCTGGGACCAGGCCACCGGCGCCGCCGGGACCTGAACACCGCTTCGAAACCCGGTCCCGCCCCATACCTCACGCGCTGCCAGAAAACCACTCAATAACGTGACAGTGCCTTCAGCTGGCCTCACGTCCATGCCCGGCAGCGCCCGGGTCCTGCCCGGCCTGCCGCTCGTGTTCCGCCCGTGCGGTCTCCAACAGGTCCCGCCAGGATGTCACGGTCGGCCGCCGCCGCAGAAGGCTGCGTCTGTCGCGTTCTGTCATCCCTCCCCAAATGCCGTGCTCGATACCGCGGTCCAGGGCATGAGCAAGGCACTCGGTGCGTACCGGGCAGCCGGTGCAGACCGCCTTCGCCCGGTTTTGGGCCGCGCCTTCGACGAAGAGCTCGTCGGGATCAGCAGTGCGGCACACCGCCCGTGCTGTCCAGTCGTCCTCGCCGATACCCATCCCCCGATACCGTCCTTCTCCGGCTCGCACATCCGGCCCTTGCGCCAAGACGCCTACCCTGACCGTACGCCCCTCGCTCAGCAGCGCCGCACCCGGCAATGACGGCAATCCCATTGGGTGACAGCCCTGTTGACAGATCCAGCTCGGCGATCCACTTCCAGCGGCATCCGGGAGAAGGCGATACCGGCGTTCACTCGGTCACCCTCTGGTACAGAGGCAGGAGGTAGGCATCGTTGACGGGCTGCGTGCTCATGTCCGCCCACGGTAGGTGGAGCGCAGGCTCGGGCAGGACGTGTTCTGGGGCGCAACCGCGGGGCAGCCGTGGGGCAGCCGTCGTTCTGGCATTCTGCAGGGGCTGATTGATCAGGGGGAAGGTCATGGACGAGCACGGGCTGAAGCGCGCATCTGAGGTGGGACTGGATCAGCGGGAGGCCGGCAAACGCACGGTGGAGCGCCTGCAGGCCATTGCCTTCCGCCTGATCGGTGCCGCCTTGTTCTTCGGCCTCGGTGGCTGGCTGCTGGGCAAACTCTGAATCCCGGTATCCCGTCACGCGCCACTGGCATGACCGGCCGTGCGCGGCACGGCCTCCGCGAAGCACGCACACCCACGGGGCAAACCGGGCGAAATCGCGCGTCGTGCCGTGAGTTCTGCTCGGCCGGCTGCCATGCTGGTGTGCTGTGGCGCCGCCGTGGCCGTGGCAGCAGCCTCGGGCGCATGGACGGCTCTGGGTGAGCAGCGGCTTGAGAAAGGGGAGCGGTCTTCCATGGCGAAGCGAGGACGTGTTTGCCGGCGGCAGCGCGCTGCGGGTGAGGCGGCCCGGCGGGCCGCGGCGGCTGTTCGTCGCGCGCAGGTCCCAGCGTCGCGGCGCGCGGAGCCGGAGCCTGCCGCGGCCGGGTTTGCGGCGCCTGCGGGGCCGGTGGACTGGGCGCGGCTCGAGGGCCCCGCCCAGGTGTCGGTGTGTGCTCCCGGGTGCCCGGTGTGCGCGGAAGCCAGCGAACGGTTCGCTGCCGTCCGTGCGGAGTCGGTGGAGCAGCGGCGCCGGTTCGACCAGCCCGACCGGTACCCCTATGCCGCGGGCAAGCACACGCTGCACCGGGCCGCATGCCGTGAGATCGCGCAGTCCGTCGGCCACGTCCAGGGGGACGATTCCATCTGGATGCAGGGCGCGCTGACGCGTTTCGCCCACGAAGGCACCCTCAACTCCGGGTGGGCGACGCACAAGCGGATGATGGAGCCCGGCGAGGCGGCGGCCTGGGTGGCCGAGCGCATCGGCCCGCGCGGCGGCATCCGCTACCGCCTGTGCCGGATCTGCACGCCCCAGCTGCCGATGGCCGGCTGAACCAGCGCAGCCCGGCGCGGCGTTCGTCCCGCCACGCCCCGCTGACAATCGCCCGGGCCATGCGCTGATGCACCGGTCCGCGCCCGACCGGCCGCCGTTTTTGTCTCGCCCGTGCCGGCCGAGGCCCTGCGCTGAAGCACGAGGCCGGCATTCGCGGCGATCGCCTTGATGTCTGCGCGCAGGTAGGCGTAGTCGCCGGCGATGCGGTACTCGATCAGGTCCGTACCGGCGCTGGAGAACTTCACGGCCATGCCGGTGAGGTCCTTCTCCCCCGAATCCTTCAGCGGCTTCTTCGACTGCACCGACAGCGAGACGCGGGCGTCGGCGAGCAGCTGGGCGGCATCGGCGGGCATCGGGTTGCCGGGGTCCGTCTTGTTGTCCAGGGCCTTGAGCGTGGCGGCGTCGGTGTCCAGGTCGAGTTCCATGGAGAGCGAGCGCTGCTCGCCGAGCTTGTCGACGGCCTGATCGATCTTCTGTGCCGCGGAGAGCTTCTTGGCGGTCCCGCAGGCTGCGGCACCGGCCAAGACGGCGCCGACCAGGGCTGTGGCGGTGAGGGTCTTGCGTATGGCGGGAATGACGGTCTCCTCCGGGATACTGCCCCGCGCCGATCGCGTGCGGGCGGCCTCGGTCTCCACCGTGCCTACTGCCGTCTGGACGCAGCCAGCCCCCACCGCGGCGTACCCGGCGGCCTCCCGCCGCGCGGGCTGCCGAGTACGCTGCTTCCCGCCGCGCGGGCGCCTTGGGGCCGTCGTCGTCCCGCTGCGGCCGCGCCGACGACGGGCGTGTCACAATCCCAGTCGCTTGGGTCGCTTGATCCTGTCCGGTCGGGGCGGGAGGGGGTCAGGCCGAGCGCAACGGGATGACGGTGCGTTCTCCAGTGGCCTTCTCGCCCAGGCGGAAGATGGGACTGTTGGAGATCCGTTCGACTTCTTCGAGCCAGCCGTCCCTGGCGAGTTCGCCACGCACCCGGCTGAACAGGGTGTGCTTGGAAGTGGGGTGCCACACGCTCTCGGGGTGGTGCCCCGCGGCGGGGGCCTGGCCTGGTGAGTGAGCGAAGTGCGTACGCACCTGTCCCCCGAGGCGACCCCGGACCACAAGCGGGATCCGGGTGCCCTAGGGCGCGTCGATGCCGCGATGGCAGTAGCAGCAGATGAGGGTGGCGTCGCCGTGTGGGTATCCGCGGGCGCGCCAGTACTGCGCCGGCTGCTCTGAGACGTGGACCTCGCGGCCGGTGCGCAGGTCGAAGCCGACCACCAGCAGATCCGTGTCGCCGTCCACCTGCCCCTCCCCCGTCGGTTGCACCTTGCACCTGACATCCGCCGAGCATGAGCGGCGCTGGACAGGGGCACGAGAGGTCCAGGCCCGGTCAGCACGTGACTCGCCAGCGGGCCGGGCGCGGGCCGGCCCTGGTGCGGAGCGTCCGCCGTCCACCGGCCCGGTGAGAGCCGGGGAGAGCCGGTCCGCGCAGTTCGCCGCCGGGTGATCGTTTGAGACCGGTGGTGAGTTCGCCGCCGGGTGGTCGGTTGAGTCCGGTGGTGACTCAGCGGCCGGCGCCGGTGCGGCCCGGTCGGCAAGGACGGGGACGTCCTGGGCGTTGGCAGATGTGGACGATGCGCTGGGTAGCGCGGCGGTCAGGTGGTGGGTGCGGCCCGGCAGGGCAGGTGAGATCCACAGCACCTCGCCGTCGGATCGGTGACGACCTGCGTGTTCACCCTGAAAGGGCTCACTGATTGTGTCGCGGCCGCCGGAGACGGCGCCGGCCGGGCACGTTTGCCGTGCCCGGCCGGAGTGGGGTCATCACTCTGTGGGGTCCACACCTGGGTGGTCAGACACCGGTGCGGGATGTCCGTCGTGCCGGCCAGGCGATCAACGTCGTTGCCAGGGCGCCGACCGCGAGCGCCGAAGCGGCGACCAGGACCGGCACCGGGCCCCAGAGCTTGCCCAGCACCTGCACCAGGACGGGGAAGGCGAATCCGACGTAGGTGAGGCTGTAGAACACGGCGATCACGCTTGAGATGTTCCGCGGGCCCGCCAGGGACTCCGCGAGCTGCAGACCGCTCACCAGCAGCAGACCGTAGGCCGAGCCCAGGACGACGGCCGTCACCAGCAGGAGCAGCAGTGAACCGGTGGCGACGGTGACCGCCGCGGCGAGCAGCCCGCTGACCACCGCCGCCATGCCCACCCGGAACGGCGCCGCCGCCGAGTGCCGGGTCAGCCGACGCGCCCACGGCTGTACCGCGATGCCGCTGCCCAGGGTGACGGCGGCGACCAGGCCGCCGCCGACGGCGCCGTACCCTCCCAGCGGCACCAGGACGGGCAGCGCCGCCAGGGACACGGTCGCGGCCCCAAAGACCCACGGTGCCGTCGGAAGCACCGCGGTCAGGAAGAGGCGGCTGGTCAGTACCTTCATCGGTCCGTCACCGGACTTCGAGGAGTGGCCGCGCCGCCCGGCGGCGGGCAGAGCCGACTCGGAAGCACGCCACACCATGGGCAGCGTCAGTGCCACCAGAGCGATGTGCACCAGGTAGGCCGTGGTCTCCGGCGAGGGCAGCCACTGGACGATGACGCCCGACAGCAGCGGACCGAAAGCGAACCCCGCGGTCAGCGCGACCGCCGAACGCCGCGCCCCCACCCCCGCTCCCCCGCCCGCAGTCTTCGCGGTGTCGGAGAGGTCCTTGATCCATGCCGTGCCCGGCCCGAACGCCGACCCGGCACTTACTCCGACCAGGATCCGCCCGGCCAGGATCGTCCCGAACGCCCCGCCGGAGAAGAGGATCACCGCGGAGCCGAGCGCGGAGAGCAGCAGAGCGGCCAGCAGAACGCGCCGCCGGCCGAGCCGGTCGGAGACCCTCGCCATGACCAGCAGGGCCGGAATGAGCCCGAGCGCGTAGGCGCCGAACAGGGCGTTCACCTGGAAGCCGCTCAGATTCCCGCGGTAGACCTGAAGGACGGAGGCGAACATGTTCGCTCCCCATCCCACCGTGAAGACGGCGGCCGCGGGCCGTGTCCAGGCGGTCCGTGTGATCACCGCCGGGGTGGCTTCCGTGGCGTCCGCCGCGGCCGAGGTGCCGGTGGCGGGAAGCCGCGCGCCGCGGTTCCGCCCGCCACCGGAGCTGAGCGGGTGGAGTGTGACGTGCCCACGACGGGAGGTGGTGATCTCTTGAGTAGCCATGACGATGACGATAGAGCATGAGTAGACCAGTCGTCTATGTGGTTGACCGAGCCTTTGCCGACAACGGCCGCCGCGCCCCGTGGGGTGAGTACTCGTCGCCCACCATCCGCTCCGGTGTTGCTCCGCGATCTCTCTGCGACTCCAGCAGAGCTCGTGACGAGCCCGTCAGGATGCCAGCAGGACTCGTTTCCGCAAGAGGCTGAAGCCGGTCCGGCCGTACATCTGGCGCTTGAGCATTTTGATCCGGTTGACGTGGCCTTCGACGACGCCGGAACTCCACGGCAGTGTTAGGCCCGCGGTGACGGCGGCGAGATCGCGTTCGAGGCCGTTGACGAAGGCGTGGAGGCTGGGCAGGTCGTCAACGCGGACCGCCTTGATCCATTGCGGGAGCTGGTCCCCCTGGAGTTGGGTGAGTATCTTCCCGAACACGCGGACGTGCCCGGTGAGGGCATTCGGTTCGGGGCAGTCGGCCAGGACGGATTTGAGTTTCAGCCGCTCGCCCTCAGGCAGGGTGTCGGGGTGAGTCAGGATCCAGCCGGTGAGCGTGCGCGGGGACGGCGGACGGGCTGCCGGTGCGGTCGGGGATGTGCGGAACGGCTGGAGGTAGGCGCGGACGGCTCCGTAGCCGCCCGTGTAACCGTGGGTCCTGATCTCTTCCCAGAGGGTCCAGGCGTTCGTGCAGCCTTCGGTCCATCGCTCGTGCAGGTAGGGCTTGAAGTCGTCGAGCTTGGTCCTGCGGTTCTGCCACTGTCCCTGGAACAGGTCTTCCGGCCTCGTGGCGTCGGCCAGCCGTTGGACGGTGCGGTAGGTCATGCCGAGCTGTCGCTGGATCGAGCGTCGGCTGTGGCCGGCGGCCAGCAGCGCGTGGACGGTGGCGTGCTTGGCGCGGGTGCGGTCGGCGAACCGGCGCCCGGCGGGCCATGGCGACCCGCTCTCGGCCGGTGCCGGAGCCTCCTCCGGCACCGACTCGGCGAAGGTCGCGCGGAGGCACGAGCGGTGGCGGGAGACGTACCGCTCGGCCGCTTCGCTGAGGTTGCGCCAGAGGTGAAACCGGTCGGCGACCTGGACCGCTGTGGGTGCCCCGATGCTGGCGCCCTCGGCGAAGACCTCGATCCCCGGGTGCTCGGCCAGCCAGGCCGCGACAGTGCCTGCCTCGCGATCCGGCAGCAGGTCCACCGGCCTGCGGGTCTCGACGTCGACCAGCACGGTCCCGTAGCCGCGGCCCTTGCGCATCGCCTACTCGTCGACGCCGACCACACGCGGGACTTGTGACGGGGGTTCCGGGAAGCGTCGACCAGCCGCAGTACCGTATTCCGGCTGACCCTCACCCCGAAGACGTCGGCCAGCCGGGCACCGGCCCGACCGGCCAGGGCGAGGCCGACCTCGGCCATCACCGACCGCATTCGTTCGGTGCGTTGGCTGTGCCGCCGGGTCAGGCCCGCGACCTGCTCTACGAACGTCCGCCGCCCGCAGGATGCGTCTTCGCACGTGAAGCGGCGGACACGAAGCCGCAGCACCACCCGCGCCGTCCCGACACGGGTAGGTCAGCGGGAAACCGCAGGTAAGAGCCGTGCACCCTCCCCGACCAGCTTGCGCAGCCTGGGCACCGAGCCCCGGCCGTCCGGCATCTGACACCGACTCGGATCGCCTCGCCACCGTCCTGCACCGACTCCACCCTGATCCCCGGATCCGCCAGGAAGAGCAGCTCTTCCAGCCGGAGCAGTACATCGTGCACGGCTCAGAACCATCAGCCCGAACGCGGTAGGCGCTGGCAGTTTCCAGACGATCTCGCCAGACCTACCAGCAACCCACGGTCACAATGAGTAGGCACACCACAGAAGTTGGACCAGAACCCGAGTTTTTGACAGCAGTGGAGTACTTGCCAGGGCAGCATCGGGATGCTCCTGGTGAAAGGTCCCGGTTCATGCCGCAGATGTCCAAGGTCGAGCTGTACGCAGCGATCCGGTGCGATCACCGTGCCGGCATGAGGATGCGCGAGCTGGAGCGCAAGTACAACGTGTCGTGGCGGACGGTCACGGGGGCCGTGGACTCGGTCTGGCCGGAGCCCCGGAAGAAGCCGCCGCCGCGCCGCACTGCGCTGGATCCGTACAAGCCGGTGATCGACGAGATGCTGCGGACGGACCCCGACTCGCCGCGCAAGCAGCGCCATACGATCACCCGGATCTTCCACCGGCTCGTCGAGGAGCACGGCGCCGACGTGTCCTGTCCCATGGTCCGGCGCTACTTCTCCGACCGGAAGCCGGAGATCCTCGCTGTCTCGGGCAAAGCCCCGGTGGAAGCGTTCGTGCCGCAGACCCACCTCCCCGGTCACGAGGCGGAGGTCGACTTCGGCGACGTGACAGTGCGCCTGGCCGGCGAACTGGTGACCTGCTATCTGTTCCCGCTCCGCCTGTCCTACTCGGGCACGGCCGTCCACCGACTTTGCCTCCTGCGACCAGGAAGCTTTCTTCAAAGGGCACGTGCACGCGCTTCGCACGCTGGGCGGTGTCCCTCGGGGCAAGGTTCGCTACGACACCTTGAAGTCGGCCGTCGCCCAGGTGCTGGGGCTGAACAGGGCCCGGGTGGAGACCGACCGTTGGATCGCCTTCCGCTCGCACTTCACCATCGAGAGCTTCTACTGCCGCCCGGGCATCGAAGGAGCTCACGAGAAACCTCTGTCATCACACCGCACCTCATCGGGTCGTTGCGGAGTGTTCGGGATCCAGGACGCTTCGGCGTGGTCGGCCGATGAGGGGCCGGACCAGGTCGGGGCCGGGCACGGGGTAGAGGTACTCGCCCTTGTCGTTGGCCAGGACGCCGGTGATGATGCCGTCTCGGCGCCAGTGCTTGACGATCTGGAAGTGGATGCCGAGGTGGCGGGCAAGTTCGGAGACGGTCAGCATCCCGGCGTCGAGGAGGCGTTGGCGGGTGGCTGCGTAGCTGGTAGGCGTTGCGCAGGTGGACGATCATGCCGCGGGTGAGGGGGCGGCCCATGCCGCTGGGCAGGCCGTGCTCGTTGAGGATGCCGGCGCTCTGGGCGTCGGTGTGTTCCTCCAGGAGTTCATCGAGCGCGGTGATGACGGCGGGGTCGGTCTGGCGGAGTTCCCAGGCGGTTTGCGGGCGGGGCAGGGTGATCTGGTGTGCTGACCGCCGCGCAGGACGACACCGATGGCGATGTGGTCGGTCTTGGTGAGGGTGACGTCGGTGACCAGGAGGCGGATCATGCGCTTGCGTTCCCGTATCGGGGTGGCCGAATCGTTCCAGAGCCGGGGAAGTCGGCGGCCAGCGCGGTGATCCTGGCGCGGGTCTCGGGCGAGAGCGGGCCTGGCGCGGGTCTCGGGCGAGAGCGGGCCTGGCGCGGTGTTCTTCGCGCGCTCGTACTCCTCGGTCGCTTCGGCGAGTTCACGCAGGGCGGTGTTCCAGTCGGCCTCCAGGGTGTCGGCGACCAGCCGGTTGGTGGGATCGACGGCCAGGTAGCGGCGGCGGGCGAGGTCAGCGCGGTAGCGGGCGCGTTCGACGCAGGCGGCGCGGAGCCGGTCGGCTTCCTCGGCGCGGGCGTTCAGCTCGTCGCTGACCCGCAGGGCGACCTCCAGGGTGAGTGGGGTGAGGGCGGTCAGCAGCAGCTCGCCGACGGCGGCGTCGATCTGGTCGCCGACCATGGTCTGGCAGATCGGGGCCGCGTTGCGGATCCCCTCGGACTGGCAGAGGTAGATCGGTTTTCCGGTGCCTTTGTAGTGCTGGTAGCGCACGGTCATCCGGCGTCCGCACTTGCCGCAGGAGACCACACCCTGCAGCAGCGCGGCCCCCTCCCGGGGTGGGGAGGCTCTGCACTCGGTGCCGTGGGCGGCGGCGAGTTCGGCGAGCCGGGTCTGGGTGGCCTCGAACTCGGCCCAGGTCAGGTAGCCCGGATGGGGTTCGGTGATCAGCACCGTCCGTTCCTCGCGTGGCAGGACGTGGCTGGTCGTCTTGCCGCCGGGACCGCGGCGTTGATGCCGGCGTCCGAAGAAGAACACGCCGGCATAGCGCGGGTTGTGCAGGACCCGGTGGTGCTGCAGGATGCCCCAGGTCAGCTCGCCCTTGTTCGGGCCGGTGCGGATCCGGCGCGGGAACTTCAGCCCCTCGTCGGCGAACACCTTCACGACGGCATAGGCGGAACCGGTCGCGGCGAACGTGGCCAGCAGATGCCGGATCGCCTGCTGGACAGAGGCGTCCGGATCCAGAACCACCCGCTCGGCGTGGTCGTAGACGAGACCGACGGGCAGCGGCTGGATCAGCTCCCCGCGCCTCGCCCTGGACAGCACTCCGCCCCGAAGACGGGCCTTGAGCAGGTGCAACTCGGCTTGCAGCGCCTCTCCTTCGGCGTCGTTTTGTCGACGACGAGCCGGCCGCCTACGCCGAAACCCACCTCGCCGCCGACCTGGTCGCCGGACTGGGCGCGCACCTGACCGAACACGACAGCCTTTGCGAGGTCCTGACCGACATTTACGGGCTGGCGCCCCCTCGCGCCTGGGTCAAAGCAGAGCTGGAAGTCTGCCCTTCCGAGGTCGCCGAACACCTGGGTCGCGGCAGTCGGCGACTGTTGCTCCGCTTCCGTGCCCGCAGCGACAGTCGACGACACGGGCACCCCCTGGAACTCACCACAAGTTGGATGCGCCCCGATTTCTTCCGCCTGGTCTTCTCCCTCACGCAGGCCCCTTCCTCGCTCGCGGGCGAGGAGGACCAGAACCCGTCATCACCGCCTGCCGCCACGCGGCAGTCGAGACCTGCGTGCCGCGCTCATTCCGGGCTCAGCATCCGCAGGTTGGTCTTCGCCAGTTCGACGATCTCATCGGCGCCTCCGGACAGGATCGTGCGGGTGGCGAAGAGGGTGAAGCCCTTCATCTGCTCGTAAGTGATCTTGGGCGGGAGGGAGAGTTCCTGGCGTGCGGTGACGACGTCGATCACGGCGGGCCCCTGGTGTGCGAAGGCTTCGCGCAGTGCGTCGTCCAGGTCTCCGGCGCGCTCCACGCGAACCCCGTGCACGCCGGCTCCGCGGGCCACCGCGGCGAAGTCGGTGTCGCTCAGCTCCGTCCCGTAGGTGACCACTCCGGCGGCCTTCATCTCCAGTTCGACGAACGACAGAGCGCCGTTGTTGAAGACGACGATCTTCACCGGCAGGTCGAGCTGGCGCAGGGTGAGCAACTCGCCCATCAGCATGGCCAGTCCTCCGTCGCCGGACAGGGCCACCACCTGGCGGTCCGGGTACGCGGACTGGATGCCGATGGCATGCGGCAGCGCGTTGGCCATCGTGCCGTGGTTGAAGGAACCGATCAGCCGGCGGCGGCCGTTCATGGTCAGGTAGCGCGCGGCCCACACCGTGGGCGTGCCGACGTCGACGGTGAAGGCGGCGTCCTCGGTGGCCAGCCGGTCGATGGCGCGGGCCACCGTCTGCGGATGAATCGGCGCGTCCGAGGCCTTGGACGTGGCCAGCCGGTCCAGCCGCGCCCGCACCTGCCGGTAGTGGCCGATGATCTTCTCGGCGAACGAGGAGTCGGTGCGTTCCCGCAGCAGCGGCTTCAGGGCCTGTGCGGTGTCCTTGACGGTGCCGACGAGCGGCACCGTCACGCGCGTGCGCCGCCCGATGTTCTCCCCGCGCAGGTCGACCTGGACCACCGCCACACCCTCCGGCGGATAGAACTGCCGGTACGGGAAGTCGGTGCCGAGCATGAGCAGCGCGTCGCAGTGCTCCATCGCCCGGTAGCCGGAACTGAAGCCGATCAGCCCGGTCAGGCCGACGTCGTAGAGGTTGTCGTACTCGAGGTGCTCCTTGCCCCGCAGCGAGTGCACCACCGGTGCCCGCAGCCGCTCGGCGAGCGCCACCACCTCGTCGTGGGCGCCTTCGCAGCCCGCTCCGGCGAGGATGGTGACCCGCTCGGCCCCGTTGAGCACCTCGGCGGCCCGGCCCAGCGAGTCCTCGTCGGGACGCACGAGCGAGTGCGTCCTGTGCACTGCGACGGGCCGGACCGACCGGGGCAACTCGGCGAGGAACAGTTCGCCGGGGACGACCAGGACCGACACGCCCTGGCCTTCGACCGCCGCGCGCATGGCCATCTCCAGAAGCCGCGGGACCTGCTCCGGGTACGAGGCCAACTCGCAGTACAGGCTGCACTCGCGGAACAGCTCCTGCGGGTGGGTCTCCTGGAAGTAGGAACTGCCGATCTCGCTGCGCGGGATCTGAGCGGCGATGGCCAGCACCGGGACACGGCTGCGCTGGGCGTCGAACAGCCCGTTGATCAGGTGGAGGTTGCCGGGCCCGCAGCTTCCCACCGTCACCGCGAGCTGCCCGGTGGTGCCGGCGTCACCGGCCGCGGCGAACGCCGCGCTCTCCTCGTGGCGGGTGTGGGCCCAGGCGATACGGCCGTCGCGGCGCAGCGCGTCGGTGAAGCCGTTGAGCGAGTCGCCGGGCAGTCCGTAGACGCGCTGGACTCCCGACTCACGGAGGGTGGCGACCATCAGGTCGGCGACAGTAGTCATTGGTAGTCCGGGGCACGGAACTCTTTCGAGCCGTTTCCCCTTTCCCCTTTCAATCCGTGTGTGCGGTTTTCCCGCACACGGCTTACCGATGATCTTCTTGACAGGGTTACGCAGCCTTCGGATAGCGGATCGTGCCACGCAATCGGTACAGGCCGTGCCCGTTGAACCACTCTTCCGTCCACACCTTGATCTGGCCTGCTCGTAGGTTTCGACCTCGCTTCCTTACCATGAGTCCGCGAAGGCGCCCTACTACGTAGCCGTCGACCTGGATGAACTTCTTGGCGGCATTCCCGGTTCGGAAGTAGTTGCCCCAGCCGCGCAGGATCGGATTCACCTCCGCGATCACGTCGCGGATATCCGTTCCCGTCCGGCGGCGGTCGGTCCGTTCATGGACCCTGTCCCGGAGTCGCTTCATCGTCGCTTGCGACGGCCAGCGATGCAGATAGAAACGCACCTTGCGGTACTTCTCCCACATCCTGCCGGAGAAACGGGCCCTGAAGTGGCAGCCGAGGAAGTCGAGTCCTTCCCGGCCCTCTCTGAGGTCAACCAGCTTCGTCTTGTCCGGGTGCAGCTCCAGCCCCAGCGAGCCGAGGATCTCCCCGACCGCCCCCAGAGCCTTCCTGGTGTTGGCCACCGACCGGCACAGGACAACACCGTCGTCCGCGTACCGGACCAGTTCGCCGACACCGCGCTCAGCGAGCTCGGTGTCCAGGACGTGCAGGTAGATGTTGGCCAGCAAGGGTGAGATCACCCCGCCCTGCGGAGTCCCGGCGACCGTCCGCCGGACCTCCCCGTCCACCATCACACCCGCCTGGAGCCACAACCGCAGCAGCTTGAGCACCCTTCGGTCCGATACCCGCCGTCCCACTTCAGCAAGCAGCCGACCGTGATCGATCTCGCCGAAGAAGTTGCGGGTGTCGAACTCCACAACGACACAGCGGCCCTCGATGAAGCCCGTCCGAAGACGCTCCATCGCCTGCAACGCCGACCGCTTGGGCCGGTACCCGTACGAGGACGGCAGGAAATCCGCCTCGAACACCTGCTCCAGGAGGATCTTCGCCGCCTGCTGGGCCACTCTGTCGCGCACCGTGGGAATACCCAGCGGCCGCTTACCACCCTGTGGTTTCGGGATATCCACGCGCCTGGCCGGCGCCGGACGATACGTACCTGAGCGGAAAGCCTGCTGGAGTTCGCCGAGCAACCGCCGAACCCCGTACTGGCTCTCCACGAATTCCAGGGTGACCCGATCCACCCCGGAAGTCCCTCTGTTGGCCCGGACCCGTTCCCACGCCTCCCACAGGACGTCACCCCGGTGGATACGGTCGTACAGGGCGTGGAAACGTCGCTCCGGAGACTGCTTGGCCGCAGTCCGTAGCGCACGTTGAAGTTTTCGCACTTTCGAGACGGACGCAGGCCCGTCCACTACGACCTGGAAATCCCGGCCGGGGTAGTTGACCGGTCTTTCTCCGGCCATGCCCTCGCGCTTACCTCCGCCACGAGCATGATCAAAGTGGGGGTCCTTCCCTCCCGGCGCGTTATGTTGCACGCCGATCAGCGGTACTACGGCCCCCTCGGACTCCCGCTGCCCTCCGGACGACTTCACCATCGGCTTATACGTCCGGTCTCCTGCCCGACGAAAGGCGTGGTCAGACGGGTCTCTCCTGTTCCGGCCCAGACTGTGCACACGTGCCGCCCCCCATACCCCGGAAGAACCCCGAGGGCTGACCCCGGAACAGGGCCCCCGAGACGTGGCCTTCGCCCTGACATGAGGGGCTCGGCTTCTCCGCTTTGAATCTGACGAGGCTGCAAGGTTCGCTTGATGCTACGGCCCGCGTACTTGCCCCCTCCGAAGAGGCTTTTGACATCCCGCTCAGCCCGTCGCGTCTCCACGACGAACCGGGACCTGCTACCGGGCACTCCGGTGCCTACCCGGGCGGGACTTCCACCCGCGAGCCTGGACCAGCTTTCAGGACGCAACATGATCTGATCCTAGGTAGGGGAGGTCCGGGGGGACCGCAGGCGATCACGGGGGGCTTCGGTCCGGCGGACCTGCGGCTTTCACGCGACGGCGGATCTATGCCCCGCTGCCGGTGCCGGGGAAGGGCCCGACCCTGGCGGAGGGGCGGACGAGACGGTCGAACTCCTCAGCGGTGACGTACCCGGACGCCAGGGCGGCCTCGCGCAGCGTGCTGCCGTCGCCGTGTGCCGTGTGTGCGATGACGGAAGCCCGGTCGTATCCGACGGCCGGTGACAGCGCGGTCACCAGCATGAGCGACTGGTCGACGTAGGACTCGATCTGGCGCGCGTAGCCGGACCACTCCTGTCCCACGGTGAGGGGGACGGCATCCTCCAGGCTCGTCCGGCCGATCTTCACCACGGCCTGCCACTCGTCCGCCGGAGTCGGTCTCGCGCCGTGTGCCCGAGACGCTCAGACCGACGGGAACGTTCCGTATCCGCGGAGCGGTGCAGCCGTCGTCCGTTGCCCGGCCAACGGGGAGGCCTCGGGCCGCGGATGAGCCCGCGGCAGAGGCGTCCGGGGCCGTCACGGCATCTCGTTCGGGTAGGCGGGCTCCCACATGCTGCTGCGGACGGCCTGTTCGGGGTCTTCGATCGGCCGGGTGGCGACGCCGTCCCGGAGCGCCGCGCGGACCACGGCGGTGGCGGTGATCGCCGAGGATTCCCTCAGGTCCTCCACCGGCGGGAGCAGCGCGGCTCCCGGCGCGGACACGTCGACCTGGTCGGCCACCGCCTGGGCGGCGGCCAGCAGCATGCCCTTGGTGACCTTCGACGCCCCGGCGACGATGGTGCCCAGGCCCAGACCGGGGAAGAGCAGCGCGTTGTTGGCCTGCCCTATCCGGTGGGTCACCCCTTCGTACACGACGGGCTCGACGGGGATGCCCGTCGTGACCAGAGCCGTGCCCTTGGACCACGCCAGCACGTCGGCGGGCATCGCCTCGATCCGCGAGGTGGGGTTGGACAGGGGGAAGATGACCGGGCGCGCGGTTCCTGCGGCCATCGCCTCGACCACCTGCCGGTCGAACGCGCCCGGACGGCCAGACGTGCCCAGCAGAAGGGTCGGCTTGACCTGCCGTACCGTCTCCAGCAGCGACACGGCGTCCCCGTCGGTGGCCCAGCCCCTCACATCGGACCGGTCACGCGCGTAGGTCCGCTGGTAGTACCGCAGGTCGCTCATGTCGGAGCACAGCAGCCCCTGCCGGTCGATGAGCCACACCTGCGCCGTGGCCTGCTGCTCGGTCGCTCCGTCCCGGACCATGGCGTCGCGCAGCTGGTCGGCGATCCCGACCCCGGCGGTGCCGGCGCCGAACACCACCAGGCGCTGGTCGCGCATCGGCACACCGCTCACCTTGACCGCCGCCAGGGTCGCCGCCAGGGTGATCGCGCCGGTTCCCTGCATGTCGTCGTTGAAGATCCGGTAGGTGTCGCCGTGCGTCTCCAGGATGCGCCGGGCGTTGCCGGGCCCGAAGTCCTCGAAGTGCAGCAGAGCGTGCGGGAAGCGGTCGGCGGCGGTGCGCAGGTACTTCTCGATGAACGCGTCGTAGGCGGCGCCGCCCACCCGGGGGTGCCGGTTGCCCAGGTAGAGCGGATCGTCCAGCAGCGACTGGCGGTTCGTGCCCACATCCAGTGACACGGCCACGACCCTGCTCGGATCGACGCCGGCGGCCGCGGTGTAGACGGCCAGCTTGCCAACCGCGATCTGGATACCGCCCACGCCCCAGTCGCCGATTCCGAGGATCGACTCGGCGTCGCTGCACACGATCAGGTCGACGTCGTCCGGTCCCAGTTCCAGGGTCGCGAACGCCTCGTCCATATCGTCCGGCTCGTCGACGGACAGGAACAGACCGCGGGGCCGGCGGTACTCGTGGGAGTAGTGCTCGATCGCTTCACCGACCGTCGGGTTGTAGACGATCGGCAGGAGCTCGACGAGGTGGTCGCAGAGCACCTTGAAGTACAGGGTCTCGTTGCGGTCGTGCAACTGCTCCAGGTACACGTTCCTGGCCAGGTCACTCGGCAGGGAACCCAGCTGACGGTACGCCCGCTCGGCCTGCTGCCCCAGGGTCAGCACCCCCGAGGGCAGCCGCCCGGTCAGGCCCAGCTTCTTACGCTCGCTCCGTGTGAACGCGACACCGCGGTTCAGCAGCGGGTCGGACAGAGCCGTCGGGATGGCAGGCGTCAGCCGGCCGGACTTCGTCATGATGGTCTCCGTGGGTATCACTCGTCCGAGGCGCCGCAGCAGGACGAGCGCGAGGGTTGCGCGATCGCCGCCGCCCCCGCTGTTCGTCGCTGCGGGCAGGGCGGTCAGACGATGTCGAGCAGATCCAGGAACGGTTCGGCGGCGGGGGCGTCGCCTGTGCTGTCGCAATGCTCACGCCAGGGCGTGCGGGTCGTGGCCCAGGAGATGAAGTCGGTGGCCGTGCTGCGGATCCGGACGTTGCCGTCGGCCCCGGGCGCCACGGTCAGGCGCCTGGGGCTCGGCCGCTTCGTGGGCAAGGGCCCCCAAGTGGGCGTTCACGTCGATCACCCGCCAACCCGCGCAGGCCGATGGCATGTTCCATGCCTCCTCGTTCACCAGCGGCACGATGTCCGCCAGTTGGGCGGTGCTGGCCCGCGCGGCGTCCAGGCCGGCTCGGGTCATCGTCTTCTCCCTCCTCTCAGGGCCGGTCGTTACGGGCGGCCGGCATGGGTCGGTCGGCATGGGTCGGCCGGATGCCCGGACGATGCCGGTCAGGCTGTTCCGGCCCGGCGTGACTGGCGGTAGGTGGCCGCCACGTCGGCCCGGCCCAGACCGTTGCGCGCAGCCGACTGAAGCCGGTCGCGGACCACCTCCGCGATGCCCAGCCGCAACCCCGCGCCGCGTGCCGCCTCCACGATCAGGCCGGCGTCCTTGGCCGCCGCCTCCAGCGGGAAGGAGGGAGCGTCGAGGTCGTCGCTGATCATCCTCGGTCCCTTGGACCGGACGTACGCGCTGTCCAGCGCGCTGCCGGTGATGGCGTCGATCACCTTGCTCGGATCGACGCCCAGGGCGTCGGCGAGAGTGAGGGCCTCAGCGATGCCCTCGACGGTGGTCAGCACCCAGGCGTTGTAGGCGAGTTTGAGGCCACTGGGCCGGCCGATCCCCTCCAGCCAGATCGTGCGCTCGCCCACCGCCTCCAGGACCGGCCGCACACGCTCACGCGCGCCTTCCCAGGAAGCGGCGGCCAGCACGGTCAGGGTGCCGGCGACCGCCGGTTCCTTCGTCCCCAGCAAAGGCGCCTCCACATAGGCGACGCCGAAGCCGGCCGCCTGCTCCGCCAGACGCCCGCTGCCCTCCGGTGAGACCGTGCAGCATTGCAGCCACACCGCGTCCCGCTCCAGGCCGTCACGGGCCTTGTCCATCACCTCGGCCACGACCCGCTCGTTGGCGAGAACGGTCAGGACGACCCCCGCGCCACGGCATGCTTCGGCCGCCGTGTCACAGACCACGGCACCGACCCCCGCCAGGGGCTCGGCAGCCGTGGAGTCACGGTTCCACACCTGGAGCCCCAGCCCGGCCTTCGCGATGTTCCGCGCCATGGCGTCCCCCATGGTCCCGATCCCGAGGACCGCCACCACAAGGCGACCCGGCTCGCCGTTCGCTGCGCTCATCCGTGCATCTCCGCTCCGTCCGACGCGCTGTTCAGACATCCTCGCCGATCCAGACGGTCTTGGCGTTCATGAACTCCCGCATGCCCAGATCGGACAGCTCCCGGCCGTAGCCACTGCGCTTCACCCCGCCGAAAGGGATCTCCGGGTAGCTCGTGGTGTTGCCGTTGATGAAGGCCATGCCCGACTGGACATCCCGGATGAACATCTCCCGCTCCACCGGGTCCTCACTCCACAGGTTCGACCCCAGCCCGTAGGGGTGACCGTTGGCCTCCCGCAGCGCCTCTTCCAGCGAGGAGACGACGAACACCTGCGCCACCGGCCCGAAGACCTCTTCGTGGTACATCTTCATCCCCGGTGTCACGCCGGTCAGTACGGTCGGCGGGTAGAACCACCCAGGCCGCTCCGGCCGCTTCCCGCCCACCAGCACGGTCGCACCCTTGCCGACCGCGTCGTCGACATACGCCTCCACGTCCTCCCGTCCGGACTCCGTCGCCAACGGGCCGACGTCCGTACGCTCGTCCATCGGGTCCCCCACCACCAGCGCTTCCATCTTCGACGCGAACAGACCGAGGAACGCCTCCGCGATGTCCTGGTGCACGTAGAACCGCTTGCCGTTGATGCAGGACTGCCCGTTGTTCAGCGTGCGTGCCCGGACCGCCGCGTCCGCGGCCCGCTCCAGATCGGTGGAGGGCATCACGATGAAGGGGTCGGAGCCGCCCAGTTCGAGAACGACCTTCTTGATCTCCTCGCCGGCGATGGTGGCCACCGACTGCCCCGCAGGCTCACTGCCGGTCAACGTGGCGGCCTTGACCCGCTCGTCACGCAGCACCTGCTCCACCCGCCGGGCGGAGATGAGCAGCGTCTGGAAGACACCGTCGGGAAAGCCCGCCTCCCGGAACAACCGCTCCATGTACAGCGCGCACTGCGGCACATTGGAGGCGTGCTTGAGCACTCCGACATTACCGGCCAGCAGTGCCGGCGCCGCGAAGCGCATGGCCTGCCACATCGGCAGGTTCCACGGCATCACCGCCAGCACCACACCGATCGGCTGGTACGTCACGAACGTCTTCGTCGCTCCGACCCGCCCCGCGTCGCCCGGCAGATCCCGCAGGAAGCCCGGCCCCTGCGCGGCGTAGAACCGCAGCCCGTGAACGCACTTGGCCACCTCGTCCCGGGCCGCCCGGAGGGTCTTGCCCATCTCCGTGGTGATCATCCGGCTGACGGTCTCCGCCTCCTCCTCGAGCAGGTCCGCGGCCCGGCTCAACCAGCCCGCCCGCTCCTCGACGGTCGTCAACCGGTACGACTCGGCCGCGGCGGCCGCGCGGGCAAGCTTTTCCTCCAGCTGTTCAGGGGTGAGCTCGTCGAAGTTTTTGAGAACCTCACCCGTTACCGGGCTCGTGGTTTGGATAGCCATAATTCCACACTATGCCAGGAAGCGAGATGAAAGGCGCTGTCACGTTGGCTGACCGGATGGGATGATTTTCTGGTTGGTTGTGCTGGGAGGGGTCGTCCGTGGGCAGTGCACCGCCGTCGTACAAGGGGCACCGGTACCCGGTCGAGGTGATCGCGCACTGCGTGTGGCGGTACTTTCGCTTCCCGCTCAGCTTCCGCGAGGTCGAGGAGCTGGTGCTGGAGCGCGGCGTGATAGTGACCTCCGAGACGGTCCGCCGCTGGTGCGCGACGTTCGGGCAGTCCTACGCCAACGGCCCGCGCCGCCGCCAGCCCCGGCCCGGGGACAAGTGGCACCTGGACGAGGTCTTCGTCAGGGTCAACGGCGAGCAGCGGTACCTGTGGCGGGCCGTCGACGCCGGCGGCAACGTGCTCGACATCTTGGTCCAGAGCCGGCGGGACACCGCTGCGGCCAGGCGCTTCTTCCGTAAACTACTCAAGAAGACTTGCTCGGTGCCGTGGGTGGTGGTCACCGGCAAGCTCCGTTCCTACGACGCGGCCCACCGCGAGGTCATGCCCTTGGTCGAGCACCGCTCGCACAAGGGCCTGAACAACCGGGCCGAGAACAGTCATCAGCCCACCCGGCAGCGTGAACGCGCCATGAAAGGCTTCCGCGGCGTCGGCGGAGCCCAGCGGTTCCTGTCCGCGTTCAGCGGCATCCCACCCCACTTCCGACCCCGCCACCTGATGAGCGCCCCCGGCCACCGAGCCGAGACGGCCATCCGCTACGCGATCTGGGACCAGATCACCGGCGCCGCCGGCCAGCCCGCCAAGACTTGAGCACCGGCCCGAAACCCGGCCCTCCCCACACCCCGATACGCGGTCAGAGACCCACGCACCCAATAAGAACTCCTATCGCAATGACGTCAGGCGCCTCCAGCAGATGAGCGCGCATCCGAGGGTGAGGAAGGCTTCGTGGATGTCGTCGCGGATCTCCCAGCGGATCCGCAGACGGCGGAACCAGTGCAGGTGGGCGAATGCGCGTTCCACGACCCAGCGTTGGGTGCCGAGTCCGGAGCCGTGTTCGGTGCCGCGTCGGGCGATCAGTGGCTTCACGCCCAGGTCCCGGACGAGCCGGCGGTACTTGTCGTGGTCGTAGCCGCGGTCGCCCAGCACCACGTCCGGGCGGCGTCGGGGCCGGCCTCGCTTGCCCCGCACCGGCGGTATCGCCTCCAGCAGAGGGATCAGCTGGGTGACGTCGTTGCGGTTGCCGCCGGTCAGCGTGGCGGCGAGCGGGATGCCGGTGGCGTCGGTGATCAGGTGGTGCTTGCTGCCGGTTCTGCCCCGGTCAACAGGGCTTCGTCTGGTCTTGGGACCCCCTTTAGCGCGCGGATGTGGGAGCCGTCGACGGCCGCTCGGGAGAAGTCCAGGGCGTTCGCGCTGCGGAGCTTGGCAAGGAGGACCTCGTGCAGTCGGGGCCACACGCCGGCCCCGGTCCACTCGGCCAGGCGTCGCCAGCAGGTCATGCCCGAGCCGAAGCCGAGTTCCTGCGGCAGGTGTTCTCAGGAGATCCCGGTGTGCAGGACGAACAGGATGCCCTGGAACACCAGCCGGTCCGGATGCCGCTTGCGCCCTGGGTGCCGGGCCCGACGCTCGACCTTGGGCAGCAGCGGTTCGATCACCGCCCACAGCTCGTCATCGACTTCCCACGGCTTCGGCCGTGCCACTTCGCACCCCCAGATCATCGCTGCCGTAGTGATCCAACCACCTCGAAGATCATTTCGTTAGGAGTTCTTACGGCATCGCGGCCGGACCTGACGGTGCGCTGTGGCTCACCTTCGCGCGCAGTGGTCGCGTCGCGCGTCTCACGCTCGACGGCGAACTCAGCGAATACCCCCCTGGACTCGTCCGAGTGTCGCCCTACGGTCATTACCCCTGGGCCCGACGGAGCACTGTGGTTCACCCGGTCCCAGGACCACCGGATCGGCCGCGTCACCGCCGACGGTGAAACGGAGTCCTTCCCTGTACCGACGCCCGGCAGCGGGCCCTTCGGTATCACTGCCGGTCCAGACGATGCGATGTGGTTCACGGAGATGAACACCGACCGTATCGGCCGTATCACCGGCAAGGGAGAGATCACCGAGTTCGTCCTTCCTCAAGCGGGTGCCTTTCCCTCGGCAATCACCGCGGGCCCTGATGGGGCCCTGTGGTTCACCCTCAACCAGGCGAACGCGATCGGCCGCATCACTGTCGACGGAGACATCGTGATGTACTCACTCCCTACGGCCGGCGCTGCACCCGTGGGTATCACCAGTGACGGCGCCGCCTTGTGGTTCGTTGAGATCGCAGCGGGCCAGATCGGCAGGATCTCGGTGGATGGCGGGATCAAGGAGTTTCCGCTCCCTGACCGCACGGCCAAACCCCACGCTATTGTCGCGGCCTCCACCGGGGAGTGCTGGTTCACCGAATGGGGAGCCAACCGCATTGGCCACATCACCGATGGCGGCGAGATCGCCGAGTACGGCCTGCCGTCACCGTCGTCCGAGCCGCACGGCATCACCCTGGGCCCCGACGGTGCTCTGTGGGTGGCCCTTGAAACGGGAGGGGTCGCGCGGGTGGAGCCGTAGCCTCGGGACGGTGAACTGCCACCACTCTGGAGCTCCGCGCGCATGTTTCGAGCAAGCCCAGGGCAGCCGTGTGTCGATGCCGCGCCACGCGAGACGCTGACGCGGCCCGATCGACGCGCTGTACCTGCGCAGGTTCATATTCTCCCCACGGTGGAACGTACGGCCTTACCGTCTACGGTCCGAGGGCCGGGAACGGTTGCCGCGGTGAGGCTGAGACGGGTGTCCATGTCGAGGTTCACCTCACCGTACGGGCGTACATGGGACCAGAACAGAGGAGTCAAGCCGCGCCGGTCGGCGGGGGTGAGGAGGTCTGCCCACTCCTCTTCGCCGAGGATGTCCTGGAGCATCAGGGTGTTCACGTAGACCAGAGCTGATTGCAGAATCCGCAGGCACAGCACGAACATCTCCTGCTCGTCGCGCCGGTTCGAGGCGATCTCCCCGCCCTTGCCGTAGGCGATCACGGAGTTAGCGCCGTTGGAGGACTCCATCACGTTCAGGCCCTCCTCGATCTCCCGCTGAAGGTCCCTCAGCCGCAGATAGCGGGCCACGAAAATGGTCTTCTGAGCGCGGCCGACCTCCAGCATCGCCACGTAGGTGGGGTGGGAGGCGTTGCGGGTAAAGCGGCGCAGGATCGCCTCGGTGGACGCGGTGCGGGTCCGAATCGCGGTCGCATACTTGATCATCTGGTCGTACTGCTGGGCGATGAGTTCCCAGCGAATCGGACGGGTCAGCGCCGGGGTCAGCTGCGGGTAGGCATCCGGTTCGCCAGCCACCGGCCGGTACAGCTTCACCTTGTTGATCCGCTTGATTCGCGGCAGCAGGTCGAAGTTCAGCAGCCTTGTGATGCCGAACCCGATTTCCGACTGGCCATGGCTGTCTGTGTAGTTGGCTTCGACGTCCATGGTGGTGCCGTGCCGCATCGCGCCCTCGATCATCGCGGCGACTTCGGAAGCGGTGCAGTTGATCAGCTGGGAGTGGATCGCCAGGGACTTTTTCTCCACGTGCCAGTAGATGAGCACACCGCGTCCGCCGTAGCGCGAGTGCCACTCGGTGAACAGGTTCTGGTCGTAGGCCCGCACGTGGGTGGAGTCGGAGGCGACCGCGGTCGATCCCTGTCCCCACAACTCGGTACTGCGGGCGGCGAAGGTGGCATTCGCGATCTCGATGGCGATCTGCCGGGCCGTCTCCGGGGTCAGATACCGGCGGCGCACGTAGCGTAGTTCGTCCTCGGTGTGACCATGCCCGCCGGAGGCAACGGCCTTGATCCCGGTGTTCGTACCATAGGCGTAGATCACCAGGAGCAGGCGCTCGGCCAGGACTTCCGCCGGGAGGGAGCCACCGCCGGAGACCGAGGTGACCGCGTCCAGGCAGCCGGTGCGCAGGACGGCTTCTTTCAGCATGTCGATGAGCGGCACGATGCCCCACCGGCGCTGTACCTCGCCCTTGACCCGACGCAGGTTCTTCGGCTCGGGCTGGGCCTCGGCCGGAGTCAGCCGAATCGCCCCGGACTTCCGCTCAGCGATGTCCAGCCAGCCCAACTTCGGCATCCGGTCGTTCAGCAAGCCCAGTTCGGTGGTCATCTGCTCGCGCAGCTCGTCGACGAAGACGGCAGGGTCCAGCGGCTTGCGCAGTTCGCGGTAGTTCTCCTCGCGCCGCTCGGCGAAGTCCTGGGGCAAATCCTCGTCCGGGTTGCGCCACTTGTCGGCGCCGACCACCCATATCTCCTTGCACTTGAGCTGGTCGCGCAGGGCCTGGAAGGCGACGACCTCGTAGACCATGCGCACCACTCGGCGCCGGCCGCGCTTGTCGGTGCGGTGGACGACCTCGGCCCAGTCTCCGCCCATCGCCTTGTGCACGGGCACGGTCTCGCCCAGCGGGTAGTAGGTGGTGTTGCCCGCCGCCGCGTACCGGGCCACCAGCGCCAGGGCCTCGATCACCGGCCGGTGGGTGTGGTTGGACGAGCGGAACTCCAGCACGTCCAGCAGCTTGATCAGCCCGCGCCGGTAGTGGTTGGTGTACGACGCCTTCAGTGTCGCCTGCACCGTGCGCCGGTAGACCGGGCCGCGGGTCTTGAACTCGTGTACCAGCTCCCGCAGCGTCTGCTCACCGCCGGACACCGCCGGGTAGACCACCTCACGGACCGTGCCCTCCGGCTTCCCGATCGACGCCTCGGCGAGCTTGAAGAGGATGTTCTCCTTGCCCGACACCTTCTTGAACGCGTTGACCAGCTGCTCGGTGACCTTTTTCTCCGCCCGCGCCCCGATCCGATGCACCGTGGATATCAGCAGCTCCACCAGCGTGTCCGTGATCTCCCGCTTCCGCTCGTGCAGCAGCGCGGCCAGCAGCGTCACCCGCAGCGGCAGCGGGTGCGTGCGCAGATGAGAGGGGGATTCCACCGCGGCTCGCGCCCGCCACCCGGCCACCACCTTCGGCGCGACGTCGGCGAACAGGTCCGCCGGCAGCCCGACCGCCCTCACCGCGAGCAGCTTGTCGATCTCGGTGAGCATCGTCTCCAGGCTCACATTGCCCGGAGCCTCCTTGATCTTCCCCAGGACCGGCGGCCCGTCCTCGCCCTCACCGGGTGCGGCGTCGCCCTCCTGGTCGGCGCCGACGACCAGGGCCACGATCCGCTCCGTGCTCTCCACCGTCAGCCGCGCCGAGATCCTCGCCGTCAGCGTCTCCTCGGCCACTCGCAGCGCGGCGCCCACGATCCGGTCACACCGCCCCGGAGTCGGCGGCTCAATGCTCTCCGCCCGGCAGCGGGCCAGCAGTTCCACCCGCACCTGCTCCGGCCGCCGCTCCTCGCACGCGACATGCTCAGCGAGCCAGCCGGTCAGCTTGTCCGCATCCGCCACGCTGCACTCGCGAAAGCCCAGGTGCCCGCGGATCTGCGCGCGGTGGTATTCGACCGTCCGGCCGCTCCACTCGTACGCGTCCAGCTCGGCGGCGGACACCTGTACCTGCCGAGCGACGAACTCCACCGCCTCGCCCGGCAACTCGAACCGGCCCCGGGGAAACCGGCCGTGCTGCGTGTAGAACTTCAGCAACACGGCGAAGCCGAGTCGCGTCGCACCGCGCTTGCCGGACACGAGCCCTTGCTCGTCCTTCAACAGCGTCCAGTGCTCGACCAGGTCGTCCAGGTCCAAAGGGGTACGGGCCACGGTTGCCGATCATCCTCCCGCGCAGCTGTACGACCCCGGACTCACCCACACGGGTGACACCCTCGCAAGATCACCGCCGTTTGCGGCTGGTGACAGCGTTCTTACCGGCACCCCGTGTACGCGGACGTGATCCTCGATCGCGGCCTGCAAGCGGCTCGTATCCGGGCGGACTCGGACCCCGGCGGTGCGCACGTCGGTAGCCAGGTGCCGGCGGTAGCGCCGGTGTGCGGCCTTGTAGAGGTCGCGGCAGATCCGTACGGCGCCGCCCCGGCGGCCCAGAGTCGCCTGAACGAGATCGGCGATCTCGGTCTTCCCTGCACCCGGTTGCCCGGCGACCACCACGACGACCGAATGCGACTGGCGCACGGCTCCCCTCGTGGCCGCCGGAATGATCACCTGCTCCATCACCTGGCGGCTCTCCGACTCGGGCCACGCCTCCAGAAGGTCGCCTTCCCCCACCACTCCTCCATGCCGGTCGAGCCCACACGGCCGGGGACCGAGCGGAGCTGTTTGCCTTTTCAAGGTCAACATAGCAGGCGTACGCGAAAAGAACGAAGTTAGTACGGCAGTCGTACGCAATCGGTACGGTTTATGGGGTAGGATGTGGGTCAGGAGGTGTTCCATGTCTGAGTTGTTCGATGCGGTCGACGCGCTGGTCGCGTCCCGCTCTCCGCTGCCGCCGGCGGAGGAGCGCAAGCGGCTGCGGGTAGCGCACGGCCTGACGCTGGACGAGGTCGCCGCCGCGCTGAAGGTGCGGCGGGCCACGGTGTCCGGCTGGGAGTCGGTGAAGAAGCCGACCGAGCCGCGCGGTCCGGAGCGTGAGGCGTACGCACGGCTGCTGAGGAAGCTCGCGGAGCTCTACCCCGCACCGGCAACGCCGCAGGAGCCGGCCGCGCCGGTTCCCGCCACGTTTACCGGCGCGCCCGACCCGGCAGGCGCAATGCCAGAGGTGCCGGACGCTTTGATCGACGAAGTGGTCGCAAACCTTACGCCGCCCGCTCCCGCCCCGGCAGGCGATATGCCAGCGGTTCCGGACGATGCCATTGACCAGGCGTTCCCTGTATGGCCTGCCGGGGCGTCGCGGCGCCCGGCGAACACCACCAGGAGCTCGTCGACGTCGCGCCGTCCGGGCGTGAAGAAGGCGGCCCCGGCTGGTACTCCGGCGGGCAACGCCGATCCGCGGTTCGAGAACGGTCCGCTGGCGGTCGTCGACGCCGACGCCGACGGGAAGGTGGTGGCGTACTGCGTCGGTGGCCTGGTCCTGGACGTGCCCGCCAAGTCCCTGCCGTCCCTGGTGGACTGGACCCTCAAGGAGGCGAAGCTCGGGCAGCCGAAGCTGTCCGGCCCCGGAAGGCCGGCCGACCCGCTGCTCGTGCTCACCGAGGCCGCGTGCGAGCGCTACGGCCTCCCGGCCGCCCTCACCGAGGAGGAGCGGCTCGCCGGGCGCATCCCGGAGGGCCACAAGGTCATCAAGCAGCTGACCCGCGCCGACTGGAAGCTCACGAAGCGCGGCTTCGGGCCGTGGGCGCGGATCTACCGCCCGGCCAAGGGCTCGGACCGCCAGTGCGTGCAGTTGTGCATCCCGTCCTGGCACGCACTCGACACCCGTCACTGGGGCCACGCCGCGCAGCTTCCGCCGGCGGAACTCGCTCGCGTGCTGGGCGTGTACGCCTCGAGGGTGATGACGCCGCGCGGCTCCACCGCCGTCACCGGCCTGGAGCTGATGACCGCGCTGCACCCGCCGACCCACGCCGTGCGGGACGAGGCCACCGGTGAGCTACGGCAGGCCCCCGACAAGACTCCCGGGTCCCTGGGCGTGAAGCCGGTGGACTGCGCGCCGTGCGAGGCCCCCGACGGCCACCCGCTGCTGAAGGACCTGCCCCGCTTCCACGTGCGCGGCCCCGGCGAGAAGCTGTTCGAGGAGTCCTACGACTGGGCGCGGCCGATGACCGATGCCGAGTGCACCCTGCGCTACCTGGTCGGCCTGGATGTGAACCTCGCTTTCGGCGCCGGCGCCAACGGCCTGACCGTCGGCCTGGGGGAGCCCACGCAGGTGAAGAACCCGGTGTTCGACCCGAAGCTGCCCGGCTCCTGGCTGGTCGACCTGTCCCACGTGGACCTCTCAAGGGTGAAGGTCGGCAAGGAGTGGGTGGAGCTGGACGGCAGCCTGCTGCCGAGCCCGTTCACGCCGAAGGGCGACCGCCCGGAGGGCCCGGCCTGGTATGCGACGCCGACCGTCGCGTACGCGGTGGAGCTCGGCTACGAGGTGCGCCCGCTGGAGGCATGGGTGCGCTATGACAACGGCCGCTACCTGGACGGCTGGTACACCCGGCTGCGCGACGCCTACCTCGCCACGATGGCCGACCTCGGCGTGCACGCGGACCTGGAGCCGGCCGACTTCCTCGCGGCGATGGACGGCTACAAGGAGCGCGATCCCGAGCTGGCGATCGTCGCCACCGCGATCAAGGCGACGGTGAAGGGTGGCATCGGCAAGCTGCGCGAGCGGCCCCGTGGTGAGGGTTGGCGGTCGGGCGAGCGGTGGCGGGCCCTGGAGCGGCCGACCTGGCGCCCGGATATCCGGGCGGCGGTCATCTCCCGCACCCGCACCAACCTCCACAGGAAGATCGTCAAGCATGCGGCGTTCACCGGCCAGTACCCGGTCGCCGTCAACCACGACTGCGTCGTCTACGCCTCGAACGGGCCCTCGCCGCTGGACTTCCTGCCCTACCGGGACGGCAAGCCGCTGCCCGGCGGGTTCAAGCTCGGCATCAACCCCGGCTTGGTCAAGCACGAGGGCACCCAGACCGTCCTGTGGGGCGAGGAGGTCCGCGAGCGGTTCGACGCTCCGGAGCTCAACCTCGCCCGGTACATCAAGGACGGCACCGTCATCGACACCGACAACGGGGAGTAGGAGAAGGCCATGGCCTTGTTCGGGGACGGCCTGGAGGCCGCGGTGCAGAAGGCGTTCACCCGCCCGGCACCCAAGAGCGCGGGCGCGCAGATGCGGTACCTGGTCAAACAGATGAAGGGCACCAAGGCGGTCGCCCAGATGCTGCGGATCTCCCAGCGCACCGTCGAGCGGTACGTGAAGGACCAGATCAAAAAGCCCCGCCCTGACCTTGCCGCGCGCCTGGAGCGCGAGGTGAAGAAGCGGTGGCAGCCGCAGATCAGAGCCAAGGCCCGGCAGAAGGCGGCCACCACCGGCGGCATCGTCATCGACACCCGCGCCCGCCTCGGCTACACCGCGCCGATCGGGACGACGGACCAGGACCGCATCCGGCACCTCACCGTCGCCCTGCCCCCGATCTACGCCGCGCGCCTCTTCGATGCCCAGAAGGCTGGCGCCAGCGACGCCCGACTCCAGCAGATCGCCGCCGAAGCGCTCAAGGAGGTGTACTTCCAGGACAACGGCCGCCGCGCCGGCTCCCTGGAAGAGGTCCGGTTCACGGACATCGAGCACCTCGAGTTCGAGCTGTAGCAGCCGACCCGAACAGCCCGCCACACGTGTGGCGAACCTGCTGAACTAGGGGGGTAGCACCGAGGTAAGCCCCAAAAGCCGCCAGTACTTGATCTTGACGGGGGCGGTGATGCTCGGTCTGCTCAACGCGGGCTGGCAGCCGTGAAGCGTTGACGCGGTTCTCGTACTCGCGGTGGGCGCTGTGCCGGGACGGTCGGGGCGCCTTGGTTACCGTCGAAGGGCCGGCAGAGGTTGAGGAGCTGGCGATGAACCACCGCGCGGCGGTGACGCGCAGGGTGTAGCCCTGGCCGCGCCGCACCGTCACGTCGTGGTCGACGGTCCGCTGGGACTATGCGGCCGGCAACGCGGTGCGCCCCTGGAGGCAGCGGTTGTTATAGGCGAGTACCCCTCACTGCCGCTCAAGGAGAGCTTCCAGGTCACGCTCGCCCTCGCGGGTCTGCATGCCGGCGGCGAGTAGCCGGTGTGCGAGTGCGGCCGCGTCGGCGCTGAAGAGGGGGGTGAGCAGAGCGTTCTCGGTGCCGAGACCCTCGCGGGTGACGGGGGTGGCCGCGGCGTTCACGGCGGTCTTGACCGCGCTGATGATTTCTGGCTTGAGGGCGCCGATGCGTCGGGCGAGGGAGGTGACGAAGTCGTCGATCTCGTCGGCGGGCAGAGCACGGTTGACGAGGCCGTACCGCTCGGCGAGTTCGGCATCCACGAGCTGTGCGCCCAACAGGAGTTCCAGGGTGCGGGCGCGCCCGATCAGGGAGGTCATGTACTGGGTGCCGCCCCCGCCGGCCATGATGCCCAGGAGTACTTCGGGCTGGGCCTGACCCGCGGTGCCGATGGCGGCGAAGCGCATGTCCAGCGCCATGAGGAACTCGTTGCCGCCGCCTCGGGCAAGGCCGGTGAGTTTGGCGATGGTGACCTGGGGCAGCGCACGCACCTCTTCGTGCACGACCTGCATGAGGTTCAGGCCCGGGGGGAATTCGGCGTCGGGGCCGGCGGCCTGGATGGCGGCGCCGGCGGCGGCCATGACGTCGGGGTCGGTCACGAAGCGCATGTCTCCATGGGCGATGAAGAAGTCCGGGTCGGCGCTGTCGAAGACGATGACGCGCACGTCGGTGTCGTCACGCACCTGGGCGACGAAGCGACGCAGCGAGGACAGCAGCGTGCCGTCGGAGAGGTTGAGCGGCGGGTTGTCGAGAGTGACGGTGGCGACGCCGTCGGCCACGGTGATGTGCAGGGCGGGCAGGTCATAGGTCATGCCAATTCCTCTGTGAGATGGGTGAGCGAACGACTGACATCAAAGGTTGTGCTGATACTGAGTGTCAAGGTAGCCATTGAAGTTCAACTATGCAAGCGAGTATCCGACCTGTAGTCTGGGCGCATGAGAGGTGTAAGTACTCGCGCCATCGGGCGTGCTGCGATCAAGGACGAACTGGCGGCCATCGCCCGTCCCCTCTTCCTTGATGCCGGTTTCGACAACGTCACCTTTGACGACCTCGCAGCCGCGGCCGGCGTCTCGCGCAGCACCTTCCTGAGGTACTTCGGGAGCAAGGAGGACGTCGCCCTCTTCTCTTTCGACCCCTTGGGTGAAGCGATGTCCGCAGCGTTGGCGTCCCGACCTGCCGATGAGGATGAGTGGACATCCCTGAGGCGTTGCATCGATCCGGCCATCGCCCTACTCGTGCGCGAGCCGGATGAGGGCCTGGCCCTTTTGCGTCTGGTGTGGAGCACCCCGCCGTTGTGGGCGCGCCTGCACGAGAAACAGGCCAGCTGGCGTTCCCTGCTGGTCGAGCGTCTGACCGAGCGTTCCGGGGCCGACCCCGACTCCCCCCGCACGTCCCCTCTCGCCCTGCGCACGCGGGCGATGGCTGCGCTGGGATGCTTGATGGTCGCCTTCGACAGCTGGGTGGAAGTTGAAGGACAGGAGGATCTGGACGTTCTGACGGATCTGACCTTCGAGGCCTTGGCGCCGACCGCGCCTCGGCGCTGACGTCGGTCGGTGGTGACGGAGGGTGTGGTCAGCCCGGGAGGATGCGGTGGCGGAGGGGGAAGCTGCCGGAGCTGTGCACCTGGCGCTTCCTGGGACGACGACACCGGCTGGTCCTACGCCCTGCTCGGCTCAACACCGGCCAGGTGCTCCTCAAAGCCCCCGTCGCCTCGCTGCGCCGTGTCTTGGCAAGCCCGGACGATGTCGCCGAAGGGCTCGCGCATCACTGACGTATACCCGACGACGAGTACGGCGCGGAGTGGGATCAGGCACCGCAGGTGCGATCCGCGCTGGAGGAGTTGCATCGGCACTGTCACGTTGACTGACCAGGTGGGATGATCTTCTAGTTGGTCATGCCGGGGAGGGATCGTCCGTGGACAGCACGCCACCGTCGCACAAGGGGCACCGGTACCCGGTGGAGATCATCTCCCACTGTGTGTGGCTCTGCCACCGCTTCCCGCCGTCGTTCCGGGAGGTCGAGGAGCTGCTGCTCGGGCGCGGCGTGTTCGTCTCCTACGAGACGGTCCGCCGCTGGTGCGCCAGGTTCGGGCAGGCCTACGCCAGCGCGCTGCGCCGTCGGCGGCCTCGGCCCGGGGACAAATGGCATCTGGACGAGGTCTTCGTCAGGATCAGCGGAGCGCGGAAGTACCTGTGGCGGGCCGTGGACCAGGACGGCAACGTGCTGGACACCCTCATGCAGAACCGCCGGGACAAGGCCGCGGCCAGGCGGCTCTTCCGCGGGCTGCTGAAGAGGACCAGCGCGGTGCCGCGGGTGGTAATCACCGACAAGCTGCGTTCCTACGGCGCGGCCCACCGCGAGGTCATGCCCTCGGTCGAGCCCCGTCAGTCGAAGTACCTCAACAACCGGGCCGAAAACAGCCACCAGCCGACCAGGCAGCGTGAACGCGCCATGAAGGGCTTCCGCTCGGTGGGCGGGGCCCAGCGGTTCCTGTCCGCGTTCAACGGTATCCCGCCCCACTTCCGGCCCCGCCGACACCTGATGCCCGCCACCGCCCACCGAACCGAGATGAGTATCCGCTTCGCGATCTGGGACCAGATCACCGGCGCTGCCGACCAGCCCACCACGGCCTGACCACAGGCCTGGCTCACAAGCCCACCCTGCCCCGACGCACCGCCAGGCAGTCCACACCAACAACGTGACAACGCCTACAACGTTGCGACGATCATGCGAATCCACCTTGCGACCCTCTGTCGCCGTGATGGACCAGCCCGGAGTCCTTCTTGATCCGGCGTCTCCACAGCGCCATCTCCAACGCATCCAGCGGAAGTTCGGTCCGCATGTGGTTCGCGACCTGCCAGCCGACGATCATCCGGGAGAAGACGTCCAGGACGAACGCCACATACACCCAGCCCGTCCAGGTGCGGACATAAGTCATGTCGGCCACCCACAGCTGGTCGGGCCGGCTCGCGGTGAAGTCGCGGTCGACCAGGTCCGGCGGCCCGGGTGCCGACGGCTCCGGCACCGTGGTGCGGTGCCGCTGACCGCGGATGACGCCCTCCAGACCCAGCTCGGCCATCAGCCGCTCGACGGTACAGCGTGCCACGAGGACGCCCTCGCGCCGCAGTACGCGGGTGATCCGGCGGACGCCATAGGTGCCGCCAGACTCGGCATGAACCTGTTCGATCAGCGGCATAAGCTGCTCGTCACGCAGCCGACGAGCAGACTTCGGCCGCTTCTTGCGCGCGTAGTACGCCGACTCCGACAGTCCCAGCACCCGGCAGACGAACCCGACCCCGAGGCCCTTGTCCCTGAGGTGCTCGATCACCTGGTCGGCCTCGTCCGGGGACGGTCGAGTTCGGCCGCAAAAAACGCGCTCGCGGCCTTCAGAATCTCGTTCGCCCGCCTCAGCTCCGCTACTTCTCTACGAAGTTGCTTCAGTTCCTCGTGCTCGGCGGTGGTCAGCCGGCCGTCGCGTTCGCCGGCGTCCGCCTCGGCCTGACGGACCCAGCCGCGCAGGGCTTCCTTGTGAATGCCCAGGTCCTTGGCGACGTGCGCGATCGGCCGGCCCGTCGTGCGGACCTCGCGGACGGCCCGCTCGCGAAGCTCGTCCGGGTACCTGCGTGGTGCTGGCACAGCTCGTGGTTCTCCTTCGGGCCAGGATCATAAGCCTGGCTTCAGGTACTCCACGAAACCGGGGTCAGCTCAGAGAGGAAAGCCCCCAGATCCCAAGAGTGGTTGGCCGGGCATGCTCAGGGCGCGTCCTGAGGGCGGTGGCAACTTCGCCGCGAGGCACCTATTGATGCGAAACGGTTTGGGTTCTGGGTCGTTGGTGGGGTGTGAGCGATCTGGTGGGGGACGCGCGGCATCTGTCGCCGTCGGCGCAGGAGGCCCTGCGGTTGCGGGCGGTGGCCGCGTTGGTGGCGGGGCGGGGACTGTGAGGATGTGGCGGCGGTCTTCGGGGTGTCGCTGAAGGCGGTCGACGGGTGGTGGGTGAAGTGGCAGGCCGGTGGCCGCGGGGCGCTGGTCATGCGGCCGCGGGGCAAGCCGGTCGGGGTGCACCAGGTGCTCGGGGAGGCCGGGCAGGACGCGGTGCGGCAGGCGGTCTTCGATCACCGGCCCTGTGACGTGAAGCTTCCCGGTCAGCTGTGGACGCGGCGGCTGGTGGGCGAGCTGATCGCGAAGCTGTACCGGGTGCGGCTGACCGAGGTGGGGGTGGGCAAGTACCTCAGGCGTTGGGGGCTGTCCTTCCAGCGTCCGGACAAACGGGCCGTCGAGCAGGACCCGCAGGCCGTGGCGCGCTGGCATTAGGAGACCTGGCCGCAGATCCGAGCGAAGGCGAAGGCCGAAGGCGGTGAGATCCTCCTCGCCGACCAGGTCGGCATCCGATCCGACCAGGTCACCGGCCGCACCTGGGGAGAGAAGGGGAAGACGCCCGTGGTGCGGCGGAGCGGGAACCGGTTCTCGGTCAACGCGATGTCGGCGATCAGCACCAAGGGCCGGATGCACTTCATGGTCTTCACCGAGCACTTCACCGCCGAGGTGATGTGCCGCTTCCTGGACCGGCTCGCCGGCCACTTCGACCACAAGGTCCACCTCGTGGTCGACGGGCACCGCGCCCACCGCTCCAAGGAGGTCCGCGACTGGCTCGCCGCCCACCCCGACGACGTCGAACTGCACTTCCTGCCGCCGTACTCACCAGAGCTGAACCCCGACGAACTGGTCAACGCCGACCTCAAGCACAGCCTGCCCCGGCAGCACCGAGCCCGTGATCAGGCCGAACTCACCGCCGAGACCCGCCGCTTCTTCCGCCGACGCCAGCGTCAGCCGCACATCGTCCGCGGCTACTTCGACGGCCCGCACGTCCGCTACGTCCTGGACGAGAACCCCATGAGTTTCTGATCAATAACCCCTTGGCTCGCGGCTATGTGTAAGCTGCAATTCCGGTTCTCACCAGTACTTTCCAGGAGTTCACCATGTTAATTGCACTTCACGGATCGTGGCATCAGCCCGCGCACTTCGCCGACCTCACCAGCCGCCTCACGTCCCTCGGAATTGATGTCCTTGCCCCCGATCTGGACAAGGACTCCCTGCCGGACCGCATAGCCGCCGCGCAGCAGGCTATTGACTCATGCCCGGAACCGCCGCTCGTGCTCGCACACTCCTTCGGCGGCCTGGTGGCCGGGTCACTCACCGGAGTCCGACACATCATCTATCTCGCGTCCTACGTACTCGACCCGGGCGAGACCGCCGTAGACGTCGCCGTCCGCGCAATCGAACAGACCGGCACGCCGGATCCCCTGCTCACAGTCATGACTCCCGGCCCGGACGGACACACACACGTCGCTCCGGAAAACGCTAGGGAAACCTTTTTCGCCGACTGCAGTGCGGAAGTCGCCGAAGCGGCCACGCAGCTGCTGCGTCCGGAGCGGGACGACATCGGACAGTGGACTCCGACCTGGGTCAACCGTGAAGTCACGCGCAGCACCTACGTGCAGTGCGAACAGGACCGCGCCCTGCGCCCCGAGATTCAGGAACAGTTCGCCGCCCGCTGCAACGAAACCCTGGCCTGGCCGACCAGCCACTCTGCCTATCTCAGCCGGCCCGACCTCGTCCTGGACCTCATCCGCCGTACCAACTCGACGGATGCCTCACAGGTGTGACCGCACATCCCCCACCGCCCCCAGCTCAGAGCCACGCAGCACGCGATGAAGCGGCGGGGGCGTAGCGGGAGGCCCTGAAAGGGCGCTGTCACATTATTGGGTGCGTGGGTCTCTGACCGTGTATCGGGGTGTGGGGAGGGCCGGGTTTCGGGCCGGTGCTCAAGTCTTGGCGGGCTGGCCGGCGGCGCCGGTGATCTGGTCCCAGATCGCGTAGCGGATGGCCGTCTCGGCTCGGTGGCCGGGGGCGCTCATCAGGTGGCGGCGGGGTCGGAAGTGGGGTGGGATGCCGCTGAACGCGGACAGGAACCGCTGGGCTCCGCCGACGCCGCGGAAGCCTTTCATGGCGCGTTCACGCTGCCGGGTGGGCTGATGACTGTTCTCGGCCCGGTTGTTCAGGCCCTTGTGCGAGCGGTGCTCGACCAAGGGCATGACCTCGCGGTGGGCCGCGTCGTAGGAACGGAGCTTGCCGGTGACCACCACCCACGGCACCGAGCAAGTCTTCTTGAGTAGTTTACGGAAGAAGCGCCTGGCCGCAGCGGTGTCCCGCCGGCTCTGGACCAAGATGTCGAGCACGTTGCCGCCGGCGTCGACGGCCCGCCACAGGTACCGCTGCTCGCCGTTGACCCTGACGAAGACCTCGTCCAGGTGCCACTTGTCCCCGGACCGGGGCTGGCGGCGGCACGGGCCATTGGCGTAGGACTGCCCGAACTTCGCGCACCAGCGGCGGACCGTCTCGGAGGTCACCATCACGCCGCGCTCCAGCACCAGTTCCTCGACCTCGCGAAAACCGAGCGGGAAGCGGAAGTACCGCCACACGCAGTGCGCGATCACCTCGACCGGATACCGGTGCCCCTTGTACGACGGCGGTGCACTGCCCACGGACGACCCCTCCCAACACGACCAACCAGAAAACCATCCCACCCGGTCAGCCAACGTGACAGCGCCTGACGGTTCGCTGACACACTTCACCCTGCCGTCCGGCACATCAGGGAAGTCGCTGAGGGGCGTACTGCTGGCCGGGCACTTCGCGGCCGCAGCCGCCCGCTACTTCCTTAGTACTGCAACGACACTCCGTGATTTCCTCTGCGTTTGTGGTGGCTGATGCGGGCTCGTGCTTGGCTTCTTCTTCGTCATAGTGACCATGCGAGTACGTGTCGGATGTGGTGGCGGAGGGGAGAGGAGATGCGGGTGAAGAGCCGCCGGGCTTCGTTCGTGGTCAGGGGTATGAGGGGTTGATCACTGCCGGTGTCCGGGTCCCCTTTTTTGCCTCTGCCCGCAGGATGGCGAGGAAGGCGAGGGCGGCCATGGACAAGGTGATGTGCCGGTACCAGGCGGTGTAGCCGCGGACTTGATAGTGATCGAGTCCGGTTTCGTTCTTCGCGGTCTGGAAGCATTCCTCGACCATCCACCGGGACCCTGCGATCCGCGCGAGTTCCTCCAACAGGGTCCCGGCCGGGCAGAAGCAGATGTGGTAGGCGAGGTCCGTGGGATCGGTGAGGCTGCGCCGTGCCAGTAACCAGTGGTCCCAGCCTTCCCGCCGCCAGGGCCGGATCGGGGCCGCCGCCCAGTCGTACTCGCGTGGCCCGTGAGCACCGTCACCGCAGCTCAGACGCGCCCAAGCGTCGTCGGGGAGTTCGCTGACCAGCTGGTGTGCGCGGGCCTGGCCGAAGAATTCCATGGTCATGACCATCTGGGATTTCGGGACGGCCAGAACATGGGGGATGTCATGTTCTTCCAGCCACATCCGGATCCGGCTCCTCTGGCCGTAGACCTCGTCGGCGGTCACCCACCCGAAAGGGATCCCCGACTCCACAGCACGCTGGAGCATCCGCAGGCCCAGGTCCGGCTGGGTGGCGAACTCGACATCGTCACCGATGCCTGCGGCCCGGCACCGCTCGCGGTCCGATATCCAGTCCTTCGGGAGATACAGCTCGCGGTCGATCAGGGCCCGCCCCCGGTCGGATCCGTAAGCCAGGAAAACTCCGATCTGGGAATTCTCGATCCGGCCGGCCGTCCCCGAGTACTGCCGGGCCACCCCCGCCGACTTGATGCCCTTCTTCAAAAAGCCCGTCTCGTCGAGGATCAAAATTCCCCGGTCGGGACCTGCGATGTGCTCCACGACCGCGTCGCGGACGTCGTCCCGCAGAGCATCGGCATCCCACAGGTAGTAGTTCAGCAGCCGCTGCATCCCCTGAGGACCGTCATCGCCGGCGGCTTCGGCCAGGGTCCAGCCGTTCTTCCGTTCCGCCTCGCTGAGCAGTCCCCGCAGATAGGACACCATGCACCGTCTCGGCTCCACCCGCCCGAAGCGTCCCGCGAACCGCGCCACGAAGTCACCGAACACACCTGACCAACCGTCAGCTATCTCGTCCACCACAAAGCGACCAACGACTACGGCCGCATCGAGTCACGGACTGTCGTTGCAGTACTAAAGGGCTTCCGCTCCGTGGGCGGGGCGCAGAGGTTCCTGTCCGCGTTCAACGGTATCTCACCCCACTTCCGGCCCCGTCGCCACCTGATGCCCGCACCTCACTACCGAGCCGAAATGACCGTCCGCTTCACCATCTGGGAGCAGATCACCGGCGTCACGGACCGACCTGCCCCGACGCACCGCCAGGCAGCCCACACCCAACAGCGTGACAACGCCTCCTCACGGTCTTGCCGTCGATCGCGATCACCCGCCGGCCCGCGACCAGCGCGGTCCGCGTCGCGGCCCAGGCCCCCCCGGACGGCATCGAGACGGTCCGCGTCCAGTCGCGCGAACGGGCGACGCAGCGTCGACTCGTCCACCGAACCCCGCTCCAGACCCAGCCGCGTCATGGCCACCGCCTCCGCGTCCCGGGTCCACTCCCCGACAGCCGTGAAACCGCGTGCCCCGGCCATGACCACGCACACCGCGACCGCGATCAGAGCGCCCACCGGATGACGGACCCCGCGCCGCCGACGCGGATCGGGTATCCGGCCGAGCAGATCAACAAGGAGCTCGTGATCCGGGACGGACGTGCGAACAGGTGCACAGATGCGGGACGATGGCATGGCACGGGCGTTGTTCCCTGGTCGGACAGAAGGCGTAAAAACCTCCATCCAACCGGACCGGAACACGCCCGCGCACCTCACTCACCCGAAAACCCCACGTCACAGGGCTGCCAGACAACTTTGCCGGAGCCCTGGTCCAGGTGCCACTTGTCCCCCAATTGGGGCTGCCGGCGGCGCAGCGCGTTGGCGTAGGTCTGCCCGAACTTGGCGCACCAGCGGCGGACCGTTTCGCAGGAGAGGACGATTCCGCGCTCGAGCATGAGCTCCTCGACCTTGCGGAAGGACAGCGGGAAGCGGTGGTACAGCCACACGCAGTGGGAGATGACCTCGACCGGGTGCCGGTGACCCTGGTACGACAGCGACGCGCTCCCCACGGACAACCCTTCTCAAATTGATCAACCCCAAGATCATCCCACCGGGCAGCCAACGTGACAGTGCTCCCTTGACGCCTTTGACGACGGGTGGGCACTGATCAAACCGCTGCTGCCGACACCGGCCTGTGACGTGACAACCGAGACGTGTGTTCCTGGCCTGGGTCGATGACGAGTAGCTGGCTGAAAGTAGTCATGCCGCTACCTGGAGTAGCTCAGAAAAACCTCAAAAAGCTTCAGTAAGTAGATCACGTACTGCTTAGGTGATGGGGCCAACGCGTGAAGGGGGACGCTTCTACCTTCACTTATGTCATGCATGCGACAGATTGGGGCTTTCATGCGTACCAAGATCAAGGCTGTGGCCGTCTCCTGCGCCATCGCGGCCGGTACTGTGGCGTTAGGTGCGCCTACCGCCTCCGCCTCGGCCACCGCCTACTACTGCGACTCCTCTGGCTACATGGCCGATAACACGCCCACGCACCGCTGCACCTCCCTGTCTAACGGCGTCCTTGCCCACTGGAAGTCGTATGGGTCCGGCACCAGCACCAACATCGTCACCAACTACTCCAAGACTGGCGGCTCCACCGTCAGCGCTCGCGTCGGTTACAGCATGGGCGGTAGCACCGTCTACAGTTCGTACTTCTCCATCAGCGATGGCGAGACGGAGGGACACACCTGGAACAAGACGGGGACTACTACTGCTCCTCCAGCACCGGCTTGCTGGACTACACGGGCGGCACGTACCAGACACCTTCCGCGCACTGCTGAACCTCTAGCGCCTGGGCCCCGTCTGTTTGGGCGGGGCCCAGAGTGCCTCTCGTGTCTGACTGCCAAGGATTACGCCCATGTTTACCGCAGTTTTCCAAGCTCACTACGTCTATCTAGCCGCATGCGCACTGATCGCTTTTGTGTTCGGCGGCTTAGCGTGGTTCCTGAGTCTCCGTTTCGGCAAGCTCCACGGCGTGTGGTGGGGTTTGCTTGTTGCCACGGTAATCGGAATCCTTGGAGTCACTTTTATGGGTGGCGGACCGGCCAGCGGCCAATGCGTCATCAATCATAACGTCGCTGAGCCCTTCCATACCACACAAGGCCTGTGGAATCTTGCCATGACTGTGCCGCTTGGGCTGTTTGGTCTGCTGGCCGTCCGTCGACCCCTGCCCGTAGTGGTTGGCGTTGTGACACTGCCGTTAGCCATCGAGTTCACCCAGGCGACAGTGGGCGGTCTCGGGCGGGTATGCGACAGTTCGGACGCCGAAATGAACATTGTCGGCGGTCTTGTGGGGCTCACCGCCGCACTAGTAACCATGGCAGGCCGGCGGTCGGTCGAGTGGCAGGGTGGCCTAAAGGCGTCGCTCATCGCTGCGGCGGCGCTTCTCCTGATAGGCACCGGAGTTGCTCGCCCGATGCTGGCATACAGTAATATAGATGGAACCGGCTTGTCGGTAGCGAAAGATTCACAACGGCAGGCCGTCGAGCGGGCCGTGCAAGAAGCATTCGGCGACCGGTATGCGCTTGGGCACGTGTATGAGCAGCCGTGTATTGGGGTGCCGTGTACAAATATCATCTTTACGCTGCTGAGTCGGGATGAGAAGCACCCGCAGGATTTTGCCAACGGCAGTCTTTCATGGCCGGACAAGAAGCACTTGAACGTACTCTTGGAAGACAGTGATCGCTCGTACGTTATGGGCTATCCCGTGGCGGGGACGAGGAAGCCGACCAACCGGCAGGATGCGTTTCAGATTGCACAGTCGTACATACGCGAGCGCTACCCGTGGGCCAAAGACGCGCCGGTGCACCGGACTTTCCCTGTTGGCCAGAAAGCGGAACTGGGATGGATGACCAACTGGCGGTGGCTCGAGGGTAACGTTCTCATGCCAAGAATGCTGGACGTTCAGGTTGACAGGGCCGGACAGGTTTCGCAGGTGGACGTGACGCTTGGATCCACTCACGTGAAGCTCGAAAAGGCCAAGTTAGATGCCAGGCAAGCTGAAAGGGATGTCCAAGAGGCAATGGCAGCCCGGTCTAAGGCTAGCGGGAGTGGCGACCAAGGCGACCTCAGTTTCAAGGCATTCACACTGAAGGCCGTCAATAGAGATGGCGTGTGGCGGCCCGAGTGGTTGGTGGGCGTGTCAAGTGCCGCAAACCCGTCATCAACAGATCCGACGGCATCCTCAGAGGCGGATATATGGCGCGTGGACGCCGTGAGTGGACAGGTCTACGATGGAACCGGCATCTCGGTGAAAACTGGCTGAGCTCGGAGTGACCAAGGGGCGGGACCCAGGGCTCCGGCAAAGTCGTCTAGCAGCCCTGTGACGTGGGGTTTTCGGGTGAGTGAGGTGCGCGGGCGTGTTCCGGTCCGGTTGGATGGAGGTTTTTACGCCTTCTGTCCGACCAGGGAACAACGCCCGTGCCATGCCATCGTCCCGCATCTGTGCACCTGTTCGCACGTCCGTCCCGGATCACGAGCTCCTTGTTGATCTGCTCGGCCGGATACCCGATCCGCGTCGGCGGCGCGGGGTCCGTCATCCGGTGGGCGCTCTGATCGCGGTCGCGGTGTGCGTGGTCATGGCCGGGGCACGCGGTTTCACGGCTGTCGGGGAGTGGACCCGGGACGCGGAGGCGGTGGCCATGACGCGGCTGGGTCTGGAGCGGGGTTCGGTGGACGAGTCGACGCTGCGTCGCCCGTTCGCGCGACTGGACGCGGACCGTCTCGATGCCGTCCGGGGGGGCCTGGGCCGCGACGCGGACCGCGCTGGTCGCGGGCCGGCGGGTGATCGCGATCGACGGCAAGACCGTGAGGAGGCGTTGTCACGCTGTTGGGTGTGGGCTGCCTGGCGGTGCGTCGGGGCAGGGTGGGCTTGTGAGCCAGGCCTGTGGTCAGGTTGTGGTGGGCTGGTCGGCAGCGCCGGTGATCTGGTCCCAGATCGCGAAGCGGATACTCATCTCGGTTCGGTGGGCGGTGGCGGGCATCAGGTGTCGGCGGGGCCGGAAGTGGGGCGGGATACCGTTGAACGCGGACAGGAACCGCTGGGCCCCGCCCACCGAGCGGAAGCCCTTCATGGCGCGTTCACGCTGCCTGGTCGGCTGGTGGCTGTTTTCGGCCCGGTTGTTGAGGTACTTCGACTGACGGGGCTCGACCGAGGGCATGACCTCGCGGTGGGCGCCACCGTAGGAGCGGAGCTTGTCGGTGACGATCACCCGCGGCACCGTGCGGTTCTTCTTCAGCAGGCGGTGCAAGAAGCGCCCGGCCGCGGCCTTGTCCCGGCCGTCCTGCACGAGGATGTCCAGGACGTTGCCTTCCTGGTCGACGGCCCGCCACAGGTACTTCTGTTCACCGTTGATCTTGATGAAGACTTCGTCCAGGTGCCATGTGTCCCCAGGCCGAGTCTGCCGGCGGCGCAGCGCACCTGCGTACTGCTGCCCGAACTTGGCGCACCAGCGGCGCACCGTCTCGTAGGAGACGGTCACGCCGCGCTCGAGCATGAGCTCCTCGACCTCGCGGAAGGACAGCGGGAAGCGGTGGTACAGCCACACGCAGTGGGAGATGACCTCGACCGGGTACCGGTGCCCCTTGTACGACGGCGGTGCGCTGCCCACGGACGACCCCTCCCAGCACAACCAACCAGAAAATCATCCCACCCGGTCAGCCAACGTGACAGCGCCCGGCCGACTGCTCATCGAGGCCACGGCCCACGGAACAGCGCACACGCACCGCCACGTCGTACTGCAGCCCGAACTGGTCGTGCGCCGGTCGACGATGACGGCTCCCGCACGCTGACCGGGCTCGCTCGGAGCCGTGGGGAACATATGCCGGACCGACGACAGGCACAGCGAGGGAAACGGGCACGACGGTACTCCGGCTGGCGGTACGGAAAAGGGGGCCCCGGAGACGGGGGCATCCGGCTGTCGGAGGGAGACGTCCAGCGGAAACGTACCGACGGGCCCCGTCCGAGCATGCGTCCTGCCGGGTGCCCTGCCCGCCCCTGCCGTCATTCACGTTGCGGATGCATTCCATCGGTCCCGTCGATGACGTCCTCTGGTGATGTGCGGCCGGCCTCTCTCATCTCCCCAGCTCGTCGGCCATCCGCCTGCCGATCCGAGCGGCGGTCTCCCGCAGCCAGATGTGGGCCGCATCGTGGGTGTGCACCGGGTGCCACCACAACGCCTCATGCAGGGGCACCGCCTCGTAGGGCGGCTCCACGACACGTACGGCGACGAGCGGGGCGAGGAGCCGGGCGAGGCGGGCCTGGATCAGGGCGATGCGCCGGGTTCCGCTGACGAGCAACGGCATGATCTGGAAGCTGTCGACGGAGACCTCGACGCGGGGCTCGATGCCCAGCATCCCGAGCTGGCGAACGGCTGGTGCGTCGTACGTGCGCTGGTAGGTGACCCAGGGCAGTCGGGCCAGGTCTTCCCGGGTCAGCCGGCCGTCGACGCTCGGGTGGTCCTCGGCGACGAGGAAGACCCACCGGTCCTCGTAGAGGTCGGTCGCGGGGAAGTCGCTGATGACGCCGTGCGGCATGAGCAGGCCGTCGGTGGTGCTCAGCAGGGTGTCCGTGGCGTCCACGACGGTGGTCGGCGTCTGAGCGAAACGCAGTCGGATGCCGGGAGCCTCCCGGTGCACGACCCGCGCGAGTTCGGCGCCGAAGACGGCGACCGCGTAGTCGGACGCCACGAGTTTGAACTCACGGCTTTCCTTGGCCGGGTCGAAGTCCGCCTGGCTGGCGAAAAGCCGTTCCAGCAGGTCGTATGCGGTGGACGCGCGATCGAGGAGGACCTGCCCGAGGGCGGTGAGCTCGTAGTGGCCGCCCACCCGCGCCAACAGGTCGTCATCGAAGTGCCTGCGCAGGCGCGATAGCGCGGCGCTCATCGCCGGCTGGCTGAGACCGACGCGCTGCCCGGCGCGGGTCACGTTGCGCTCCTCCAGCAGGGCACGCAGGGCAACGACGAGGTTGAGGTCCAGGCGACTGAGATTCACGACGACTTTCCTAGCGTCCGGCGATGACCTGCAGAAATTTGGATCCTGGATGGCCGTCATCCACAGAATCTATTTCCCTGATCACGGGTGGCGAGTCCAGATTAGTGCCATCGCAATCAGGAGGACATGTCCGTGAAACCTGAAGCCGCGTCCGCCCTCTTCGCCGGACCCTTCGCCCTGGCCACCCTTTCCGCTCCCGAGAGCCCCGCCTTTCCCGCTCTCGTCACTCCCGACGCCCAGGTGATCGACCTGCGGTCCGCCCTGGACGACGCCGCACTGACCATGCGGGGGGTTCTGGAAGGCTGGGACACGGTGCTGCCGCAGCTGACCGCACTGGCCACCGCCGGCCCCGTACGCGGGGCATTGGCGGAGTTCCGGACGCACGCTCCGGTGGAGCCGCGCCAGGTGTTCCAGTCCGGGGCCAATTACCGGCAGCACGTGATCGATCTGCACGTCGCGCACCGGGCGCCGGGCGATGACCGGCCAGAGGCAGAGCGGCGCGCGGAGGCCGCCGAGATCATGGACCGGCGGGCCGCCGAGGACCTGCCGTACGTGTTCATCGGCCTGCCGAGTGCGATCACCGGTCCCTACGACGACGTCGTTCTGCCGGCCTGGGCCGAGAAGCCCGACTGGGAGCTGGAGTTGGCTGCGGTGATCGGCCGGCCGGCCCACCGGGTCTCCGTCGAGGAGGCCCTGGACCACGTCGCCGGCTACACGATCGCCAACGACCTGACCGACCGGGCCACGGTCTTCCGCCGGGACATGCCGCAGATCGGCACCGACTGGCTGCGCAGCAAGAACGCGCCCGGGTTCACCCCGCTCGGCCCCTGGATCGTGCCCGCCGGATCGATCGCGCGCCCCGACGACCTGCGTCTCACCCTGAAGCTGAACGGCGAGACCATGCAGGACGAGTCCACCAAGGACATGATCTTCGACGTGGCGCGGATGGTCTCCTACGCGTCGCAGACCGCCCGGCTCCTGCCCGGCGACCTCGTGCTCACCGGCTCGCCGGCCGGCAACGGCATGCACTGGGGCCGGCTGCTGCGCGACGGCGACGTCATGGACGCCTCGATCACCGGGCTCGGTGCCCAGCGCACCCGCTGCGTGGCGGAGGAGGCCCGGTGACCTTGGATCGCACCGACCCCGAGGGCGCGATCGCCCGGGCCGCCAAGGCGTACTCGAACTGGGGGCGCTGGGGTGAGGACGACGTCCTCGGCACCCTCAACTTCCTCGACGGGGCCAAGCGCCGTGAGGGCGCGGCGCTGATCCGCAGCGGTGTGAGCTTCTCCCTGCCCCAGCGCTTCGACATCAACGGCCCGCAGAAGGGCTGGCGGCGGCGCACCAACCCGGTGCACACCATGCTGGACACCGGCACCGACGCCGCGCTCGGCAACCAGTGCCTGCCGCACGGCCTCGGCGGCGCCGACGACGTCATCGCCATGCCGCTCCAGTGCTCCACCCAGTGGAACGGGCTCGGGCACATCTTCGACCACGGCAAGGCGTGGAACGGCGGGACGCCGAGAAGGTCGTCACCTCTGACGGCGACCTCGTCACCGGCATCGAGCACATGGCCCCGCACATCGCCGGCCGCAGTGTGCTGCTGGACGTGGGCCGGGTGATCGGCGAGGACGGGGAACTGCCGGACGGGTTCGCGATCACCGAGGAGCATCTGACGGCGACGGCCGAGGCGCACGGTGTCGGCGTGGGCCGCGGCGACATCGTCCTCGTCCGCACCGGCCAGCTCACCCGGGCACGCCGCGACGGCTGGGGCGACTACGCCGGAGGATCCGCGCCGGGCCTGTCATTCACCACGACCGCCTGGCTGCACGGCAGTGAGATCGCCGCGATCGCCACCGACACCTGGGGCTTCGAGGTATGCCCGAACGAGTTCGACCACGCCTTCCAGCCGCTGCACCAGGTCGCCATCCCGCACATCGGGCTGCTGATCGGCGAGATGTGAGACTTGGACGCGCTCGCCGCGGACTGCGCCGCCGACGGCGAGTACGCCTTCTGGCTCACCGCCGCTCCCCTGCCCATCACCGGTGCGGTCGGCTCCCCCGTCAACTCGGTCGCCGTCAAGTAAGTAGAGGAACAAGGGAGTTCCCCATGCCCCAACCCCGCAAGATCCTCGTCATCGGCGGCGGTGCCGCCGGCAACGCCGTGACGATCCTGCTGCGCCGCGCCGGGTACGCGGTGGACCTGGTCGAGGCCAAGGACGACTGGAACGCCACCGCCGGTTCTGGCATCACCCTCCAGGGCAACGCCCTGCGCGTCCTGCGCGAAGTGGGTGTCTGGGACCAGGTGCAGGCGTCCGGGTTCGGCTTCGACTCGGTCGGCATCACCGCCCCCGACGGCACCGTCCTGCACGTCCAGGAGGACCTGCGCACCGGCGGCGACGGCCTGCCCGCCACCGTGGGCATGCAGCGGCCACAGCTCCAGCAGATCCTCATTGAGGCGGTGCGAGCCGGCGACGCCTCGGTCCGGCTGGGCACCACCGCCGATATCCTGAGTCAGGACGCCGACGGCGTCTCCGTCCGGTTGAGCGACGGCACCGAGGGCCGCTACGACCTGGTGGTCGCCGCCGACGGCCTCGGCTCCGCCACCCGCGCCGTGATCGGCATCACGGACAAGCCGGAGCCGACCGGCATGGCCATCTGGCGGATCAGCGCCCGCCGCCCGGCCGGCGTCACCCGCACCGACCTGGCCTACGGCGGCCCGGCGTACATCGCCGGCTACTGCCCGACCAGCGAAGACACAATCTACGCGTACGTCGTCGAGGCCAACCGTGACCGGGCGTCGATCCCTGCGGAGTCGTACGCCGACGAGATGCGCCGCCTCACCCGGCACTACGGCGGGTTCTGGCCGGAGATCACCGAGCACATCACCGACCCGGCGAAGGTCAACTACACCTGGTTCGACCGGATGCTGGTCGAGGACTCATGGCACCGCGGCCGGGTCGTGCTCGTCGGTGACGCCGCGCACTGCTGCCCGCCCACCCTCGCGCAGGGCGCCGCCATGTCCCTGGAGGACGCCTGGGTGCTGGCACAGCTCCTGACCGGTAGTGACGCCTGGGACGACGCACTGTTCCAGACGTACTACGAGCGGCGGATAGCCCGCGTCCGGCCGGTGGTCGAAGCGTCGGTGCAGATCGGGCGGTGGCAGTTGGACGGCGTTCGCGACGCCGACGTGCCCGGCCTGATGGGCCGCACCATGACGATGCTCCGGGAGCTGCCGTGACCACCCCCACCGTCGACGTCCACGCCCATGTCCTGCTGCCCGAGGTCGACGCACTCGTCGACGGCCTACCCGGGCACGTCGAGGCACGGGCCCTGGACGCCCGCCGCAACGGCCCCGAGGCCCTCGCCGTGAGCGGGCCGATGGTCCGCGACCGGATCCCGCTGCTCACCGACGTCACCGCCCGGCTGGCGGCGATGGACGCACAGGGCGTGGACGTGCAACTGGTCAGCCCCTCGCCGTCGCACTACCACTACTGGGCGGACGAGCAGACCGCCGAGAAGGTGTACCGGCTCGCCAACGAAGCGACCGCGGCGCACTGTTCGACCGCCCCGGACCGGCTGCGCGGCCTGGGCCTCGTGCCGCTCCAGCACCCCGAATTGGCGGCGCGGGCCCTCGACCACGCCCTGGCACAGGGGCTGCTCGGCGTGGAGATCTCCAGCCACGCCCCAGGCCGGGAACTGTCCGACCCGGACTACGCCCCCCTGTGGGCGCGGGCCGAGGAGACCGGGGCAATCCTTTTCTTGCACCCCTTCGGATGCACCCTCGACGAGCGGCTGGACCGGTGGTACCTGTCCAACACCGTCGGGCAGCCCACCGAGAACGCCGTCGCTCTCTCCCACCTGATCTTCTCCGGGGTCCTGGACCGGCACCCCGGCCTGAAAGTGCTCGCGGCGCACGGTGGTGGCTACCTACCCACCCACATCGGCCGCTCCGACCACGCCTGGTCGGCCCGCGCCGACGCCGGGAGCGGCTGCGCGCACCTGCCCAGCAGCTATCTGCGGCGGCTGTGGTTCGACTCGCTCGTGCACGACCCGCACGTCCTGCGGGAGCTGGTCCGGGCGGCCGGCGCCGACCGGGTCCTGCTCGGCTCCGACTTCCCCTTCGACATGGGCAGCGACGACCCGGTCGGCGCGCTGCGCGCCGCCCGCCTCACCGACTCCGACTTCCAGGCCGTACGAGGCGGCAACGCCGCCGCCCTCCTCCGGAAGGACTGACCAACATGCGCCTGCTGACCCACCTGAGGCACGTCGACCTCGCCGTACCCGACTACGACAAGCAGCTCGACTTTTACGCCGGCGTCTGGGGCCTGACCAGGGTTGCCGAGGACTCCGGCATCTCCTTTCTCGCCGCTGAGGGCTCCCCCGAGCAGTACGTGATCCGGCTGCGCAAGGCCGAGGAGAAGCGCCTCGACCTCGTCTCCTACGGCGCCGCGTCCGCCGCCGACGCCGACACCCTCGCCGAGCGGTTCCTCGCCGGAGGCGTGCAGCTGATCACCCAACCCGGCAAGGTCGACACCCCCGGCGGCGGCTACGGCTTCCGGTTCTTCGACGTCGACGGCCGCACCATCGAGGTCTCCGCCGACGTGGAGGTCAGGCAGCACCGGAAGATCGAGGAGAAGGAGGCGATCCCGGTCAAACTGAGCCACGTCGTCCTCAACTCCCCCGACTTGAACCGCACGCGGGAGTGGTACGAGCGGCACCTCGGATTCCGGCTCTCCGACACTCTGTCCTCGCCGCACATGGGCGAGGTCATGCACTTCATGCGGATCAGCAGCCAGCACCACTCCATGGCGCTGGCGAAGGGCCCGCACACCTCCCTGCACCACGTCTCCTTCGAGATGCGCGGCATCGACGAATACATGCGCGGCTCGGGGCGTGTCATCCGGGCGGGCTTCAAGAAGCTCTGGGGACCGGGCCGGCACATGGCCGGGGACAACACGTTCACGTACTTCCTCGACCCGCACGGCAACACCGTCGAGTACACCACCGAGCTGGAGTGCCTGGACGAGGACACCTGGCACCCGCACGTCTACGACTTCTCGCAGCCCGAGGTCACCGACCAGTGGGGCACCGCCAACCCGATGAACGAACTCGTCGCCAAGGAGTCCTTCAACGACCCCGACCGCGGCGTCTTCATCGCCCCGCCGGTCTAGACCGGTCCACAGGCTCCGGGGGCGCGGCGGTACGGCCCCGCCCTAACGCCCGCCGCCGCGCCCCCGGTCCCGCTCCGCCCTCGCCCCCCCACGGCTCCCGCATCAACGATGATCGAAGGAACCGCTGCCATGCCTCCTCGTACGACCCGGCTGTCCCGTCGCGGCCTGCTGGTCGGCGGCGCGGCCGCCACCGCTCTCACCGTCACCCCGCAGGCCGCCGCGGCACCCGGCGGCACCGGGCCGGGCACGTCCCGGACGGACAAGGGCACGGTGGTGCACCTGCTGGGCACGGCGGGCGGCCCCCCGCCGTACGGCGAGCGCATGGGCATCGCCTCCGCCGTGACCGTCGGCGGCGACACCTACCTGGTGGACTGCGGGCGGGGCGCGGTGACCCAGTACCTGCGGGCGGGCCTGTCCATGCCGTCGCTGAAGGGGATCTTCCTCACCCACCTGCACGCCGATCACATCGTGGACTACTTCAACTTCCCACTGTTGTGCGCAGGCGTGATGCCGCTCCAGCCCGGGTTCAGCGGTACCGTGCGCGTGTGGGGGCCGGGTCCGAGCGACACGGTCACCGAGGGCCCCGTCACCCCTGGTGAGCCCGCGCCCGGCATCATCGAGACCACCCGGCGCGCGAACGCCACGTTCGCCGCCTCCACCAACGCCTTCGTCACCGAGGGCTTCGGCATCGACCCGGTGTCCGTGCTCAACGTGGCCGAGCTGTCGGCGCGGCCCGGCACGGTGATCACCCTCCTGGAGACGGCCACCATGAAGGTGACGGCGACCAGGGTCCCGCACGGCAACATGTCCCCCTCGTACGCGTACCGGTTCGACACCGCGGACGGCTCCGTGGTTTTCTCCGGCGACACCAGCCGCAGCGACGACCTCATCGCGCTGGCCCGCGGCTGCGATCTGCGGCGCTGTCACGTTGGCTGACCGGGTGGGATGATTTTCTGGTTGGTCGTGCTGGGAGGGGTCGTCCGTGGGCAGCGCACCGCCGTCGCACAAGGGGCACCGGTACCCGGTCGAGGTGATCGCGCACTGCGTGTGGCGGTACTTCCGCTTCCCGCTCGGCTTCCGCGAGGTCGAGGAGCTGGTGCTGGAGCGCGGCGTGATGGTGACCTCCGAGACGGTCCGCCGCTGGTGCGCGACGTTCGGGCAGTCCTACGCCAACGGCCCGCGCCGCCGCCAGCCCCGGTCCGGGGACAAGTGGCACCTGGACGAGGTCTTCGTCAGGGTCAACGGCGAGCAGCGGTACCTGTGGCGGGCCGTCGACGCCGGCGGCAACGTGCTCGACATCTTGGTCCAGAGCCTGCGGGACACCGCTGCGGCCAGGCGCTTCTTCCGTAAACTACTCAAAGAAGACCTGCTCGGTGCCGCAGGTGGTGGTCACCGGCAAGCTCCGTTCCTACGACGCGGCCCACCACGAGGTCATGCCCTTGGTCGAGCACCGCTCGCACAAGGGCCTGAACAACCGGGCCGAGAACAGTCATCAGCCCACCCGGCAGCGTGAACGCGCCATGAAAGGCTTCCGCAGCGTCGGCGGAGCCCAGCGGTTCCTGTCCGCGTTCAGCGGCATCCCACCCCACTTCCGACCCCGCCGCCACCTGATGAGCGCCCCCGGCCACCGAGCCGAGACGGCCATCCGCTACGCGATCTGGGATCAGATCACCGGCGCCGCCGGCCAGCCCGCCAAGACTTGAGCACCGGCCCGAAACCCGGCCCTCCCCACACCCCGATACGCGGTCAGAGACCCACGCACCCAATAATGTGACAGCGCCGTCGGCTTCATGTCGGTGAGCTGGTGGCAGTGACGGTAGGTCAGGTGGGTCGTGTTCTTGTAGGTCTCTGGCCTGTGGCGGTGGCTGGCCGCTGACACGAGGTGGTGCTTTGTGCCGTGGCGGCTGACGTGGGGCGGTACATCCACCGGTGGCTCACTGTCATGACGGCGTTACATCGCAGCCGGAGGATGACGCGACGACTGATTCCTCCCCCCTGCCGGACATCACTGCGTGGCGGCCGGGCTGGAGGTTGTCATGTGGCTTTTGGGGCCGCGAGTGCCAGCCGATCGCTTCTGGGTCTTGGCTGCAGCGCTTTGGCACGACACGGGCGCCGATGACCAGGCAGGTCAGCGGGAGCGGACATCATGCAACCGTGTCTCGCCAGATTCACCCGTATGGGTTAAACCGTGTCGGTGGAAGTTTTCCCCTACCGTGCTCCGCGCAGACGTACCCAGGGTAAGCGAACGACGAGACGCAGGGAGTAGTTATGTCGTACGAGGGCGAGAAGCAGCTGATTGTGAACCGCCTCAACGGAAGCCGTCTCACCGTGCAAGGAGGTAAGTGCTTCGACGGAGCACTCATCTGTAGCGTCCGCTACGCAAATTATGACCACTACCCGCAGCGGTGGACGACGCGAAAAATCGGAGAGGTGGACGAGTGGACGATTTGTCACGTTGAAATTTCCCAGGACGGAAAAACCTTCCGCCTGGACGCCGGCAGCGACGAGCCCAAAATTTCTCCCGCCAGCCAGCCCATGCTCAAAGAGCCCAACGACTCGGACCGACAGAAGTGGTGCTTTCGCTCCGACTGGTCAGGAGAAGGCACCCATTTAGTGAACATCGCCCCGTATCTGAACCGTTCGGCCGGGCTGGGGCTCAGGGACGACTTCGGACTGGAGTGGACTGAGGCCGCCCTGGTCAGGAACTTTTCGACCACTGAACAACTGTGGTATTTCACGGCCACTTACAGGAATTCCATTCCCAACTGATCTCCATCAGCGAGCGCCCCTCAAAAGACCACGCGAGTGGGACGGGAAAACCCGGCGGGTACAGCGGTTACAAGAAGCATCCTGACCGTACGGCCCGCCGGGCTCTGTCATTGTTCCACCGGCTTCTGATCGAAAATGCGCCTTCCGCCTTACTGCCTTGCTTGGAGAGACTCAATAGAGTCCTCAAAGGCTGTCCCGTAACTCTGGAGACGGCTTGCCGGTGTCCGGTTCAACCCGCTTGGCCGGAATCCCTTTGGGATCGCGAGTCGGGGTGGAACCGGACAAGTCGATCCGGCCGTGGTGACCCACCAGCCGTTGCCCCGAGTTACGGGACAACGCTTATCTCGCCAGCTGATAACACATCAGCCCTTCCGTCTCCATCCGCGCCCGCTACGCCTGCACGCGTGCCGCCCACTCCAGCCCGGGAGCGGATCTCACTCCCGTCAGGAAGCCGCTTAACGTACGTGCGACTGACGGGTTCCACAGAGCCCGTGCGTTGCCGGTACTGGGCAGTTGTCGCGCAGCCCCGCTCAAAGCCCGCAGACGCGCCCCCAGAGTCCTTGGCGGGCACCTTCAGCGGTCGGTGGTCGGCCGGGACGGTTATCTCGGGTGCCGAGCGGGCTGCGATTTCTCGGTTTGGTGACAGTGGCGTGAGAGACGGTGGGACTCGCCGTATTGATGCTGATCAATACCTGTTTTCAGCGGAGAGTCGCTGTCATGGGTGTGAGAGAACGCCGCCGAACCGCTGTCACGGGCCGATATCTGTACAGGTGGCGGACTGGCACGAAACCGACAGGTCGCACCCGATGGAACCGGGCGGAACACGCCGCCATCCTCATCTACGAGTCCACGGGAGGGTTTCGAGCGAGTGAGTGCAGACGCGGACGTCATCAGGCCGCTGCCCAGGACGCTTCGGGTGTATGCCCGGTCGCTCGGGGAGAAGGTCGCCTTCGAGGACCGCCGTACGCGGGTGAGTTACCGGGACCTGGGGCTCAGGACCGAGCGGCTGGCCGGCCACTTGGCGGGGACCGGTCTGGCGCGGGGTGAACGGGTGGCCATTCTGCTCGGCAACCGCGTCGAGGCGGTCGAGAGCCTGCTCGCCGTTACCCGGGCGAGCGGAGTGGGCGTGCCGCTGGATCCCGGGAGCTCGGAGGCGGAGCTGGCCCGCCTGCTGGACGACTGCGGTGCGCGCGTGCTCATCACCGACGAGGCGCGGCCGGCGCGCTGGCCAGGACTGCTGTCCCGCCCCGGGCTGATCGTGGTGGTGGTCGAGCGCGGTGAGGAGAACGGAGACGCTCCGCCGTCCGGGGGCTTCGGAACGCCGGCGGACCGGGTCGGCGCGGTGGGCGGCGTTCTGCGGTACGAGGAACTGATGTCCACGGAGCCGGGGACGCCTGCCCGGGACGATCTCGCACTGGACGAGACGGCGTGGCTGCTCTACACTTCCGGATCTTCCGGCACACCTAAGGGAGTGCTGTCCACCCAGCGCAACCGCCTCGCGCCGGTCGCGGCGGGCCTCGTGGGCGCCCTCGGTCTGTCGGACCGGGACCGGGTGCTGTGGCCGCTGCCCCTCCACCACGCCATGAGCCAGGTGGTCTGCGTCCTCGGGGTGACCGCGACCGGGGCGAGCGCCGTGCTCCAGCCCCGGTTCTCGGTGGCGGAGGTGCTCGGCGAACTGCGCCGTACGGACGCCCCCTACACCCTCCTCGGCGGGGTGCCGACGACGTACTCGGCCCTGCTCGACGCGGTCCGGAGCGAGGAGGACGACGGGGACGGCGGCGGGCTCGGGACGCCCGCGCTGCGGGGCTGCGTAAGCGGGGGCGCTTGGGCGGGGCCCGGGTTCCGCAGCTCCTTCGAGGCGATCTGCCGGGTCCCCTACCTGGAGCACTACGGCAGTACCGAGGCGGGCCCGGTCACCATGGCGGCACCGGGCAGCACATCGGCGGCCGGTTCGTGCGGCCGGGTGCTGCCCGGCACCCGGGTCCGGGTCGGCGGTGGCGCGGACGGACAGGACACCGGCGAGGGTGAATTGTGGGTGAGCGGGCCCGGAGTCATGGTCGGCTACCACGGTAGGCCGGAGGCCACCGCCGAGGTGCTGCGCGACGGCTGGTTCCGCACCGGCGACCTGGCCAGGATCGAGGCATCCGGCGAACTCGCGATCACCGGCCGGGCGAGTGAGCTGATCATCCGGGGCGGGGCGAACATCCACCCCCCGGAGGTAGAGGCGGTGCTGCGGCGGCTGCCCGGGGTGGCGGACGCCGCCGTGGCCGGACGCCCGCACCCCGTCTTCGGGGAGGTACCGGTCGGCTATCTGGTCCCCGCGCTGGGCAGCGCTGCACTGGACAGGGGAGCGGTTCTCGCCGCCTGCCGCGCGGAACTGTCCGCTTTCAAGGTGCCCGCCGAACTGTACGAGGTGGAGGACATCCCCCGTACCGCCTCCGGGAAGGTCCGGCGCCACGCCCTCGCCGACCGGCCCGCGCGGACGCTGGGCACGGGGGCGGCCGGGGAGCCGGCGGCGGACCTGCTGGCCCTGGTGCGCAGCGAGGCGGCGGCCGTGCTCGGTCGTACGGCGGAGGCGGTGGAGCCCGAAACGGCGCTCCGGGACCTGGGCATGGACTCGCTGACGGCGACGGTGCTGCGGGAGCGGCTGGCGGCGGTGACAGGCCTGTCGCTCTCCGAGGCCGTCGCCTTCGATTTCCCCACGGCCGCCGCGCTCGCCGCCTACCTCCGTTCACGCAGCGCCGCCGCACCGCCGGGCGCCGGGACCGCGCACCGGGGCGTGGCCCGACCGGACGACGATCCTGTGGTGATCGTGGGGATGGCCTGCCGCTATCCAGGGGGCGTGACCTCCCCCGAGGAACTGTGGCGGCTGGTGGTCGACGGGACGGACGCCATCGGCCCGTTCCCCACCGACCGGGGCTGGGACACGGAGACGCTGTACGACCCGGACCCCGCCCGGCCCGGCCGGACGTATGTGCGTGAGGGTGGCTTCCTGACCGGTGTGGACCGCTTCGACCCCGGCTTCTTCGGCATCTCCCCCCGCGAGGCCCTGGCCATGGACCCGCAGCACCGGCTGCTGCTCGAAGTGGCCTGGGAGACTTTCGAGCGCGCCGGTCTCGTCCCCCGCACCCTGCGCGGCTCGTCAGCCGGGGTGTACGTCGGGCTGATGTACAGCGACTATGCCGGCCGCATCACGGAAGTGCCCGAGCACGTCGAGGGCTACCTCGGCCTCGGCAGCGCCGGAAGCGTCGCCTCGGGCCGTATCGCCTACACCTTCGGCCTTGAGGGCCCGGCCCTCACGGTGGACACGGCGTGCTCGTCGTCCCTGGTGGCCCTGCACCTGGCGGCCCAGGCGCTGCGCCGGGGCGAGTGTTCCTTTGCGTTGGCCGGCGGGGTAACGGTGATGTCGGGGCCCTCGTCGTTCGTGGAATTCAGCCGGCAGCGGGCGCTGGCCCCGGACGGCCGCTGCAAGGCGTTCGGCGCGTCCGCCGACGGCACGGGATGGGCCGAGGGCGCCGGCATGTTGCTGCTGAGCCGGTTGTCCGAAGCGCGCCGCGCCGGGCTCCCGGCGCTGGCCGTGGTGCGTGGCTCGGCGGTGAACCAGGACGGGGCGAGCAACGGGCTGACAGCACCGCACGGCCCGGCGCAGCAACGGGTGATCCGGCAGGCCCTCGCGGACGCGGGGCTGGCCCCCGGGGACATCGACGCGGTGGAGGCACACGGCACCGGCACCCGGCTGGGCGACGTCATCGAGGCGGAGGCGTTTCTGGCGACGTACGGGCGGGAGCCGCGGGAACGTCCGCTCCGGCTGGGCTCGGTAAAATCGAACATCGGTCACACCCAGGCCGCCGCCGGAATGGCGGGCGTGATCAAGACGGTGCAGGCGATGGCCCACGGCGTGCTGCCGCGTACGCTGCACGCCGACGAACCCAACCCCCGGATCGACTGGTCGTCGGGGCGGCTGGCGCTGCTGACCCGGGAGGCGGAGTGGCCGAGGACGGACCGCCCGCGCCGGGCGGGGGTGTCCTCCTTCGGCATCAGCGGCACCAACGCCCATGTGGTGCTGGAGGAAGCCCCGGTGGACCGGGACACCCCGCCGCCGGGTTCCGCGGCGGGCGACGGGGCCGGGAGCGGCCGCACCGAGGGCGGGGCGGTGCCGGCACCCGTGGCCGTTCCGGTGTCCGCGAGGAGCGGGCCGGGACTGCGGGCCCAGGCGCGGCGGCTGTACGACCGGGTGGCCGCCGACCCGGACGCGGCCCCGGTGGACATCGGGTACTCGCTCGCCACCACCCGCGCGGCCTTCGAACACCGGGCCGTGGTGGTAGCCCGGGACCGTGCGGAGCTGCTCACCTCCCTGCGGGCGGTGGCGGAGGGCGGAAGCCGGCCCGGGGTGCGGACGGGCACGACCCGCCGCCAGGGCCCGCTGGCCCTGCTCTTCACCGGCCAGGGCAGCCAGCGCGCGGGCATGGGTCGTGAGCTGTACGAGTCCTGGGAACTGCATCCGGGCTTCGCCCGGTCGTTCGACGAGAGTTGTTCCCTGCTCGACCCGCTGCTGCCGGTGCCTCTGCGGGACGTCGTGTTCGCCGGCTCCGGCACGCAGACGGGCGAGCTCCTGCACACAACCCGGTTCGCGCAGCCGGCGCTCTTCGCCCTGGAGACGGCCCTGTTCCGGTTGCTCGAAACCTGGGGGGTGCGCCCGGATCTGGTGGCCGGGCACTCGATGGGCGAGGTGACCGCGGCGCATGTCGCCGGGGTGCTGTCCCTCGCGGACGCCTGCATCCTGGTGACGGCCCGGGGCCACCTGATGGACGCGCTGCCCGCGGGCGGTGCGATGGCCGCCGTGGCCGCCGACCCGGACGAGGCGGCCGAAGCGGCCGCCCGGCTCGCCGGGACAGGGCGTGCGGTGGAGATCGCCGCCGTCAACGGGCCCGCCTCAGTGGTCATCTCCGGGGACGAGGCCGCGGTCAGGGAGACTGTCGCGTACTTCCGGGAGCGGGGCCGGTCCACCACGCCACTGCGGGTGAGCCACGCCTTCCACTCCGCGCGGATGGAACCCATGCTGGCCGGCTTCGCGGACGTGGTGCGGCGCCTTTCCTTCGCCGCGCCGCGGATTCCCCTGATCAGCGCCGTATCCGGCCGGGCGGCCACCGAGGAGGAGCTGAGCTCGCCCACGTTCTGGGTGGACCACGTCCGCCGCCCGGTCCGCTTCGCCGATTCGGTGGCGTACCTCCAGGACCGGGGCGCGGCGCACTACGTCGAGCTGGGGCCGGACGGCGTGCTCACCGGCCTGGTCCAAAGCTGCCTCGACGCGACCGGAGCGGCTCCGGCGGGCACGGGCACGGACGGAGCACCCGCCGGCGAGCGGACCCCGACGCCGTTGGTCCTGCCGACCCTGCGCGGGGCGCGGCCGGAGGCGGACGCCCTGCTCGACACCGTGGCCGCGCTGCACACCCATGGCGTGCCCATCGACTGGCGGGCCGTCTTCGCCGGACGCGGCGGGCGGCGCGTCACCCTGCCCACCTACGCCTTCCAGCGCCGCCGGTACTGGCTCGACGCCACCCCCCGGCACCCGGCCGTCCCCCGGCCGGACACCCGCACCCCGGCCCATCCGCTGCTGTCGTCCCGCACCGTGACGGCCGACGACGACGGGCTGCTGCTGAGCGGGCTGCTCTCGGTGCACGACCAGCCCTGGCTGGCCGACCACGTGGTGGCGGGGACGGTACTGCTGCCGGCGGCCGCGTTCGTGGAGATGGCCCTGCACGCCGGTGAGTCGGCCGGCACACCCGCCCTGGACGAACTCGCCCTGACCGCGCCACTGTCGCTGCCCGCGGACGACACGGTCGAACTGCAGGTGAAGGTGTCCGGGCCGGACGGCGCGGGACGGCGGACCGTGGTCTTCCACGCCCGGCCGCACACGCCGGCCGGTGACCGGCCTTGGCAGCGGCACGCCTCCGGGACGCTCAAGCCGGAGCCGGAGCCGGAGCCCCAACCGGCGGACCGCGGAGCGGCTGCCTGGGCCTGCGGCGGACCCTGGCCACCGCAGGGCGCGATACCGCTGCACGCCGGCCGACCGGACGCCAATCCGTACGAGCGGCTGGCCGGGAGCGGGCTGAGCTACGGCCCCGCCTTCCGCGGTCTGCGCGCGGCCTGGAGACTCGGGGCCGATCTGTACGCCGAGGTTGCGCTGCCCGAAGCCGCAGCGGCCACGCTCCCGCAAGCCGGCGGCCCAAAGTTCGCGCTCCATCCCGCCCTGCTGGACGCGGCGCTGCACGCCCTGGCGTTCGACGGCCGCGCCTTCGAGCCCGGCGGGACGGACGGCGCTGGGGTGTCCCTGCCGTTCGCCTTCAGCGGGGCGCGGCTGCACACCGCCGGCGCGCGCCAGCTGCGGGTGAGGATCACGCCCGGGCCGGACGGGCGGGCCAAGGTGGAGCTGACCGACGCGTCCGGCACGCCGGTGGCGACGGTACGTTCGCTGACGCTCCGGTCCCTTCCGCGTACCGGACCGGGAACGGCCGCCGCGGTCACCGGGGTGCTCCACCGGATGGACTGGGTACCGCTGCCCGAGCCGCCCGCACCCGCGGCGGTGCCCCCGTGGGGCGTTCTGTCAGCGGTCGGCACACCACTGGTGGACGTGCTCGCGCCCCGCGGCTCCGGCGTTCCGGTGTACGCCGGCCCCAAGGCGGACGGCGCGGCCCCGGCCGTCCTCGTCGCACCGTGCCCGACACCACCGCGGACGACCGGTGACACAGGGGACTTGGCGGCGCAGGCTCGATGGGCGGCGGGCTGGGCACTGCAGCTGGTACAGGAGTGGCTCGCCGAACCGCGTCCGGCGGGCTCCCGTCTCGTCCTCGTCACCTCCGGCGCCGTCACCCCGGTCGACGGCGGCACCAGTGCCGCGGACCGGGCCGCCTCCGACGGACGCGCTTCCGTACCGGCCCACGTGCCGGTGTGGGGGCTGATCCGCTCGGCCCTGCGGGAGAACCCGGGCCGTTTCGCCCTGATCGACACGGATGGTCACCCCGACTCCTGGCGCTCCCTGCCTGCCCTGCTGGCCGCCGCGGCGCCGGAGATCGCCGTACGACGGGGAACGGCGTACGTACCCAAACCGGTACCGGTGATCGGGACGACGGAGAAACAACGGCCCGCCAGGCGGCTCGGTCCGCAGGGCACCGTCCTGGTCACCGGCGGCACCGGTTCCCTGGGCATGCTCCTGGCACGGCACTTGGTCGCCGCCCATGGCGTCCGGCATCTGCTGCTCGCCGGCCGACGCGGACGGGACGCACCGGGGATGAAGGAACTCGTCCAGGAACTGGGCGAGTCGGGCGCCGAGGTGACCGTCCGGGCGTGCGACGTCGCGGACCGGTCGGCGCTCGCCGCCCTGCTCGACTCGGTGCCGGCGGCCCATCCGCTGACCGGCGTGGTGCACGCCGCGGGGGTGCTGGACGACGGCATCGTCCCGGCGCTCACTGCCGGCCGTCTGGAGCGGGTGCTGCGGCCCAAGGCGGACGCCGCCCTCGCCCTGCACGAGCTGACCCGGGGGTGCGACCTGGCCGTGTTCGCGCTGTTCTCCTCGGTGGCGGGTACCTTCGGCTCCGCCGGCCAGGCAAACTACGCGGCGGCCAACTGCGTGCTGGACGCGCTGGCACAGCACCGCAGGCGGCTCGGTCTGCCCGGTACGTCGATCGTCTGGGGCCCCTGGCGGCAGAAGGCGGGCATGATGGCGCACCTCACCGACGCGGACCTGCGGCGGATGGCCCGCTCGGGGTTCGGCCCGCTGGAAGAGGCCGAGGGCCTGGCCCTCTTCGACTCCGCCGTGGCGGGTGACGACCCGGTGGTGGTGGCGGCCCGCCTCGATCCGGGCGCCCCCGGCGGTGGCGATCCGGCGGGGGACCGGTCCCGGCCGCCCGCCCCCACCGCCCGCTGCGGCGGGGTCGGGCGGCCGCTCGGCCGACGGCTGGCGTCCGCTTCCCCGGACGAGCGGGACGGGTTGCTGCTCACAGAGGTACGGGCCCTGGCGGCCTCGGTACTGGGACACCCGCAGGAGGCCGGCGCAATCGACGGCGACGATCTGCTGGCAGACCTGGGACTCGACTCCCTGGCCGCGGTCGAACTGCGCAACCTGCTCGTGACGTCGACGGGGCTGGCGCTGCCGGCCACGCTGCTGCTGGACTTCCCGACCCCGCGAGCGGTCGCCGCCGAGCTGGCGCAGCGGTACGCCCGGGAGACGACCCCTCCCGCCGCCCCCGAAGGGCCGGCTGCCGCCGGCCAACCGGACGGCTCCGGCCCTCCGGCGCACGACGGTGTTTCCGGCGGTCCCGGGGCGGCCGGCCGGACGGAAGCTCCGGTACGGGTGGCGGGCCGCCCGAACACCGCAGCTGCTTCGGACGCCTCCTTGGGTGCACTCTTCCGTACCGCCTGCGACCGAGGGCGGACGTGGGACGGCATGGCGCTGCTCACCATCGCCGCACGCCTACGCCCGCTCTTCGACAGCGCCGGGGCTCCCGGCGCGGCACTCGACCCCATCACACTGGCACCGGGCGGCACGGGGCCCCGGCTAGTCTGCTTCCCCGCCCTCAGCGTGCTCTCGGGGCCCCGGGAGTACGCGCGCTTCGGCGCCGGGCTGCAGGGCCTGCGGCCGGTATCGGCGGTGCGGCACCCCGGGTTCGCGGCCGGGGAGCCGCTGCCGGCCACTTTGGACGCCCTCGTCACCGCTCAGGCCGCCACCGTCCGCGCGATCGCGGGTGACGTGGTCCTGCTGGGCCGCTCGGCCGGCGGCTGGGTGGCCCACGCCGTGGCCGAGCGACTGGAGGCCGAAGGCACCGCCCCGCTCGCCGTCGTCCTGCTGGACACCTATCCGAGCAGCGACGACCGTCGACAGGCGCTCTCCGTGATGACCTCGGACATGCTGCACCGGGCCGCGGAGTTCCCCTCGGCCGACCCGGACCGGCTCACCGCCATGGCCGGGTACTTCGAGCTGTTCGCCAGCTGGCACCCCTCGCCGCTCGACTCTCCGACCCTCTTCGTACGGGCTCGGGACCCGCTGCCCGGCACCGAGCCCGCCCCGGTCTGGAGCCTGCCGCACACCGAAGTCACCGTGCCCGGGGACCACTTCACCGTACTGGAGGAACACGTCCGCACCACCGCCCTCGCAGTCCACCACTGGCTGGCCGATCCTGACCGCCGCCACCCCGCCGCCCGGCACCACCCGGAGGACCTCGACCACCACTCGACCCCCGGCGAGGCACGGTGACCCCGGCCTCCCGGATCACCCGACCGCGGCACACCCCAGCCTGACGGGTCCCAGGCGACGCCGTCGACTGAGAAGCCGTATCTCAACCGAACATGCTTCCTTGATTTCTGCTGGTCAGGCATGGTTTTGCTCGGGTTGAGGGGGGCATCGCGGCGTCTTGTGTCCGCTTCATGGTCGAGGGGTGCGCGGTGGCGTCGGTGCTGGGGATGCTGGAGGAGCGGGAGGCGGCTGCCCGGGTGCGGGTGGAGGGTTTGCGGGAGGAAGCCGCGCGGCTGGCTGAGGTGCTGGAGGCTGCGGAGATCGAGCTGGACCGGCGGGTGATCGCGCGGGAGGAACTGCTCGAGGCCCTGGCGGTCTCCGCGGCTGAGTCCACCGCCGTGACCACGGCCGAGGCGGGGGAGGAGGCGGCGCCGTCGCTCGCACGGGTGCCGGGCTCGGCGGTGCCGCCCTGGCGGGAAGGGCCGCCGGTGACGGTTCCGGCGCCGGACTGTCAGCGGATTCTGGGCATCCTGGAGCAGCAGCGATCCACGGGTCACGGGCCGCTTCGAGCCAAGGAGATCGCGGTGGAGCTGGGCCTTGACGCGACGCCGGCGAAGGTCGAGGCGGTGCGGTCGAAGGCCCGGCGCCTGGCGGAGCGCGGCTGGCTTCTGCTGGAGGCGTCGGGGGCCTTCAGTGCCGGCCGGCGACCCGTGGCCGTGCCAGGCGCCGGCTCATCCGCGTGACCATCGACCACCGGATCATCGCCTCGCTGCTGGCGGGCAGGGTCTCGTAGTCCCGGGCCAGACGACGCGAATGCATCAGCCACGCGAACGTGCGCTCTGCCACCCAACGCCTGGGCAGCACCACGAACCCGGTCATGTCGCCGGTGCGCTTGACGATCTCCAAGGTCAGAGCGAGCTTGTCCCGGCACCAGTCGACGAGGGAGCCGGTGTAGCCACCGTCGGCCCAGACGAGGGTGATGTCGCGGTGCAGGCGGCGCAGCCGCCCCAGCAGGCCCGTGGCGGCGTCCCGGTCGCCGATGTTCGCGGCGGTGACGCAGACGACCAAGAGCAGACCGAGGGTGCCGGTCACGATGTGCCGTTTGCGGCCCGGCACCTTCTTCCCGCCGTCGTAGCCGCGTGAGGCGGCCGGCACCGTCGCGGCGGCACGCACCGACTGCGCGTCGATGATTCCCGCCGTGGGCTCGGCCTCACGGCCTTCGCGCTCACGGACCTTCCCACGCAGCCGGTCGTGGAACTCTGTGATCAGCCCGTGCTCGCGCCAGCGGCGGAAGAAGGCGTAAACCCGGCCCCAGCCGGGGAAGTCCGCGGGCATCGCCCGCCAGGAGATCCCGCCCGCGACCAGGTAACGGATCGCGTCCAGCAGCTGCCGGTGACAGTAGCCCTCGGGCCGTCCACCCCGCCCCTGGAGCCAGGCCGGCACCGGCAGCAACGGCCCGATGGCCGCCCACTCCGCGTCCGTCATGTCCGACGGATACCGGCGAACCCGGTCCGGATGATCGGCCGCGTTGCCGTACACGTGCGCGAGGCAATCGCACGACACGGCGGACGAGTTGAAGTCAACGGGCTCGGGCGCGTACAACAACGACAACAGGGCCTCCGGGAACCGCTCGGAATGGGACCGCACCCCCGAGCTACCAGGAGGCCCTGCCTTCATGCGCATACGGCCGGAAGATCACCCGACCAGGAACTCCGTTCGACCCACACGTTCCAAGATCGGTTGAGATACGGCTTCTCATGCCCCACAAAGAAGATTGAACCTCGGACCGAAGCCGCCCACACACTTGACGAAGAACATGGAAGCACCCCCGGCAGGTCACAGCGGGACTGCTGGGATCCTACGCGCGGGACGCCAGCGCGGCCGCGCGGAGGGCCTTTTTGTCGGTCTTACCGACAGTGGTCCTGGGGAGGGATTCGGTGATCGAGTAAGAAGCGGGCGTGTAGAGGTCTCCGAAGGCGTCGACGATCTCACGCGTCAGCCGGGCAAGGTTTGGAACCTCGGCCGGGTCTCTGGGGACCAGGACGACGTGCACGGTCTCCTTGTCGTCGTCGCCGGGCAGGCCGATGGTGGCGGCTTCCTTGATAGAGGGCTGTGCGACGAGGAAGTCATCGAGAAGGCGGGAATAGACGTTGTCGGCTGTGTTGCCCGTCACGATGATGTCCCGTGCCCGGTCGACCAGGTACAGATAGCCGTTCTCATCCTCACGCGCAATGTCTCCGCTGCGAAACCAACCCTCGTCGTCGAGTACCTCGGCGGTACGTTCCGGGTCGTTCCAGTAGCCCTCCATGACCATACGGCTGCGCACGTACAATTCGCCGACGTGCCCCACCGGCACCGGCTTGCCGTCGTCGTCGCGCAGCTCTATTTCGACTCCGGGCAACGGGCGCCCGCAGCTGGTCAAGGACTCAGGGCGGTGCAGATCGTGTTCTTGTGGCGTGAGCTCGGTGACGAGTCCGGTCTCGGATGCTCCGTATGCTTGGTCCAGTACCGGACCGAAACGTTCGATTGCTTGCCTAAGACGTGCCGGGGATGCTGCTGCGGCGCCGTAGTGGAGGGTCGTCAACGCAGGAAAGCGACCAGGCAGGCAGTCCGGATGGTCAAGCAGTTCGTACAGCATGGGCGTCACCACCATCATCCTCGTGACGCGCTCGCTCTCCATCACGGACAGGGCGGTGCCGGCATCGAACGTCCTCAGCAGCACGATGGTGTGGCCGCTCAGGACGCCTACCAGGAAAGCAGCGTGTCCGCTGGTGTGCGTCACGAGCGTGCAGATGAGTATCGCGGGGGCGGCCGACGAGCCGTCGGCGAACGCACTCGAAACCTCGACGTAGTTGTCATAGTAGCCACTGCGGTGGACGACCAGCTTGGGCATTCCCGTCGTACCACCTGTGTAGAGAAGCGTCGCGATGTGACAGCCATCGGCGGCTTCGCGGAGCGAGAGACCAGCACTGTCGGAGGCTACCGCCAAGAAGTCGGCAGCAATCGAGGATGCGCCGATGCTGAAGACATGCGGAAGCTCGATTCCTCCAGCAATCTGTCCGGCCCGCTCCTCGAAGACCGGGTCGAACAAGAGCATCTTGACGTCAGCGTGCTGGATGAACGCCTCGAGTTCGCTGTTGCCAGGCTCCGGTGGCACGAAGACCATGCGATAGCCCCCGAAATGCACGGCCAGCTGGAGCAGCAGCGCCTCGGGAGAATTCTCCACGAACAGTGCCACTCCATCCCCCTTGGCCAGGCCACTGCCCCGTAGCACCGCAGCGAAGCGCAGGACTGTGCTGACGGCCTCGGCGCCGCTGATCCGCCGCGCCCCCGCGACGATCGCGTCACGACCGCCTCTCTCCGAGAGCCGTTGCAAGACCGAGACGGTGTAGTTCGTGCCGACAGTGACTGTGTTCATGATCCCTCTTCGTACTCGTGCATGCTAGCCGGGGGATGACCCCAGGCTGTCTCACCAACCATGATCAACCGTGCCGGGCCTGTAAGACGTCGGCGGGGCGTTGTCACGTTGTTGGGTGTGCGGGTGTCTGACGGGGTGTGGAGGTGTGGTGGGGCCGGGTGCCGGCCCTGGGCTCGGGCCGCGGCAGGCCGGCTGGTGACGCCGGTGACCTGCTCCCGGACAGCGAAGCGGACGGTCGTCTCGGCGCGGTGTTGGGTGCCGGTCATCAGGTGGCGGCGGGGCCGGAAGCGGGGTGGGATGCCGCTGAACGCGGCCAGGAACCGCTGGGCTGCGCCCATGCTGCACAAGCCTTTCATCGCCCGTTCGCGTTGCCGGGTGGGCTGGTGGCTGTTCTCGGCCCGGCTGTTCAGGCCCTTGTATGAACGGTGCTCGACGCAGGGCATGACCTCGCGGTGGGCCGCTCGGTCGGAGCGGAGCCTGTCCGTGACGATCACCCGCGCCACCCCGCCCGTCTTCGTCAGCAGCATGCGCAAGAAGCGCCTGGCCGCAGCCGTGTCCCGGCAGCTGTGCACCAGGATGTCCAGCACCATCCCGTCCTGGTCTACAGCCCGCCACAGGTACTTCCGCTCACCGTCGATCTTGATGAAGACCTCGTCCGGATGCCACTTGTCACCGGGCTGAGGCTGTCGGCGGCGCAGGCCGCTGGCGTACTGCCGAGCGAACTTCAGGCACCAGCGCCGGACGGTCTCGTACGAGATGATTATGCCGCGCTCCAGCATCGGTGGATTCGCATGATCGTCGCAACGTTGCAGGATCGGAGTGCCAGAGCGGCGGTGAATGCCTGAGCCGGGGTCTGCCAACTCAATGTCTTGCGGGGTCGGTTGTTGAGCCTCTGCTCAATGACACGGAGGTCGTCAGCGGTGTGCAGGGACAGGTTCGTGCGCTTGGGCAGGTACTGAGCTGACCCCGGTTTCGTGGAGTCCCTGAAGCCAGGCTTATGATCCTGGCCCGAAGGAGAACCACGAGCTGTGCCAGCACCACGCAGGTACCCCGACGAGCTTCGTGAGCGGGCCGTCCGCGAGGTCCGCACGACGGGCCGGCCGATCGCGCACGTCGCCAAGGACCTGGGCATTCACAAGGAAGCCCTGCGCGGCTGGGTCCGTCAGGCCGAGGCGGACGCCGGCGAACGCGACGGCCGGCTGACCACCGCCGAGCACGAGGAACTGAAGCAACTTCGTAGAGAAGTAGCGGAGCTGAGGCGGGCGAACGAGATTTTGAAGGCCGCGAGCGCGTTTTTTGCGGCCGAACTCGACCGTCCCCGGACGAGGCCGACCAGGTGATCGAGCACCTCAGGGACAAGGGCCTTAGTACTCCAGCAGCGGTTCGTGGCCTGAGGTGCGTTTTCGGTAGTGGCAGCGGCGGGCGATGGCCTGGCGGTGTCTTCTCCAGGCGGACCAGTTCAGTGCGTGGGTGATGGGATCGCGGTCGGCTCGTGGGTGGGGCAGGAGAGTGTCCAGGAGCCGCCGGATCTCTGCCACGGTGAGCGGGACGGTGGCTGATCCGTTTCTGCAGCCCCCTTTGCCTCCCCGCCGGCCTGGGCTTGTGCTGCGAGTGCGGCCAAGACGGCGTGGGCGAGCATGGCCAGGGTGATGTGCCGATACCAGCCGACATAGCGGCGGACTTCGTACTCGTCCAGGCCGCACTCGTTCTTCGCGGCCTGGAAGCACTCCTCGATCGCCCAGCGGGAGCCGGCGATGCGGACCAGCTCGGCGATCTCGACACCCACGGGTGCGTAGGCCAGGTAGTAGGCCACATCTTCGGGGTCGGACAGGCTGCGGCGGGCCATCACCCACCGGTGATGGGTCGGCGGATCCGGATCGAAGATGATGTTGGCGGGCAACTTGGCCCCGGCCCAGTCGTAGATCCGCGGGCCCTTCGCCCCATCGCCGCAGGACAGCCGCTGCCAGGCATCATCGGGTGCTTCATCGATGAGATGGTCGATGCGCCAGATGCCGGCCAGGGACTTGATCTGCTGGGACTTGGGCACCGCCACCACGTAGCCGACGCCCGTCTGCTCGAGCAGGCGGCGGAAGTGCCAGTCCTGCCCGTAGGCCTCATCCGCGGTCACCCACGACGCCGGCAGGCCGGCGGCCAGGCAGCGGCGGACGATGTCCCGGGCCAGTTCCCCCTTGGTCGCAAAGCCTCGCCCGTCGGGGATCTTGGCCGCCCGGCAGCGGTCACGGTCGGACGTCCAGGCTTTGGGCAGGTAGAGCTCCCGGTCCACCAAGGCCCGGCCTGAGCTGGTGGCGTAGGCGCCGAACACGCCGATCTGACAGTTGTCGATCTTTCCTGAGGTGCCGGTGTACTGCCGACTGACCCCGGCTGAGGTGGTGCCCTTCTTGATGAATCCCGTGTCGTCGATGATCAGCACACCGCCCGGTCCGAGCCGTTCGGCGACGTAGGCACGGACGTCGTCACGCAGGGCGTCCGCGTCCCAGACACTGCTGTTCAGCAGCCGCTGAAAGCCGTCCGGAGTGCGGTGACCTGCCCATTCCGCAAGCTGCCAGCCGTTCTTGCGTGTCGCCCGCCCCAGCAGACCACGGACGTAGTCCCGCATCCGCCACCGCAGATCCGCCCGAGTGAACCTGCCCGCCACCCGAGCGAACACCAACTCCAACTCGCCGGCCCAGCAAGCGGCTTCACTCATCCCCTCCATACCAGGACAACGACAACCACCAGCTCAGGACACGAACCGCTGCTGGAGTAGTAGGTGGGGTGGGAGGCGTTGCGGGTGAAGCGGCGCAGGATCGCCTCGGTGGACGCGGTCCGCGTGCGGATCGCGGTGGCGTACTTGATCATCTGGTCGTACTGCTGGCCGATCAGCTCCCAGCGGATCGGGCGGGTCAGCGCCGGCGTGAGCTCCGGGTAGGCGTCCGGCTCACCGGCCAGTGGCCGATACAGCTTCACCTTGTTGATCCGCTTGATGCGCGGCAGCAGATCGAAGTTCAGCAGCCTCGTGATGCCGAACCCGATTTCCGACTGGCCATGCGAATCCGTGTAGTTGGCCTCGACGTCCATGGTGGTGCCGTGCCGCATCGCGCCCTCGACCATCGCGGCGGCCTCGGAGGCGGTGCAGTTGATCAGCTGGGAGTGGATGGCCAGGGACTTCTTCTCCACGTGCCAGTAGATGAGCACCCCACGACCGCCGTAGCGCGAGTGCCACTCGGTGAACAGGTTCTGGTCGTAGGCCCGCACGTGCGTGGAGTCGGAGGCCACCGCGGTCGAGCCCTGCCCCCACAACTCGGTGCTGCGGGCGGCGAAGGTGGCGTTCGCGATCTCGATGGCAATCTGCCGGGCCGTCTCCGGGGTCAGGTACCGGCGGCGCACGTAGCGCAGTTCGTCCTCGGTATGGCCGTGGCCGCCGGAGGCGACGGCCTTGATCCCGGTGTTGGTTCCGTAGGCGTAGATCACCAACAGCAGGCGCTCGGCCAGCACCTCCGCCGAGAGAGAGCCGCCGCCGGAGACCGAGGTGACCGCGTCCAGGCAGCCCGTGCGCAGGACGGCCTCCTTGAGCATGCCGATGAGCGGCACGATGCCCCACCGGCGCTGTACCTCGCCCTTGATCCTGCGCAGGTTCTTCGGCTCGGGCTGGGCCTCGGCCGGGGTCAGCCGGATCGCCCCGGACTTCCGCTCGGCGATGTCCGGCCCTCGGGGAGTATCCGAACGGAAATTAGCGGTAGCGGCTGACGCCGTGCCGCGTCACTGAGCGGGTTCCGCTGCCGCCGTGCGCGGGCCGGGGAGTTCCCAGGCCTGGAGGGCGGCGAAGTCGGCATGGGCTTGTTCGACGGCTTCGGGGTATGTCTCGCGCTTGGCGTGCTCGGCGAGCGCCCGGTAGATGCTCGCGACCGAGGGGTTCTGTCCCTTGCGCTTGCCGGTGGGGATGATCAGGTCGAGCTGGATCTGCTCGACGGACTCGCCGCCCGCCCGGCGCCGCAGCACGGTGTGCAGCATGTCCTCGGTGATGACCGGCGGCCGGCCGCCGTGCTTGCCCTTGCGGGCCGCGGTGTCGAGCCCTTCCAGCGTCGACTCCCGGATGTTCTCCCGCTCGGTCTCCGCCATCGCCGCGAAGAACGCGAACAGCAGCTTGCCCGGCCCGGTGGGGTCGTAGATGCCGGGCAGGGGCCCGGCGAGCATCTCCAGCACCAGGCCGTGGGCGGTGAGGTGGTCGGCGAGTACGGTGAGCTCGGCGGCGTCGCGGCCGAGCCGCTTCATCTCGTACACGGTGAAGATGACCCGGCAGTGCGGGGCGTGCGCCTTGACCTCCCGCGCGGTCCGAAGCGCCTCCTCGAACTTCGGGCGGACCCGCACCCGGGCGCTGATCTTCTCGGCGAAGATCTTGTCGCGGGGGATGCCGTGCTTGCTGAGCGCGTCCAACTGCGAGTTGAGTTCCTGCCCGAGGGTCGAACACCGCGCGTACCCGATGCGGATGTCCGCGCTCGGTAGGTCCGGGTCGACCGGCGCTGGCGGCGGGCTAGACGGCCGCCACGGCCGACCCGGCCCGCGGTCCGCCGGGGTCGGCACCCGCAGCGCCTTCTTGAGCCGGAGCACCTTCGTGAAGCGGCGGGTGTGATAAGCGGAGGCGACCGCGCCGCCGCGCGAGCGGCACGGTGAGCCGGGCTGAGCGTCGCACTTCGGACAGGCGTGCTGTTCGACATCGTCCGCGTCCGAGCGGTCATTCGAGGAGGGCTGCTGAGGGTCCGTCATGGGCCCGGATTTTCGCACAATGCAAGTCTCAGAAGGGGGCCCGTCCCGCTTTTGAGTGAGAACGGGTTCTGTGAGCGAATCCGGCATCGGCGGGGGCCCGGCGAGCGATTGTCGATCTTGCTCGCGCAAAGGACCGTTTGTGCGAAGTCGAGTTCGTGATCATCAGTGTGGGTCGTCTCCGTAGACTTGGCCGCCGAACAAAGGAGCGCGGCGAATGACGTATGACCTCAAGGTGATCACCCGTGAAGAGCATCTGGCCTTCGTCATGGCCCAGCCTTCGGTAAGTCACACGCAGGTGCCCTCTTGGGGGGAGGTGAAGCCGGACTGGCGGGCCGAGAGTCTGGGCTGGTTCGACGAGGAGGACCGCCTCGTGGGGGCCGGGCTGGTGCTGTTGCGGCCGCTGCCGAAGACGAAGCGGTACCTCGCCTACTTGCCTGAGGGACCGGTGATCGAGTGGGCAGCGCCGGACATCGAGCAGTGGCTGAAGCCTATGCTCGCCCACTTGAAGGAGCAGGGCGCCTTCTCGGTGAAGATGGGGCCGCCTGTCGTGGCTCGCCGGTGGAGTGCTGAGGCGGTCAAGGCCGCGATCGCGGACCCGCAAGCCCGGCGGCTGCGGGACGCGGAGGCCACCGCGCATGAGCCGCGTGCTTTCGACCTTGCCGACCGGCTGCGCCGGATGGGCTGGCAGCAGACCGAGCCCGGCGGCGAGGACGGCTTCGCCGCGGGCCAGCCCCAGTATGCGTTTCAGGTCCCCTTTGCAGGCCGGTCCCTAGAGGAGATCAGGCGGGGCCTCAACCAGCAGTGGCGTCGCAACATCAAGAAGGCGGAGAAGGCCGGTGTCAAGGTTGTCCAGGGTAGATACGAGGACCTGACCGTCTTCCACGCGATCTACACCGAGACTGCCGAGCGCGACCGATTCATCCCTCGTCCGCTGGGCTACTTCCAGCGGATGTGGAACGCGCTGAGGGCCGAGCACCCCGACCGCATGCGTCTCTACCTCGCCTCCCACGAGGGCGAGGTGCTCGCGGCCGCCACGATGATCACTGTTGGCGAGCACGTCTGGTACTCCTACGGCGCCTCCACCAGCCGTAAGCGCGAGGTTCAGCCGAACAACGCCATCCAGTGGCAGATGATGTGCGACGCGCATGAACTCGGTGCCGGCGTCTACGACTTCCGCGGTATCACGGACACCCTGGAGGAGAGCAACCACCTGCTGGGACTGCTCCGCTTCAAGGTGGGCAGCGGAGGCGAGGCGATCGAGTACCTCGGCGAGTGGGACTACCCGCTCAACAAGGTCCTGCACAAGGCCCTGGATCTCTACATGTCACGTCGTTAGGTTCTGTCCTTCGGTCCGGGGCCGGGACAGCTCTTGTCGGAGGGCTCCGCCCTCGTCAGGGGCGGGTTCCACACCAGACTGGATCCCCCACGTCGACGAGGTCGGACTGCTGGTCCGGATTGGCGAAGCCCTCGATGCGCTTCCCGAAGGGGCGGTCCGGAGCCATCGCAACTGGCTCCGGACCGCCCTTCGACTGTACGGGCCTTGCGCTACTCGTCCTCGCTGTCTCCGGTCTCGTCGCCGCTGTGCGGGTCGCGTAGCGGCCGCAGGCCTGGTGCTGACGGTCGGGTGAAGGCGTAACGGCCCAGGAAGTTGATGTGGTCGAACTGGAGCGGGGAGAGCCGGGCGAGCAGGTCATCGGTGACGGGGAAGCCGTCGGCGGCCAGCTGCTTGACGGCGGCGTCGATGTAGAGGCTGTTGAACAGCACCACCGCGTTCAGGGCCAGGCCGAGTGCGCCGAGCTGGTCCTCCATGCCTTCGCGGTAGTGCTGGCGCAGTTCGCCGCGCTGTCCGAAGAAAATCTTGCGGACGAGGCGGTGGCGGGCCTCGGTGACGTTGAGCTGGGCGCCGATCATCCGCCGGTATCCCTCGTCGGAGACGAACTGGAGCAGGTGCAGGGTCTTGAAGATCCGTCCGTAATGGGCGAACGCGTCGCCCAGGCCAGTCGGCTTGCCGTCCCGGGAGAGCATGCGGATCAGGTCGTGGCCCCGGACCTCGCCCAGGGTCAGAGAGCCCGCCACACGAAGCATATCGCCCCAGTGGGCGCGGATCCGGTCCAGGCGGATGATGTGGTTCGAGGCTGGCTGGAGCGGCCCGTAGTCGGCGGCGGTGTTGGTCCGCCATAGCCGGGCGTCGGAGATGTCGGCGATTCTCGGCGAGAACTGGTAGCCGCAGATCGCGAACAGGCCGAAGACGATGTCGGAGTACGACGCGGTGTCGGTGATGACGGTCTCCGGCTTCGGTCCGCCGTCGCGGGCGTGGATGGCGTCCAGGATGAACAGCGAGTCGCGCAGCGTGCCCGGCACGACCACTCCGCCCAGCCCCATCACCTGGTCGTTGACTACGTTCAGCCAGGTGGCGCCCTTGTGCCGCAGGCCGAAGTAGCGGGGATTCGAGCCCGCGTAGAGCGTCTGCACGGGGACGGTGAACCGGACGCCGTCGGCGGAGGCGACCAGGCCGCCGCCCCACGCCCTCACGACGTCAATTTTTACCTGTGCCTCGATGAACAAGCCGTTGGCCGCCGAGATGTTCTCCGCCCGGAAGTAGCCCTGGTCGACCTGGACCAGGCGGCCTCGTGTGAGCGCCGGGACGTCCGGCTTCATGACCGGTGTCATCCCGACGTTGCACGCCTCGCTCAGCAGCACCGCGCACAGGCTGGTGGTGAAGCCTTCCATGCTGGAGTCGGCACCGGAGATGTGCGTGAACGCGTCCGCCATCCCAGTCAGCTCGGCAACCTCCAGCAGCAGCTCGGGGAAGTCGACCTTCGGCAGCATGCCGTTGACCAGCTGCCGGAACGGCGGCATGAGCTTGGGCTCCTCGGCCTTGCCGAGCTTGGCCAGCTTCAGCTTCCCGCCAACGACTTCCAGCGCGGTGTTGCCCGGCAGCCCGGTGGCGATCTGGACGTACGCGGCATGCAGGGCGGAGGCGAGTTCCGCGAGGTGTCCGGCCGGTTCGCTCTCCAGTCCGAGCGCGGTAAGCACCTTGGGCTCGGCGGCCGCCCACTTCTCCCCGGCCAGCAGCTTGGCGCGGGGGTTGCCCCAGCGGTCGCCGTCCTTGGCGAACACGTCCCGCCGGCGCAGGGAGCGGTGCAGGTGCTCCAGGACACAGAACGAGTACGCGGCCTTGTCGACCACGCCTTGCGGCAGATTGGGATTGGCGAACACCAGCCGCCGCCACGAGCCCGTCACCAGCTCCGTGGAGACCTCCTCAGCGCCCACCTTCTTGCGGCCGATCAGGCCCGGCAGCTGCTTGAGGGCCTTCACGACCGGGGCGCCGGCCTCAACCGCGCCGAAATCAATGACCTCGACCAGGAGGCGGATGAAGCCGCGCACGGTGCCGTAGCGGACAATCAGCTCAGCCCGCCACTCCGCGTCGTCGTCCCCGTCGGTGTCCGGGACCACCGCGGCGATCGTGGCGAGCGCGTCGGCCAGCTGCTCGCGTGGCACGACCTGCTCGATCGCCGACCACGCATCGACGACGGAGACGAGTTCGCCGGTGTCGGTCGCGGGCGGTGTCGTCATCAGCACGTCGACAGCCGCGGCGACCTTCTTCGCGGCCTTGCGCAACTGAGGAAGGGCCCTGAGCTTGGCGTCGTTTCCCATGCGCTCGGCCTTCGCGAGCAGTCTGGTGGCCATCAGCGCGTGCAGCAGGTCGAGCGCGTCGTCGACCGTCGCGGTCTCCAAGTGCCGCACGGTCGCCAGCAGAGTGGCGGTCTGCCGGGTGACCTCCAAGCGTTTGAGCGTCGGCTCCTTCGAGGTCAGCCCGTAGCGGGCCAGCCCGGTCATCCGAGCGGCCGGTACCCGCCCGGCGTCGACTGCGCCGGCCCCCAAGCCCCGCACCTCACGGGCTCGGTCCAGGGCCAGCTGCATGGCCTTGCCCGACACCTTCATCGGCCCCAGCCGCAACCGCTCCAGCTCCGACACCCGCTTCTTCTCGGGCACTTCGAGCAACCTGGCCATCTCGGTGCGCAGGTCGTACGGCACCGCCTCGTACAGCGCGGCGTGCAGCCGGTCGTTCTCCTCCTGGCGGACCGCAGCCACCATCCGGGCCAGCGTCGTAACCCCGGGCAGCAGCACCCGGTTGTTGACCAACCACACCACCGCCCGGTCGAACAACGCGCGCGGCCCCTCCAGCGACGACCACACCCGCGCCGCCAGGAACTCCCGCAGCTCCTCCTCGCCCGCAGCGAAGTCCCGATACCCGTACTCGTCGCGGATCTCCCACGCGTGCTCGTACGCCGTCTGCGAGCGCGTCCCGTACTCGGCGAAGTGCGCGTCATCGATACCGAGCTGCTCGGCGACGAACCGCACCACAGAGGCCGGGACCGCTGTGGGATCCTCAGTCAGGAAGGTACCGAGCATCCGCACCGTGCCCCACTGCACCGCCCATCCCAACCGCGTCGCCGGACGGCGCTTCACCCGCGCCAGACCCAGGGCCCTGGTGTCCAGGCGGAAGAACTGTTCCAGCTCGCCGGGCGACAGCTCCATGGCGAACCGCCCATAGCGGGCTTCTTGCTCGGCAGACAGGTACTCAACAGGCATGCCGAGGACCGTAGAGCCCGCTGACCAGGCGAAACGGGCCTGTCACCGAACCGGAATCAAGATCGCCCTGCTACCGCTAATTTCCGTTCGGATACTCCCCGAGGGCCTTGCCCGCTGCCAGCCCCTCGACGCCGCTCAGGGCACCCCGGCGGTCCCGGCACAGCGCAAGGCCCGCCGCGAGTACGAGAACCGCGTCACCACTCTCGGAACTCCGGCCTGACCAAGATCACCGGCTTAGCGTTAACCGCTGTACCGATGTTCCCCGAGGCCGAACTCTGCATCAGAGGATGAGATCACCGAGGATCTGTTGTTGCCGCTCTTTCGACAACTAGGGTTCCAGCGCATCACCGCAGCAGGGCACCGCGACAAGGCCTTGGAGTACGGCAAGGGCGTGTGGATGAAATACATCCTTCCCACCACTCACGTCCTATACTTCGGGATTCAGGTGAAGAAGGGAAAGCTCGACGCGTCAGGCGTCAGCAGGAGTGGAAATGCCAATGTGGCCGAGATCTTGAACCAGGTCACCATGATGATCGGTCACGAGATCTTCGACCCCGAAATCGGCAAGCGCGTACTAGTAGATCACGCCTACATCATCGCTGGTGGAGAGATTACTAAGGCCGCGCGAAACTGGCTCGGCAACGCGCTTGATGCTTCTCAGCGAAGGTCTGTGATCTTCATGGATAGGGACGACATCTTGAACTTGTATGTCGTCAACGGGCAGGCCGTACCGGAGTTGCGCAGCAGGCGCCGCGCCCCGTCGTCATCCACTCCGCCGTTCTGAGTCTGCCCCGACAGCCAAGCGGCAACCCGCACAGCTCGCTGCGCTGACGTCGCCGCACCCTCTCACGGAAGACTTGGCCCGGAGATACAACCAGGCCTGACAGTTCTCAATCGCTCAGGAGAGGATCTCGCCGACTCGCAGATAGCAGTGCCCCATCTCACTAGCGTGATTACGTGTTTCGGGCGATTACCTAGTCAGCTGGAGCGGTGATTGCGCAGTCGCTGCCGAAGCGCAACGAGGGCCTTGTGGACTGGAGCTGTTGCCTCGGCATCGCGCCCGTAGACCCTCACCATGTCGTCGTACAACTGCGCCAACGCACGTGCGGCCTCATCCAGGCGCTCAACCGCCAGAAGCAGCAATGCCACATGCTGGCGTATCTCAAGCACCACGTGATCGGTGTCGCCACGTGTCGGCTGCAGGTCGTCCCGAACGTCCTGGAACCGCTCCAGCGCCGCCTCCTGCTCTCCTCGCGCTGCCAGACATTGGGCTGCGCGAATGCGGCAGTGGAGCGCAGGCTGGTCAATCGTGCGGCCGAGTTCCTGGGCCACGCTCTCGTACTGCGCGAAGGCCTCAAGAACCCGCCCTGCATCATACAGGGCGTCAGCTCTGCGGACTCGTTCGCCAACTCCCCCGTTGGCTCCGCCGGTCTCGTGTCCCCCGCGTGGTGGAGAGGCCGAAAACGCGTCGACACGCAGGCCGGGAGGCAAGGACCGTACCGGCTCAATCAAGGGCGGAAAGCCCGGGTCCTCTAGGTGGGCGAAGCCGGCGGGTGGCAGGACCTCGGCCAGTTGCTTGAGCACCTCCTCCACACTCGGCCGCCCATCAGCGTGTTTCGTCAGCATCGCCGACGCCAGGCTGCACAGCCTCGGATCGACGTCCGGCCGGAGCTCGCGAAGCGAGGGTGGGTCCTCGTGTACGTGCGCATACAGCAGATACACCGGCTCACCGACGAAGGGCGTTATGCCAGCGATCAATTCATGAAGCAGCACACCGAGTCCGTACACGTCGGTGCGAACGCTGCCAGGCGTCCCCAGGGCCTGCTCGGGAGACATGTATGCCGGAGTTCCTAGAGGCTGATTCCCCCTGGTGATGCGGGGAGCGTTGGGGCCTAGGTCGCGGGCCAGCCCAAGGTCGAGAAGTATGACCTTGCCGTCGACGCCCAGCGTGATGTTGTCGGGTTTGATATCGCGGTGGATGATCGAGAACTGGTGAAGGTGCTCGACCGTCACACACAGATGCGTCATCAGGCAGGCGATCCACTGGTCTGACGGCCGACGTGAAAACTTCATGACCTTGGTCAAGCTCGTCCCTTGCACCAGTTCCATGACGATGTACGCGTCCCCGGTGGTCTCGTCAAAGCCAGCGTCGTACACCCGGGCAAGTCCGGAGCACGAGAACCGTGCGCCAATCTGCGCTTCACGCTGGAAACGCGCCACCATCTGCTCGGCATCGGACCGGTCTTCTAACAGGTCCTGACGGATCAGCTTGACGGCGACATCGCGTTCCAACGTGCTGTCTCGTGCGAGGAGGACCAGCCCCATCCCCCCGCGGCCGAGCGTAGAGCGCAGCTCGTACCGTTTGCCGATAGTCCGTCGCTCATACACCAGAGGCGCCGTCCTGCCGCGCCGCCTCCTGAGTACCACCCGCAGCCGTGCCGTTGGACTCCCGCTGCCAGATTTCCTCAGCCAGCTCCGCCAGCGTCTGGCCGCTAGGCAGCGTCCAGCGGGCTGCTCCGTTCACGGCCACGGGTGCCTCGTTCCACCCACTCTCGCGCCACATGTGCATGATCAATCCGGACGGGGAGTACTGCCGCCCATCAGCACGCCACTGCAACGGCCTCTTGACATCATTAGACCAAACAGCCATGAACCGGTCTGGGTCGGCGTTCAGCCAATCACCAATGCTCTGCTCTTCCCGTGAGGTAGGGGAGTACATCAAGAGAGTTCCGTCCGGCAGCCGGTCATGGCTGACCAGAAGGCGGACCGAATTGGGTTTCCGTTCGCTTCGCCCCACGAGGACATCTCGCGGTTCCAGTGCCGGCGGCCTCCAGGCCGGGTCGGCCAGGTCAGCCAGAACATCTGTGACCAAGCGGGCAGCCGCGGCTGCGTCGTGAAAGAGCGGGGCCACCAGGGTCCGGTCACCGAATTCGCATTCAATGTGGGCAACGAGGCTCGAGACGACATCAGGCACGACGGCTCGGGCCTGCGACAGTGCCGTAGCCCAGTCCGCATCAGGGACGTCGATGTCGCTGAGGTCTGCGTGCTGAAACACAATGTGCGCGATAAGCAGCCGCCCGGCATCAGCGATTCTCGCGCCACGGCCGACGAGACGGGAATGCAGTGCGCCGAGGGATTCCTGCACGGTGCGTAGCAGTTGGACAGAGCGCCAAATCTGCAGCGCCGAGGGCTGGGTGCCAAACAGCCTCGTGTAGGGAGCGTGCGGGCCATCCTCCCAAAGGGCATCCCCGCGACCGGCGAGCACCGCCAATGCCGAATCGGCGTAGGAGCAGGCCAGGGCCGTAGCAGCCTCCTCGACCGAACAGCCCTCCTCCGGCCCGGGAAGCAACGCCCCGCGCTTCACGACATATTCCTTGCCGAGCGACAGTCTGAAGTCATCGCGGATCTGCGTCTGAACCGGGTCGAGGGCAATGAAGTCGCGGCGTAGCGCCTCGTTCTGCGTGTTCACCGCCCGTGTCAGCTCACGGGCCAGGCCCTCAGGCGCATCATCAAGGCAAATGATCCGCACCATGACCGTGGCATCCTTCACGGTCGCAGGATCTTCGCGAAAGGCCCTGTACACGGCGGCTGTCGTCTGCGCGCCGTTGACGATGGAAGCACCGCTTAGAACCAGACGGGCCGGGGCGCCGTGTTGCCGTTGATCGAAGAACTCAGTGCGCACAGAGTCACACAAGACGGTGATTCCATTGTTGAAGTACGAGAAGTATTCCGGCTGTTTCCGGAGAGTAGAGTCCAGGCCAAGATTCACAGCGGTGTCGCCCAGCGGGTGGCGCATGTTCCGAGCAAAGAGAGCGGCGCCCTGTTCCTGGTACCAGCGCGCGACCTCCTGAGCAGAGACCACCCCGTGGTACGCCGAGTGCGGGAGAGATTGGTGGAACCAACCTCGCGAGAACGTGGCCGTGAGTTCGACAGCGGGGTCCTCCAGATCACTCAGAGCTGCGGCGTGGAAGTCCGCTGCGGAGAGCACCCGCAGGTCCGCTATCGGACCGAAGCGGTTGATCTCAGCCAGCTCCGAATTGATCGCGGCGAGGAGCCGGTGGCTGGATTCCGCTGTCCCCATGACGGCCAGGACCAGATGGACCCCGGCATTCGGCGAGGCGAGGACCTCTTCAATCGCCGCTACATGTGGCTGGAGTTGCTGGTTGAAACGCTCGAAGCCGCGCCCTTCGAGGATCCGAAACCCGCGCAGGAGTTTGGTAGCCGACTCGCTGTCAGCTCGTGCCGCAGCGCTGTCGCTCCACTTGGCCTGGATCAGCCACAGCTCACCCGTGGCACTGGAAGTCGCCACTGCGTCGATGCCGAGGTCGTCGAACCCGTCAATCACGGATGCGGCGGCTTGCTGGAAGGTGCACCCCGTCAGCATCCGGGCCGCCATAGCAGCCAACGCCCGCGCCTGAAATGCACGATCGCGCTGCGGATGACCGACGGCCTCCACATCGTCCATATTGATGAGATCGCCGAATTTACGGGCAAGCATTGCACTGATATGGCGGGCCGCCAACGCCCCGCTGCCGCTCGCTCGCGCCATACCGCCCTACCCCGCCTCGCTACTGCAATCGGTCGAAGCAGTATAGATGGGACCGTCGGGCGCGTGCGGTGGTCGAGCTCCACTCAGGGGGCCCATCCCCCCTTCCCGAGACCTCGGAAGGCAGGAAGGGCCGGCTCTCGGTCTACCAGTCGCGCACATGACTGCCAGCCACTACCCCTTTGAGGCAGGGGGATCTGTTACCCGGAGTGATCCTTCTCGATGAACGCACTCCCTCCGCCAACCGACGCACGCCGTCTCGTCGCAGCAGCGTGGACAGCCTCGTCAGGCGCCCCAGACATGTCCGCACCCGCATAAGCCAGGTAGATCGTCCCGACGTGCCCCACGGCGACGACCGCCCCCGAGGCGTCCGTACGCGGCACGGGATCGGCGAACGAGACGACCCCGCGCACGCCCCGGGCGAGGAGCGCGTCGAAGCACCGGGCGAGGAACCAGCTCTCCGCGTTCGCCGGGCACTCGTCGAGGAGCACGAACCGCGAGCACTCCAGCGACTCCACGTACGGCTCCTTCTGCGCACCGATAGACATGAATCTCGCAGGTCACTGGGTGTTCCACCTGTTGATCAACGATGTGATCGACAGGTTGGTCGAGTTTAAGCGGCGCATGGCTCCCGTCAGCCGGACCTGGTCCACCTCGGCGTACGTGGTGCACCAGGCGTCGCGGCGGGGTATGAAGGCGTGCCACTACTTGACCGCGTCAGTCGACCAGTCCGGGTGCCCTCCAGGTACCGGCAACCCGCTTCGCACCGTCTCGACTGAGGCATTCGGAGAGTTCCAATACCCGACTCCACCATCGGGCCGCTCGAAGGCCGACATGCTCGAGGTCCTGGACCAGGAGAAGGGCCTGGCCCTGGCCGAGACCCTCACCGAGGCCGGTGAACGCCTCGCCGCCGGCGAGAAGGTCAGCGGCCCGGCCGCCGACCGCTACCGCGCCGCGGCCGCGGAGTTCACTGACCGCTACGCCGGGACCTACCTGGGCAAACGCGAGCTGCGCGCGCTCGTCGACAACCCGCGCCTTCAGGTTTACGAAGACCCGAAGTTCTTCCTGACCTGCAATCACGATGCGTTCACCGCGCTGTGCGACCCGGACCGCGACCGGGCGCGCGACGGCGGCGGCCGCAGCACCCCGGATCACTCCCGCTGCCAGTCGGCGTGCGTGAACATCAGCCGCACCGACAGCCAGATCACGGCTCTGCAGGCCGAGGTCACGCGGATCGACGCCGCCGCCGAGGCCGGCCTCGACCCCTACCCCATCGCGGCCCGCGAACAGCAGCGCCGGGCCCACCTCAACCAGATCTAAGTGAATTCCTGCGCAGCCGAAGAGAGTGCCTGACTCCTGACGAGGTGGGCCTGCCCCAGACCGGCCGCCGCCGGACTCCGGGACTTCGCCGAGAGGAACTGGCGCTGCTGGCCGGGATGAGCGCCACCTGGTACACGTACCTGGAGCAGGGGCGAAAGATCCGCGTCTCCGAACAGGTGCTCAACGCCCTCGCCGCGGCGCTGTGGCTGGACCGCCACGAGCGCGATCATCTTCTCCAGCTTGCCGGTCACGCACCTGCGGCCGAAGCCGAGGAACGCGAGCCGCTCCCGGCCGAGGCGGGTGCCGTCCCCCTGTTGCTCCAGCCGAACCCGGCGTACATCATCGGCGGCAACTATGACGTCCTCAGCCACAGCCAGGCAGCCCACGAGTTGTTCCCGGGGCTCATCACTGAGGCGGACCGGCCCGCCAACTTCGCCCGCTGGGTGTTCCTCGAACCGATGGCCCGGGACATCCTGGTCGACTGGGAACCCGAAGCACGCGGCCTGCTCGGCCGACTTCGGACGCTAGCGGCACGCCACTCCGGCGACCCGCGGTACACCCGACTGATCGAGGACCTGAACGAGGGCAGCCCAGAGGTGCGGGACTGGTGGCCGCAGTACGAGGTGCAGGCCCGGCACAGCGGTCGCAAACGGCTACGACACCCGCAACGGGGAGCGATCGATTATGCATACACCGCTTTTCACCTGGCCGAACAGCCGGAACAGACACTGGTCATCTATACCGACAGCAGCGAACCGCCCGACGGGAGCGCAGCCGTGACCAGCGAATGAAGGAAGAGGCCGGCGGCAGTACCAGCGCTTCGATACGGCGGCGGAGGACCAGCAGCTGCGCGCCGAGCAACTGCTGGAGATAGGGTCGGGGGGTACCAGCCATTCTTCAATGCCGAGCCGCGCACGGTTACTTCTCCGTCCGCTCCCGGGTGGGCGCGACCCCGGGGGGCACAACGAGCCCGGCTCGTCTCGAACCAGGGGCTCAGACTGACCCCGCCCCACCGAACCCGGTGGCCCTTATCTCGCCACCTGAGAACGCATCAGCCCTGGCTCACGTCCGCGCCAAAAAAGGAGGGGCGAACTTACAGGTCTGTCGCCCGTGGACCGGGGCAAGCCGGGTTCCAGGATGCACGTCGTGTCCGACGCGAACGGATTGCCCCTGCGCGTCGGGCTCTCCGCAGCCAACACCCACGACAGCCTCGGTGAAGCCGATGATGGCCCACTTCCACGTAGGACACGAATCCCGCAGCGACCATTTCAAGCCCCAGCGGCTGCACGCCGACAACGCCTACGACCTTCCTGACCTGCGACAATGGCTTCACAGTCAGCACATCGGCGTCCGTATCGCCCGCGAAGGAATCGACTCAGGCGAACGACTGGTCCGCCGGCGGTGGGTCATCGAGCGCACACTCTCCTGGCTGACCGGCTACCGACGTCTGTCACCCCGCTACGAGCGTCACCCTGCAACTACCTGGCCCCTCTCGGCCTCGCTGCAGCCCTCTGCTGCTACAAACGCTTTGTCGAACTGACCACGTGGGACAGGTGCAAGGAGGAAAACGGCCCACTCAACGGACGCTGGTCCGTCCTCACCGGGTGCTTACACCGGCCGCACTAGCGTGGTCACCGTCTCGAATCCCGGGTGCGGAAGGCAACACCTTGATCAGTCGTCGTCAATTCTCCGCCGTGGGCGCCGCCGTTGCCGGTACCGCCCTCACCTCGATGCCCGACGCCCGGGCCGCGGAGGCGAAGCCGATGCCGGCGCGCAAAGGCGCGCGCAACGTTGTTCTGGTGCACGGGGCTTATGCCGATGGCTCGTCCTGGTCGAAGGTGATCCCACTGCTCCAGGAAGCCGGGATGTGCGTCACCTCCGTGCAGAACCCGCTCACGTCCCTGGCCGACGACGCCAGGACGGTCTCGTTCGCGCTGGACCGGCAGGACGGACCGACGGTCCTTGTCGCGCACTCCTACGCCGGAACGGTGATCTCGGAAGTGGGGCTGGCGGACCACGTCACCGGGCTTGTGTTCGTCGCCGCCCGCGCCCCCGAGGCCGGTGAGGACTACGCCGCGCTCTCCGCCAGGTTCCCCGCCGCGCCCGTCACGCCCGGCATCGTCAGCTCGGGCGGCTTCAAGTGGATCGACCAGGACGCGTTCCTGCGGGACTTCGCCAACGGCGTGCCCAGGAAGGAGGCCCTCGCCCTCTACGCCGCACAGGGCCTGCTGTCGACCGCCGCGCCGACGACGACCAACGCCGCATGGCGGGAGAAGCCCTGCTGGTACGCCGTCTCCCGCGACGACCGCACCATCGACCCCGACCTGCAGCGGTTCATGGCCCGGCGTATGCAGGCCACCACCGTCGAACTCGATTCCGGCCACCTGTCCCTCGTCACCCATCCCAAGCAGATCGCCCGGCTCATCCTGTCGGCGGCCGCCGCAGCCTGATCCCATCGTCTTCCACACCGCATGTCGTCGCCGGGCACTGTCACGTTGGCTGATGGGGTGGGATGATCTTCGGATCGGTCATGCTGGGAGGGATCGTCCGTGGACAGGGCGCCGCCGTCGTACCAGGGGCACCGGTACCCGGCCGAGGTCATCTCCTACTGCGTGTGGTGGTGCTTCCGGTTCCCGCTCGGTTTCCGTGAGGTGGAGGATTCCCAATGACAATGTCAAGCCCGGCGGCATGACGCCCCGTGAGGGCGTCATGCCGCAGCGGCACTGGCGCTGGGCATGGATGCCTCGAAGGTGCGGTGGTCGCGTATGAGGGCCCAGAGTACGTTGAGACGGCGTCTGGCCAGCGCGAGGACGGCCTGCGCGTGGCTCTTCCCTTCGGCTCGTTTGCGCTGGTAGAACCGCTGGGATCCGGGGCAGTGGACAGCTGCGACCTGGGCGGAGATGTAGAACATGCGCAGAAGGCGCCGGCTGTAGCGGCGTGGTATGCGCATGTTGCCGGAAACCTTGCCGAAGTTGCGGGGAACCGGAGCGAGCCCGGCGACGCCGCCAAACGGTCGGCACTGCCGAAGGCCGTCATGTCACCGCCGGTCGCGGCGATGAACCCGACGCCGAGGGTGTCACCGGTGCCCGGCATGGACGTGATCACTTCGGCGTCCGGATGCTCGCGAAACCGGCCCTCGATCAGGGCTTGGAGTTCCGCGATCTCCTGCTCGATGGCCATCACCTCGCGCGCGAGAATGTTCACCGTCTTCGCTGCGTTCTTCTCTCCAGGCACCACCGTCAGCTGGGCCCCTCCCGCGCTCACCGCCACGTCCGCGGCGTTTTCGCGGTGGAGTGCATCCGCACTCCATGGTTTTTCAGCCAGGCCGCTAGCCGTGCCCGGCCGACGCGCCGCAAAGCGGCAGGCGTCTGGTACTCCGTCAGCAGGATCAGCCCCGTCTTGGACTTGTTGTAGTCGAAGGCCCGCTCGAGCGCGGGGAAGTACTCCAGCAGTTGGGCGCGAAGCCGGTTGATCGCCCGCGTGCGGTCCGCGGACAGATCCATGCGCCGGACGGTGAGGATCCTCAGGTCAACCGCAATCTCGCTGGTCTCCTGCAACGGCTGCAGGTCACGGCGCATGCGGGCAGTATCAGCGATGACGAAGACGTCCTTCGCATCCGTCCTCCCGCTGCCCCGGTAAGCGGCGGATACGTGATGCACCGTGCGGCCGGGGGTGTAGAGCAGTTTCTGCTTGTGCCGGATCAGCAGCGCGATCCACGGCGCGGCGCCGCCGGCGTTCAGGTCCCCACCGCCCAGGTCACCGGCTCGCCGTCGACCAACTTCAGGACGTCACCGAGGAGTTCGAGCAGCTCAGCCTCGTTGTTCGGCACCCGTCGGGTGAGGAACACCGTGGAGTCCTTGTCGATCACCGTGCAGTGATGCTCGCCCTTGCCCGCATCCGTACCGGCCCACAGTTCGGGCACGTGCACCTCCCGAGTCGTCCCGTTCCTTCACCCAGCAGACGACCTCGCCGACGTGTCCATACGAAGCGATGCAGTTCGCGTATCCCAATGAGTGGCCGAGTCGTCGCAGAACCCCGGGCGGCCGATCCTCCAAAGCCACAACTTCGGCTGCTTGATGCAAGCCATACCCAGGGTCCCTGGGTCCACCGATCCTACGAATGACCGGTTCAGCCCCAGGAAGAAAGGTATGGAACTGATGCTCCAGCGCGGCGTCGTCGTCTCCCATGAGACGGTCCGCCGCTGGTGCGCCGAGTTCGGCCAGGCCTGTGCGAACGATCGGCGCCGGCGCCGATCGCGGCCCGGGGACACATGCCATCTGGACGAGGTGTTCGTCAGGATGAACGGGGAGCCGAAATACCCGTGACGGGCCGCCGACGTCGGCGGCAACGTCCTGGACCTCCTCGTGCACAGCCGCCGGACACGGCCGCGGCCGGGCGTTTCCTCCGAAAACTGCTCAAGAAGACTTGCTCGGTGCCGCGGGTGGTGGTCACCGATGAACTCCGTTCCTACGGCGCCGCCCACCGCGAGGTCATGCCCTGCGTCGAGCACCGGCAGTCGAAGTGTCTGAACAACCGGGCGGAGAACAGCCACCGGCCCACCCGTCGGCGCGAGCGCGCGATGAAGGGCTTGGCGCTCGGCCGGCGGGGCGCAGCGGTTCCCGTCCGCGTTCAGCGGTATCTCACCCCACTTCCGGCCCGCCGCCACCTGATGACCGCCACCGACTACCGCGCCGAGATGACCGTCCGCTTCGCCGTCCGGGACCAGATCACCGGCGCCGCTGACCTGCCCGCCGAGGCCTGAACGCCGGCCCGAAACCCGACCCACGCCACATTCCGACATGCCGTCAAAGACCCAGGCACCCAACAACGTGACAGCGCCAGCTACCGGCCCGAGGATTACCTCGGCACCCTCCACGCCCTCGACACCGCAGGCTTCTGACACGTCCAGGCCACCGGTGAGCGCCACGCCTCATTCGCCGACGCCGTTCGTGCCCTGCGCCGCCCGCCCACCTGGCCCCGTGAACGCGCCCGCGCCACGTGGTGGGCCCGCCGGCTGCTGGCCGACCCGGCCCTGCTCATCATTGACGTACAGACCACAGGGCTCACCAACCCCTTCGCCGCCCAGATCGCTGCGGCCGATGGCAGCGGGACTCTCATCCTGAACGAGCTCCTCGACCCGCAAGCTGAGTTCGAACCGGAAGCAAGCGCGCTGCACGGCCTCACCGAAGAAAGCACCCGTAACGCCTGCACCTTCAACGACCTGCTGCCCGTGCTTGCCGAGCTCTTCCACGGGCGACACCTCGTCGTCTACAGCACCTTCGACCACGCTGTCATCGCCGCGAGCTCCACCGCCACCTGAGCGACCCCGTCCGTGCCCGTCCGTGTCAGGGCATGGCTGAGCAGCAGTCGCTGGCACGACGCCATACCGCCCATCTCCACCTGGACCGGCCTGTGGTCCACCCGATACCACGCCTACCGCCACGTCAAGCTCGGCAGCCACTACGAGCCGCCGCCAACTGCCATCTCCTTCTGCGCCGCCTCCAGCAACTCGCCAACCACTGGACGGAGTCCTGACCCGATGCCCGACCCTGGCCTGCCGCCACCCCACCACGGCCGCCTGCAATGTCGGGCAACGCCGACCGTGTACCGCCGGACATCGAAGCCGCCCTCGCTGACGTGGCGAAGCAGCATGCGAAAGCCCGTCACCCTGGAGCGGAAGCTGCTCGCCGACCCCCGGCAGCGGTTCAAGGGACTTGCGCGGGAGCCCGGCCCGTTCGGCTGTGAGGTCCGGCTCGGTTCGACCGGCAGGTGCGGAGGGCGTCCGGTCCCGTAGGCGCGGGAAGCACGATGATTCGAGCTACTGAACTTGAACTCGTGATGTCGGGTTCATCGCGGGCTGACGTGCGTCAGATGTGGGCCCTGACTTGCCGCACTGGATGTCCGAGTGCGTCCCCGATGGCGGTCAGTTCCTCGTCGCTGAACCAGGCGCGCTCGGGGTTCCAGATGGCGATCTCGAATCGAGCAAAGCCACAGGGCCAGTCGTAGTCCAGTGCGTCCAGCGAGGTCGCGGTGCCGCAGCATGGGACCACCACGGCGAGGGTTGCGAAGCCGTCGTCGCAGTGGGCTTCGAGTAGGTCGCCCCACCACTCGGTGTCGATCGACGCGCCGCAGTGGGGACAACCGATCTTCTGCAGATTCTGACCACAGTCGACAACGGTGAGTGTGTCGTGCCAGGTGACGTCAATCTCGACGTCGACGCCGCCGGGGAGCCCGGGGGCCAGGTCCTCCACAATCGACGCAGTGCGGTCAGCCGCGGCCTGCTCAGGCTGCCACTGCGGGTCGGTCGGAATGACAGAGAGGACGTCGTCGCTCATGGGCTCACTCGATTCGTCGGGCGGGAACCTCATCCAGGCGACGCGATGCTACTGATCGCGCGTGCGGGTGGCAGGTTCCCAGCCGGTCACGCGTTGAGTGCCAGGCCGGTGCCGGTGAGACAGCCGTTGAGCAGCTGGGGCCGATACTGCAGCATCTTGAGCTTGCGTTTCACGGTCCGGGTGATCTGCCCCAGGGCGGCGGCGGCGAGGTTGCCGAGGTCGTGCTTGACCAAGGACCACACGCCTTCCTGCGGGTTCAGGTCCGGGGCGTAGGCAGGTAGCTGGAACACTGTGAGCCAGTCGGTGTTCGCCGCGAAGAACTCGCGCAGATCTGCGGTCAGGTGAATGCGGACGTTGTCCCAGACCAGCACGATCGGACCACCCAGCTGGATCCGGGCGCGGACCAGCAGGTCACGAAAGTCCCGCGAGCCGAAGCCCTTGGGCTGGTTCTTGCGTCCGCGGTATTCGCGAACTGCGTAGATCAGCCGCGACCGCTCACCCACCTTGTAGCAAGTCATGCCCACCATGGACACCCGGCCCGAACCTCGGCCCCTGACGCGCACCACCGGGGTCTGGCCGACTCGGCCCCAGGTCCTGGCACGCGGCGGCGTAAGCGACTGGCCGGCCTCGTCTTCGAAGACGATCCAGCCGTTGCACGCTGCCGCGGTGCTCTTACCCGCGGCCACACCTCTTTCTTCCACAGCTCCACCGCGTCATCGTCACGCTCGATCGCGCGGCGAGCGGGCTGCTGCCACGACCAGCCGTGACGCTTGAGCAGTCGCCACGTGCCCTCCACCGTGTACGAGATACGGAAGAGCCGACCGATCAGCTTCTTGACCCGAGCCAGGGTCCACCGCTGGTCAGCCCAGCCGTGCGCGAGCGGTCCACGCTCCAACTCCCCCGCCAACCTGGCGACCTGGGCAGCACTGAGCCTCGGACGACCAGGCGACCCCTTCGAGGCGACACCAGCCGCTCCACCCTCACGCCACTGCCGCCGCCACCGTTCCACCGATCTTTCAGACACCCGCAGAGCGGCGGCGATGTCCTTGTTCCTGTCCCCGGCTTCAAACCGAGCCACCGCATCCAGCCGCACTCGCTCCCGGGCTGCCCTCTCGGCGTCGGTCAAGCCGCCACCCTGCGCGTACCTCACAGGGACAGCAGTACAGCGCAGCGGGCTCAACTCTCAGCCGAACGACCCGACATCACCCAATCAAGTTCAGTAACCGGCGAACTGATGTCCCCATATGCAGCGATTTGATTGCATGACAACATGAATCGTCTCGGGATCAGCTCATGTCAATCACTGAGAGGAACATGCGATGCGCGCACAGCAGAGGATGGTTCGGTCGGCGGACGCCGCACGACGGCGGTTGACGACTGTCGCGGTGGCCCTCGCCGGAGCATGCGCTTTGGGCGTGGTGACGGCGGTGCCGGCGAGCGCGGAGGTCTCCACTCGATGCGGAACCTACATCTGCGTCAACACCGCTCATCAGGGAAAGGACTACGTCCAGGACATCACCGTCACGACGAGGGACGGGCTGGCCGGAACCCTGCGGGGCTTCGTGCGTGACTACGCGAAAAGCAGGGCGGGAGTGTCCCGGGCGCGGTTCGTCGTCAACCGCGAGTTCAGCGGGGAGCCACTGCTCGTCTGCGGTGGCCTGGACCGCGGTGGCAGGGTCATCGAGAACGTCTGCGTGAAGCTCTCCTGAGCTCCGCGCCCTTGCTCGGCGCCGGTGCCTCTTGGCCCGGGCCGCCACATCTCGACGAGTGGGGAAGGTCCTGGCCCATCCGTGTCAGACCCCGGGATGAGGCCCTCGGGGTCACACATGGAGACGATCGCGGCGATCTGGAACTGCGGGGCGCCGAAGTCCGGCAGCTCGAAAAGGGTCAGCGAACTCTGCTCGGACAGCCGCATCCCGGTGCGGACCATCAGGTCGCTGTAGGCGGAGTTCCGGGGCCGCGAAGCGGCCCCGGAACCGCGGTGAGGGCAGTGCGTCCGGGCCAAACCCGCGAAGCCCCACGTCCCGCCAGCGGAAATACGACGCCGGCGGCAGCCACTTCACATCCCGGCGCGGCCCGACGTGCGAGGACTCTGTCGGGGCCAGCCTCTCGCGTCGCCCGTGCACCGGGTCCAGGACGCTGACCAGCCGCTGCACGATCGGATTCACCCGCACGAGGTCCTGCCGACCGGCCGGGCGATCAGCGCATCGTCCAGACGACCGGCTCTCTCATCAGTCGAGCAGGCCGAAGCGGAGCCGTCCGGAGGGAAAGGACCCGGAGTAGTGGAGTAATGGTGCCCACCACGAACTCCTTCGCCGCCGCATCGGGCAGCGCCTCGACCGCGAAGCGCCGGGCATCGAAATCGGAGCCGCCACCATTGACACCGAGCGGCGGCGTTGGGGAGCTCGATGAGGTCGTGGAAGGGGAGAGCGTCTTGGACAGGTATCAGCATCCGGCCGCCCGCCGCCCTGGTACCGTCATCGCTCGAGCGGCAACACGCACGAACCGTCCGCAGAAACGGTGGGCGCCGCGATGGCGAAGGTTTCGGGCACCTACCGCTTCAAGGGCGTCCCGCAGCCAGAGGACCGGATTACCACCGGCTCGGGGTGCCGGTGCCCCCAGCGCCATGAGCTTGGGCTCGACGTATTGGCGACCTTGCTCCTGCTTTCTTACCTTCTGCGCAGCACGGTCGAAAGCGGGCGAGTTCGTCGAATCTTGTGCCGGGACAGCAAGGAACCCGCGCGTGCTGCCGCAACGTAATGCGGCAGCACGCGCGGGTTTCGCGGTGCTTGTGACCGTGTCGACCGCACGCAGGAGGCCGTTGCCGGTCAGAGGGTGAGGTGGCCCGTCGGATCTCTACTGGTTCATGGCGCGGCGTGACGAGGATGGGGGGTGGCGCCCCAGTTTTTCGTAGTCGTTCCTGCGGTGCTGAGACGGCGGTCCAACTGGTGGTGCAATGAGCCGCAGCGGGTGATCAGGTGGTCAGGGCGTAGGCCGTGTTTTAGGTCCGGGTTCCGCTCCATGCCTCGTGCCGTGATGATCACCACGTGGGGCGTGGGGATCTTTCTGATGAGCAGTGGTCAGTGCTGGAGTCGTTGCTGCCTGCGGGGGGGTGTCAGTCGCAGGTGGCCGGGGCGGCGACGGCTGGTGGATGGTGTGCGTCGACGGGTGCGGACGGGCGTTCCGTGGCGTGATCTGCCGCCCGAGTACGGTCCTTGGCAGACCGTGTACGGGCTGTTCCGGCGGTGGCAGCGGCAGGGGGTGTGGGCCCGGCTGCTGACGCTGTTGCAGGCACGGGCCGATGCGGCCGGGCTGATCGCGTGGGAGGTCAACGTCGATTCCACGGTCTGCCGGGCCCATCAGCATGCGGCCGGCGCTCGCCAGGACGGCGCGGGGCAGAAGGAGGCGCCTGGTGGTGTCGCCATCGAGCCCGACGAGCACGGGCTGGGCCGGTCAAGGGGTGGGTTCACCGCGAAGCTCCACCTGGCCTGCGAGCAGGGTCAGAGGCCGTTGTCGCTGCTCGTCACCGCTGGGCACCGGCACGACAGCCCGCAGTTCCAGCCGGTCCTGGAGGCCATTCGGGTACCTCGCACCGGTCCTGGTCGGCCGCGGTCCCGGCCGGACAAGGCCTACGGCTCCCGCGCGAACCGCGCTTACCTTCGCAGACGCGGCATCGGATGCACGATTCCGGAGAAAGCCGATCAAGTCCGCAACCGCAAAAGCGTGGTTCACGAGGCGGCCGGCCGACGAAGTTCGACTATCGCGAGCGCCATGCGGTCGAGTGCGGAATCAGCCGTCTCAAGCAGCACCGGGCAGTGGCCACCCGATTCGACAAGCTCGCGGTTCGGTACGAGGCGACGGTTCACGTCGCGGCGATCCACCAGTGGTTGTGAGCCGTCGGGCGGCCAGGCTGCCGTGCCATGCTGGCCATCGGCACTTCGAGCAGCACATGCATGGGGAGGTCCGGTGGCCGCTGACTACTACTGCGCGGACAGCGAGAACGGCGACCACGTCGACGACCCGTCCGAGGACGCCTTGTTCGAGCTGGTCACGGGCATTGTCCCCGAGGAATGGACACCTGTTCGTATCGTTATGCGGCAAGTGTCAGGGTAGCTGACTGCTGTTCGTAGACGATCGGTGCCTGCTGTCCGTTCGCCGAATGCCGGCGGCGGGTGTTGTAGCGCGTGGTCCAGCGGAAGAGCGCCAGGCGGCAGGCGCGGGCGCCGTCGAAACGGCGGGCGCCACGGAGCGTCTCGCGTTTGAGGGCGGCGTTGAACGACTCGGCGAGTGCGTTGTCCGCACTCGTGCCGACCGCGCCCATGGACTGCCGCACCCCCAGCTCAGCGCAGACAGCCGCGAATTGGCGGGAGGTGTACTGGGTGAGTTCAACCGGTCGATGCAACATCGGGTTGTTGAAGTGAGCGTAGCTGCTCATCGAAGACTTCGGCGGGGGTCTTCCAGCCGAGGATCTTGCGGGGCCGATTGTTGAGTGCGTACGCGACGGCTTCGAGGTCTTCGGCGGACCACCGAGACAGATCTGTGCCTTTCGGGAAGTACTGTCTCAGCAGCCCGTTGGTGTTCTCGTTCGTCGGTCGCTGCCAGGGCGAGTGCGGGTCAGCAAAGAACACCCGTGTTCCGCTCTCCATGGCGAACTGGGCATGGCCGGAGAGCTCCTTCCCGCGGTCCCAGGTGAGGGTCTTGCGTAGTTGCTCGGGCAACTTGGTCATCGATTGCGTCAGTGCCGCGTTCATCGCGACGGCCCCGTATCCGCCGAGCGATGGCCCGTTCTTCACATACGGTTTTTCGCCCCAGCCGTCCAGCCGTGGCAGATGAACCAGGAGCGTGGACCTGCTGCTGCGCTCGACGAGCGTGCCGATCGCGGACCTACCCGTCCCAATGATCAGGTCGCCCTCCCAATGGCCGGGGACAGCGCGGTCGTCGGCCTCGGCAGGGCGCTCGCTCAGAACGACGTCAGCGGTGACGTGGCCCTGCGGCTTGTTTCGGGACCGCGCCCTTGGTTCCCGCAGCGCACGGCCCGTGCGCTGGCACGTGACCAGCTCGCGCTTGAGCGCGCCCCGGCGGGCGTCCAGCGCCAGTACACCGGCACCGCCGGGCGCATTGAGAACTCCCAGGTCGGCGTCGTCCTCGCCTACGCCGCCAGCCGGGGACGGGCCCTGATCGACCGCCGCCTCTACCTGCCCGAACAGTCCTGGTGCACCGATCCCGAACGCCGCCGGGTGGCCGGGATACCCGACGAAGTCCGGTTCGCGACCAAGCCCCGCCTGGCCTGGGAGATGATCGCCGCCGCGCTGGACTCCGGGGTGCCGGCACCGTGGGTGACCGGTGACGAAGCCTACGGCCGGGACCCGCGACTGCGTGCCGCCCTGGAGGCACGCGGGACCGGCTACGTTCTCGCGGTCGCCTGCTCGACCAGGGTGCGGATCAACCCAAGCCGCACCCCCATCCGCGCGGACACCCTCGCCGCACGCCTGCCCGCCACCGCCTGGCAGCGGCACAGCGCAGGCAACGGTGCGAAGGGCCCGCGCCACCACGACTGGGCTTGGAGCCACATCGGCACCGGCGAACACCGCCACCTGCTCATCCGTCGCAACCGCACCACCGGCGAACTCGCCTTCTACCTGTGCTGGTCCCCCACCGAAGTGCCTCTGGCCGAACTGGTCCGCGTCGCCGGGACCCGCTGGAGCATCGAGGAGTGCTTCCAGGCCGCCAAGGGCCAGGCCGGACTCGACCACTACCAGGTCCGCAACTGGACCTCATGGCACCGGCACATCACGCTCGCCATGCTCGCGCTGGCGTTTCTGACCGCCCTTGCCGCCGACCCGGCACCACAATGGCCCGTCGATCCACTCCACCCCACCCGCGGCAGCGACCCGATCACGTCGACCGTCCCCGAGATCCGCCACCTGCTCGCCGCCGTCCTCACGGCACCGGCCGTGACCGCGGGCAGACTGCTGCACTGGTCCCACTGGCGCAGACGCCACCAGGCAACAGCCCGCCGCAGCCACTACCGACGACGATCCTGCTGGATAGATCACGAAACCGCACTGGAGTACTAGCAGGGCGGCGTGCGGGCGGGGCCAGACGCCGGCCTCGGTCCACCCCCGCAGCCGACGCCAGGCCGTGACTCCGGAGCAGCCCACGGTCCCGGCCGGAACGTCGCGCCAGGCAACGCCGGTCCGCAGGACGTCCACGATGCCCGTGAGAGCCGCCCGGTCCGGAACGCGAAGCCGCCCGGGATGCCGGCGGCACCGGTCGGGAGGTGGTGGCAGCAGCGGGGCCACCCGCTCCCACAGGTCGTCAGGAACAAGACCAGCACGCACCCGGACACCCCGCCGACCAAGATCGGCGAGTGCAAGACCCGCAGCTCAACCCATTCTGAAACGATCAGTTACTCAGGCCGTCCGGCGAAGAAGCCCGCAAGGGAGGACGCGAGCGCTTCCGGAGCCTCTTCGGCGACGTGGTGCCCGGAGTCGATGCCGTGGCCGCGTACGTCCGGTGCCCACTGCCGCCAGATCTTCACCGGGTCGCCGTACAGGTCCTCGAGGTCGTCTTGGAGCGACCACAGGATCAGCGCCGGGCACTGGATCTGTGTCCCGGTGGCGCGGTCGTCCTCCTCGTGCCGCCGGTCGATGGTGAGGCCGGCCCGGTAGTCCTCCAGCATCGCCCGCACCACGTCGGGGTTTCTCGTGGCCGAACGCCACTCGTCGTAATTCTCCTGCCCCATGCTCTGGGGATCGCCGCGGTACCAGCTGTCCGGATCGGCGTTGATGACCCGCTCGGGAACATCCGGCTGGGCGAAGAAGAACCAGTGCCACCACTGTGTGGCGAACTGGGTCGTTATGCGGGACAGGTGCTCGGTGAGGGGCAGACAGTCGATCAGCGCCACCCGCGAGACCACGTCGGGGTGATCGAGTGCGAGACGCAGCGCGACACTGCCTCCGCGGTCGTGCCCGGCGAGCGCGAACCGGGCATGGCCGAGGGAGCGCATCACCTCGACCACGTCACCGGCGACGGCCCGCTTGGAGTACCCGGCGTGGTCCGCGGTAGGCGCCGGGCCGGTGGACCGGCCGTACCCCCGAAGGTCGGGACAGACCACGGTGAAACCCTGCCGGACGAGGAGCGGGGCGACGCGATGCCAGGTCGCAGATGTCCGGGGGTGGCCGTGCAGCAGCACCACCGGCGGCCCTTCCCCGCCGAAGCGAACGAAAATCGATGCTTCGTCGACCTGAACCCGCTTGGCCTCAAAGCCCCCGAACAAGGCCCGAACCTCCCGCCCTCGTTTGTACACCGTCCACGGCGCCTACCGGTCCAGGGCAACCCTTCACTCGCCCACGAGAACCGCCGGGCCAACAGGCTGCGGAAGCTGCCTCCCTCGTCGGTGAGTGCTGCACCGGCACAGCCTTCCTCTTACCCCGCGGATGCCGTGGACACGACTACCTGATTCACCAACAGTGTCGTTGCGACGCCGGGGTCAGGGCGTTGCCACATGGTGGCTATCCGAGCCAGGTGATGGTGAGGACGGACAGGCGTCGCAGGGGCGGTTCACCCGGTGGGTGAGGGACGGCTGGCCGACGGAAGCGTGGCGGATGTCCTCGCCCTCGGGGTCGTCGGCGTCCCACTGCCGAAAGCCCCACGGGTCGGCCGCGGCGGCGTCCAGGACGTCCCACACCATGTCTTCGACGTGCTCGGGCAGGGTGTCGAGGACCTTCGCGGCCGGGGTGGAGGAGCGGATGGAGGGTTGCCCCAGCGTCAAGGTCAAGCCGCCCCGGGGGATGCTGTAGTCAGACGTCTGCCGGCCCACTGCCTGTGGGTGGCCATAGGCTCCCTCCACGGCTGAGAGTCGACCTTCGTGGGCGCACCCGGCTTCAGGTTCATCGGCGGTCATGACGCCCCTATGGCCCGAGCGTCTGTACACGGTGTGGGCCAGGTTCCGGTGAGCCGCTGCTCTTCTTGATCCTTCACGAGCGAATGAGCGTCTCGGAACGGTGACTGGTTTGGAAGACTTGTCGGGCAGCTCTCGATGCAACGTGTGCTGCTAAGACCCCTGCACAAACGGAGGCCGAGCCACAGTGGCGACTGAACGAGCACGCGAACCGCACCGACGCCGGTTCGCTGGGGCCGTCTGCGAACTGGGTCATTCCGCTCGGCCAAGTCACCCTCGGTGTCGTCGTGCCGAGCGCTGACAACGAGGGCAAGGCCGGCCCTCACGGCGATGCCCTCCTCTCCTTCGGCCTGGACTCCACTCACCTGCAGGCGTTGCACGCATTGCTGAGCGAACTCAACGTCACCGCGGCGGCGGCGCGTCTGGGGCGTACCCAGCCGACGTTGTCGAAGTCGCTGCGGAGACTGCGCCGGCACTTCGGTGACCCGCTGCTGGAACGGGCCGGCAACTCCTACCGGCTGACCGCGTTCGGTGAGCGGTTGCGCCCTCTGGTCGCAGCCGCGGTCGAGGCCGTCGACCGAGCCTTCGCGGCGGAGACGACCTTCTCTCCGGAGACGTCGACCCGGATCTTCACCATCGTTTCGTCGGATCATGGCATCGTCACGGCGGGGGCCGAGTTGTTGCGCCGGGTCCGCGGTCTCGCACCCGGAGCGGGCCTGCGTTTCCTGCCGGTCAGCGCGGAACTGCTGGAGCACGAGGACAAACACCTGCGCGCTGTCGACGGTGTCCTGCTGCCGCACGGATACCTCAGCCTCGCCTCTTCCGTGGACATCCACACGGACCGGTGGGTGTGCGTGGTCTCCGCGGACAACAAGTCGGTCGGCGACGCACTGACCAGACAGGATCTGGAACGGCTGCCGTGGATCGCGACCTTCGCGGACCGGGCCGGCCGCCCGCCTGCCTGGCGGCAGCTGGAACTGCTCGGGATCGTTCCTCGGGTCGTCGCGGTCGCGGACTCCTTCCTCGTCGTGCCCGGGCTCGTTCGCGGCACGGACGCGATCGGGGTGGTGCCGGGCCAGGTCGCGGAGACCCAGGGCGGTGACGGCGTCCGGGTACTGGAGTTCCCCTTCGAGATGGTGCCGCTGGTCGAGGCGTTCTGGTGGCATCCGGTGCACGACGCCGACCCGGGGCATCGGTGGCTGCGCGGCGTTCTGGGAGATCAGCGGTCATAGCTCCAGGGCATACGTCCCATGCTCGATATGCCCTACGTTTCAGGCGGGACTGAGGGCAGTGTGGAGGGCGCAACCTTTCCACGCCTTCTGAACGGATTGCCAGGTGGATCACCTCGTCGTCGATGCCCACGCCCTGACTTGTGGGCTGTAGAGGTGAATGCGCTCGGCCGCAAAGGGGTGCCGCTCGTCTCGGTTCACCGCTCGGCAGGGGTCTTTTTTTCGGCCCCCTGAACGGCTCGCGCCCCAGGCCTCCATGTCGCGGCCACAGCCAGAACGAGCGACGCCGCGCCTCGGGCACGTGCGCGCATCTGCCAGTCGATCCAGTAGTTGATCAGTCAAGGAGATCCATGACGACCTCGACCGCTACGCCGGCTGTAACCCGGCTGCGCTGGTCGTCGACCGACCCGGCCGACCAGTTCACCGTCCACGACCCGGCCACCGGCGAAGCCATCGCCACCCTTCAGGGTGCCGGCCCGCAGCAGGTGGACGCCGCGGTGCGAGCCGCACACGCGGCTCAACAGAACTGGCGCCGTCGCTCGCACGCCGAGCGCGGCGCCGTCCTGCGCCGGATCGCCGACACGATCCGCGAGCACGCCGCGGAGATCGCCGCCATCGAGACCAGTGACAACGGCAAGCCGACGAGCCAGGCGGAGGGTTTTGACCTGGCCGCGTCCGCAGCGATCTTCGACCTGTTCGCCGGGTCGATCACGACGCCGCCCAGCGCCGCGGCACAGAACGGGCCGCTGCTCGACGTCACGACCCTCGAACCCTATGGCGTCATAGGGGCGATCGTGCCGTTCAACTGGCCGCCCATTCACACCGCCGGCAAGCTCGCCCCGGCGCTCGCCGTCGGTAACGCCGTCGTGCTCAAACCACCGGAGCAGGCACCGCTGTCGGTGCTCCGGCTCATCGAGCTGATCGAGGAGATCGTCCCCGACGACGTGGTCCACGTCGTACCTGGCCGCGGCCCGGTCGGTGCCGCGCTCGCCGCGCATCGGCTCGTCGGGAAGATCTCCTTCACCGGTGCCCCGGCCACGGGAGTGTCCGTGCTGAAGACGGCGGCGGACAACCTCACCCCGGCGTTGCTCGAACTCGGCGGCAAGAACCCGTTCATCGTCTTCGACGACGCCGACCTCGACTCGGCCGTACCGTGGCTCATCGAGGGCGGCTACTTCAACCAGGGCGAGGCGTGCACCGCCGCTTCCCGCCTGCTCGTGCAGGACACCGTCTACGACGAGGTGGCCGACCGCGTGGCGCGGGCCGTACGGCGGCTGACCGTGGGCGACGGCGCCGATCCGGCCACCCACGTCGGGCCGCTCGTGACGTCCGAGCAGCAACGCCGGGTGCTGGACTACCTGGACATCGGGCGCGCCGAGGGAGCGGTGCTTCACGCGCAGGCCGAGTTGCCTGCAGACCCACGGCTGGCCGGTGGGTACTACGTTCCGCCGACCCTGCTGACACAGGTCGCGCCGACGATGCGGGTGGCGAACGAGGAGATCTTCGGGCCGGTCGTGACGATGATCCGGTTCCGCGACGAGGACGAGGCCGTGCGGATCGCCAACGGCACCCCTTTCGGACTCGTCGCGGGGGTGTTCAGCGGAAACCATCAGCGCGCGCTGAGGACCGCCGATGCCGTCCGCGCGGGTCTGGTCTTCATCAACCACTACAACAGGGCCGCTGTCGGAGTTCCGTTCGGCGGTACGGGAGCCAGCGGCTACGGCCGTGAACACGCCCACGAGACCCTGCACGAGTTCGGTTACAGCAAGAGCCTGCGCATCCCCAACGGGCTCGGCCCGATACCCCGATGGCAGCCGTCGCTCGACGTCACCGCGACCCCCGAACGAAAGGAACCCCGTTGACCACAAGGGCTTGGGTGGACGTGCACGCGCACTTCACCCCACCGACCACTGAAGAACAACGGCAGACCGCATGGGCCGCCATGCGGGAGTTGTGTTTCCTCGCGCCCCGGCCGCACCACTGGACCGTCGAAGGCGCCCTGCGCTCGATGGACCGGACAGGGGTGGAGATGCAGCTACTGAGCGCTGTGCCGCAGACCCACGACGCGCTACGTTCCTCCAACGATTACGGTGCCGAAGTCGTCCTTCAACACCCTCATCGCTTCGGTCTGCTGGCGGCTCTGCCCACCGACGACGCGCACGCCGCGCTTGCGGAGATCGCCCGTGCCGACAAGGCCATCCAGCCGGACGGTTGGGCGATGAGCACGACCTACAACGGCGTCAACCTGTCCGATCGAGCGCTGGAGCCGGTATGGGACGAGCTGAACCGGCGCAGAGCGGCCGTGTTCGTACATCCTGACACGACGAAACGGCCCGAACTCGGCTTGCCCACTCCGCTGGTGGAGGTCGCGTTCGACACGACACGCACCGTCGTCGCCATGCTCTATCAGGGCGTGTTTCGCCGCTTCCCGGATATCCGCTTCGTTCTCGCGCACTGTGGTGGCGCGTTGCCCGGCCTCTCCGGTCGCCTCGGACTGCTCGGCACCGAGGCATGGGTGCCTGCCGGGGATCAGTTCACCGCGGAGGAGATCGCCGAGCAGTTGAGCCGCCTCTACCTCGACACCGCCGCGTCCGGCACGGACGCCAACCTGGCTGCGGCCCTGACGATGGTTCCTGTCGACCACATCGTCTACGGCGGCGACGCGGGCGTGCCTTGCAGCGGTGATCGCACGCTCAGCGCGAACATCACCGCTCTGCGGAATTCCTCGGTGGTCACACCCGCCCAGGCGGACCTGATCGGGCGGCGTGCGCTCGAACTCTTCCCGGCCGCCGCACACCGTTCAGGCAGACGGACACCGGTGCTTGGCTGATCGTTTCGGATTGATGTTGCGGAGGCCTTGACAGCCGAGGAAAGGATCATCGTGTCCAGCTCGGACCGCCGAACTGACGGAGGGCGCGTGGACCATGGGCGGGGCCAGGTCACGTCGTGTCCCGATCCTCACCGCCGCATGCCACTGGGACCGGCTATTGCGGTGAGAAGCGGACTCGGCCGTCCCGGCGTCCCACATGAGTGCGATCTATCGGTTTCGTGCCAGTCCGCCACCTGCACAGATACCGGCCCGTGACAGTGGTTCCGCGGCGGCTCACACCACTGTCACCAAACCGAAAAATCGCAATGTACCGGGCCAAGTTGAGCTCCAGGGCGTCGAACCGCTTCCGGACCTTCTCACCCCACAGGACGGTCTGGGTGCCCTCGTGCTTGACCAGGCCGGGGTTGATGCCGAGCTTGAAGCCGCCGGGTAGCGGCTTGCCCTCCCGGTAGGGCAGGAAGTCCAGCGGGCTCTCGCCGTTGGCCGCGTAGACGACGCAGTCGGACAGGATCGCGACCGGGTACTGCCCGGTGAACGCCGCATGCTTGACGATCTTGCGGTGCAGGTTGATCCGCGTGCGGGAGATGACCGCCGCGCGGATGTCCGGCCGCCACGTCGGACGGGACAGCGCCCGCCACGGCTGCCCGGGCCGCCACCCCTCACCCCGGGGCCGCTCACGGAGCTCGCCGATACCGCCCTTTACGGTCGCTTTGATCACTGAGACGACGATCGCGAGGTCCGGGTCGCGGTCCTTGTAGCCGTCCATCGCCGCGAGGAAGTCGGCCGACTCCATGCCGGCGTGCACGCCGAGGCCGGCCATCGTCGCGAGGTAGGCGTCACGGAGCCGGTTGTACCAGCCGTCCAGATAGCGGCCGCTCTCGTACCGGACGTACGCCTCGATCGGGCGGACCTCGTAGCCCAGCTCCTGGGCGCACGCCACGGTGGGCGTCGTGTACCAGGCCGGGCCCTCCGGGCGCTCGCCCTTCGGTGTGAACGGGCTGGGCAGCAGCTCACCGTCCAGCTCCACCCACTTGTCCTTGCCGACCTTCACCCGCGACAGATCGACGTGCGACCGGTCCACCACCCAGGAGCCGGGCAGCTTCGGGTCGAACACCGGGTTCTCGACGTGCGTGGGCGCGCCGAGGCCGACGACGAGCCCGTTGGCGCCGACGGCAAAGACCATGTTCACGTCGATGCCGACCAGGTACCGCAGCGTGCTCTCCGCATCGGTCATCGGCCGCGCCCAGTCGTACGCCTCCTCGAACAGCTTCTCGCCGGGACCGCGGACGTGGAAACGCGGCAGGTCCTTGAGTACCGGGTGGCCGTCGGGGGCCTCGCACGGCGCCGGGTCGACCGGGTCCTTGCCCAGGCTGCCGGGGTTGTGCTCGGAATGCCGGCGCCCGTCGGCGTCGGGCTCGGAGGCCCGGGTCGGCGGGTACAGCGCGGTCATCAGCTCCAGCCCCGTCACGGCCGTGGAGCCGCGCTCCCCCCACCCGGGCCACCTCCCTACAGAAGGCGGCCCCGACCTGCGGTTCCACGGCGCTGCCGCCTGCTCCTCAACGCCGCTGAAGAGGAGTGGCGTCCAGCGGCCCCGCTCCGTGCGCCGGTGGTACCAGGTGGCAGAAAAGTCCGGCTCAAGCGGGGCGTCGCGTGTGGACAGTAAATTCACGCCATGGGTGACGCCGAGGAGTACCTGGAAAAGAGTTCCGCCGCCGCACGGATGGGGAAGGCCGTCGAGTACTTGGTCGCGGCTTCCGCCATTCTCGCCACGGGCGGGGAGCTGAACGTCTCCACCTCGCTGGTGGACGACGAAGGCGTGGACCTCGTCTTCCACCGGCGCAGGAGTTCCACGACCCTGGCCGTGCAGGTGAAGGCCAGGATGTCCACCGGAACACAGGTTCAGCAGGGCAGGCTGATGGCATTTGTACGGTCGCAGACGTTCCAGCCCCGGTTCGACCTGGACATGCTGTTCGTCGCCGTGGACGTCGAGCGAGGAGCGATCATGACGGCGTGGCTCATACCGAGCGCCGTATTCGCGGAGATGGTGACCGAGCCGAACAGCAAGGGGCGTTTCCGGTTCTCCGCTTCTATGAAGCCGGACTCCAAGGACCGCTGGACCCCGTTCCGCCTGACAGCAGCTGAACTGCCCAAGCGCATCCTCGCCCGACTCGCCGAGTTGGAACAGAGGACTGCACCCGGTTCGGGAGCCACGCCCGGCGGTGATCGGAGCAGCTTGACAGCCCTGTAGCGGTCCGCGACGACGCAACGGTGGATGTGATCAGGGGACGGGCGCCGGTGCGTTGAGGCAGCGCCCGGTGACGGTGTGGGTGTCAATCCCCGCCGGTGCGGGACCGTGGATGTGTCGCGTCGGGGGACGGATCGTCCCGCGCGGCACCCTGACCGGTGGCCTGGGCGAGAAGGGCGAGAGCGGCCTGCGACGGCGAGCCCGCCTCTGCGGTGGCGACCACGCGGTCGCAGCTGGGAGCGCCGCGTCTGCAGGAAGTCCCCAAGTTGCGTCCTAACGTCCATGGCTCCGAGTATGGGCCGCCTCGCGGCACCAAGCCTGACCCGGCCGTGGATAGGAAAGGGCGGGTCTGGTTTCGCGCCCGCGTCCTGGGTGAAGTCGAAGGCGCCCAATCCGGTTCCCCGCACTCGCTCAGGAGGCCGCCTTGCCCACTGCCACCGCCGGGAACGGTCCATCGAGGCCCCGGATGTGGCCGATTTCGCCTTCACCAGGCGCACTCGGGCCGACGCTGCGCCCGCCCTCGTCCACGAACCGGTCGATGACGTGGCCTCGATCAGCCGCCGGAGCCCCGATGCCGACGACGTCGCTTGCGATCCGGAGGCCGGGCCGCTGGACCGGCGCCCGGTCAAGCGGCCGCAACCGCAGAGGCGACAGGGTTTGGACCAGCCGTTCCCAGATCGTATGAGCCGGCCCCGGGGTCGGCTCTCGGCCGCGCCGCCAGCGCGAAAAACGACGTCGTGCCTTGCACATGGGCCTTCACTCCTCAGGGCCGCAAAACCGCCGTCCAGCAGTCCCAACAACTGCTCCGCCCTGCCCCGGTGCTGGGCGCCATCCACGCCGGTCTGGACGCGTTCCGTCGCCGAACGGCAGAAAGACGTCGAGACCACTCCCATCGCCCTCGCCCAGTGGCTCGCCGAAGCACGCCGGGACGGCATCAGGGCACTGTCCCTGCTGTCGGGCGAGCGCCGCGCGCGCCGCGGCCGGCCGTCGCTGGAACAGCGCCTACGGCCGCACATCGATCGTCTCGCCGCGACCTTGACCGCGTTCGTATGGGCCCTGGCCGCTCTCACCTCGGGCCGCCACCCCACCGCTTCGGTCCCTTCCGGGAGCATTGGCGTCCCGGCGCCGCACCTCCCGGGCCCGGCCATCGCGGTGCCCTGCACGGTGCGGACGCGCCCAAGCCGGCCGGCACAGCCTCGAAGGGAAAACCGGGACGGCCCTCGCCTACAACACGACCGACAGGCGACCGACACGCATTCGGCTCCGGCCCATTGACCGCGGCGAGGCCGCCATGTATTCGCCGACGAAGCATCCAGGAAGGGAATTCGAAACGGCAGCAGCCTCGCCTTTTCACCCGGCCGTGAGCTTCCCCTGCTGTGCGGGAGGTGCTGACTTAGTACTGCAACGACACTCCGTGATTTCCTCTGCGTTTGTGGTGGCTGATGCGGGCTCGTGCTTGGCTTCTTCTTCGTCATAGTGACCATGCGAGTACGTGTCGGATGTGGTGGCGGAGGGGAGAGGAGATGCGGGTGAAGAGCCGCCGGGCTTCGTTCGTGGTCAGGGGTATGAGGGGTTGATCACTGCCGGTGTCCGGGTCCCCTTTTTTGCCTCTGCCCGCAGGATGGCGAGGAAGGCGAGGGCGGCCATGGACAAGGTGATGTGCCGGTACCAGGCGGTGTAGCCGCGGACTTGATAGTGATCGAGTCCGGTTTCGTTCTTCGCGGTCTGGAAGCATTCCTCGACCATCCACCGGGACCCTGCGATCCGCGCGAGTTCCTCCAACAGGGTCCCGGCCGGGCAGAAGCAGATGTGGTAGGCGAGGTCCGTGGGATCGGTGAGGCTGCGCCGTGCCAGTAACCAGTGGTCCCAGCCTTCCCGCCGCCAGGGCCGGATCGGGGCCGCCGCCCAGTCGTACTCGCGTGGCCCGTGAGCACCGTCACCGCAGCTCAGACGCGCCCAAGCGTCGTCGGGGAGTTCGCTGACCAGCTGGTGTGCGCGGGCCTGGCCGAAGAATTCCATGGTCATGACCATCTGGGATTTCGGGACGGCCAGAACATGGGGGATGTCATGTTCTTCCAGCCACATCCGGATCCGGCTCCTCTGGCCGTAGACCTCGTCGGCGGTCACCCACCCGAAAGGGATCCCCGACTCCACAGCACGCTGGAGCATCCGCAGGCCCAGGTCCGGCTGGGTGGCGAACTCGACATCGTCACCGATGCCTGCGGCCCGGCACCGCTCGCGGTCCGATATCCAGTCCTTCGGGAGATACAGCTCGCGGTCGATCAGGGCCCGCCCCCGGTCGGATCCGTAAGCCAGGAAAACTCCGATCTGGGAATTCTCGATCCGGCCGGCCGTCCCCGAGTACTGCCGGGCCACCCCCGCCGACCTGATGCCCTTCTTCAAAAAGCCCGTCTCGTCGAGGATCAAAATTCCCCGGTCGGGACCTGCGATGTGCTCCACGACCGCGTCGCGGACGTCGTCCCGCAGAGCATCGGCATCCCACAGGTAGTAGTTCAGCAGCCGCTGCATCCCCTGAGGACCGTCATCGCCGGCGGCTTCGGCCAGGGTCCAGCCGTTCTTCCGTTCCGCCTCGCTGAGCAGTCCCCGCAGATAGGACACCATGCACCGTCTCGGCTCCACCCGCCCGAAGCGTCCCGCGAACCGCGCCACGAAGTCACCGAACACACCTGACCAACCGTCAGCTATCTCGTCCACCACAAAGCGACCAACGACTACGGCCGCATCGAGTCACGGAGTGTCGTTGCAGTACTAAGACGTCGTCTCATTTGGTGAGTCTGCGGTAGCAGATGAGGCTGCAGGCGATGGCGGTGAAGGCCAGGAAGTGCTCGGCCTTGCGTTCGTAGCGGCGGTGTAAGCGACGGCAGCCGCCCAGCCAGGACATCGTGCGCTCGATCGTCCAGCGGTGCCGGCCCAGCCGGGTGGAGGACTCGATGCTTTTGCGGGCGATGCGGTGCCGGATGCCTCGCTTGCGTAGCCAGCGGCGCAGGTGGTCGTAGTCGTATCCCTTGTCCGCGTGCAGTTTGGCGGGCCGTCGCCTGCGCGGGCCGCGGCGGGAGCGGATCGGCGGGATGCCGCGCACGAGCGGCTCGAGTGCCTGGCTGTCGTGCAGGTTCGCGCCGGAGATCCCGATCGAGAGGGGTAAACCGGTCCGCTCGGTGATCAAGTGGATCTTCGAGCCTTTCTTGCCCCGGTCCACAGGATTCGGACCTGTCAGGTCCCCCCTTTCAGGGCCCGCATGTTCACCGAGTCGATCGCACACCGCGACCAGTCCAGATCTCCGCGCGAGCCCAGCTCGTCGAGGATGAGGCGGTGCAGCTTCGCCCAGACCCGGGCGGCACTCCACTCGGTGAAGCGCCGGTGCGCGGTCGGCCCTGAGGGGCCGAAGACCGGCGGCAACTGCCGCCAGGTACAGCCCGTCGTGGCCACGAAGATGATCGCGGCCAGCACCTCGCGATCCCCGTATCGCCGCCGACCGCCGCCCTGCGGCCGCGATGGAGCAGGCGGGACCACCCGCTCGAACAGCTCCCACAATTCATCCGGCACCATGCGCTCGACCATCACCACACCGGCAGACTACCCAGCACCCCAAATGAGACGACGTCTAAGACCGTGTCCTATGTGGTGATGGCTCGTTGAGCTGCGTATGGGGCGGGGTACGTGGAGTTGGATTGTTCCGGACGGGCTGTGGGAGATCGCGAGGCCGCTGATCCCGCCGTCAAAGGTGCGGCCGCAGGGTGGCGGGACGCAGGACACGCCTGATGAGACGCTGTTTGCCGCGATCATCTATGTGCTGGTCAGCGGCTGCGCCTGGCGGGCACTGCCACCGTGCTTCGGTATATCGAAGTCCACTGCGCATCGCCGTTTCGTGATCTGGTCGCGCGCCGGTGTGTGGGGCCGGCTCCATGAGGAGATCCTGCGCCGGCTCGACGACACGGACCTCCTCGATCTTTCCCGTGTCGTCCTCGACTCCGCCCACGTGAGGGCTAAAAAAGGGGCGAACACACAGGTCCGAGTCCCGTGGACCGGGGCAAGCCGGGTTCCAAGATGCACATCCTGTCGGACGCGAAGGGACTGCCCCTTCTCGTCGGCATCTCCGCGGCCAACGTCCACGACAGCCAGGCCCTGAAGCCCATGGTGCTCGGTCACCTAACGAGACACGACCCGCACAACGGCCGGTACTTCAAGCCCCAGCGCCTGCATGCCGACAAGGCATACGACGTCCCTGAGCTGCGGAAATGGGTACGCGGCAAGCGCATCGGCGTCCGCATCGCCCGCAAGGGCATCGAGTCCAGCGAACGGCTGGGCCGGCGTCGTTGGGTGATCGAACGGACCATGTCCTGGCTGACCGGCTACCGTCGGCTCAACCACCGTTACGAACGCAATCCCCGCAACTACCTGGCCTTTCTGGGGCTTGCCGCAGTCCTCTGCTGCTACAAGCGACTCCTCAAGCCCACCACATAGGACACGGTCTAAGCCTTTCTGGCCTCGGCGGCACGCTGTTCGTTCACTCGCACGTCCACCGCACTGTCGGGGATGCGCAGCACGTACCCGCCGCCCACCGACACAAGAACGCGGGGAGGCTCGCCATGACCGCGGTCCGGTTCCAGTACCTTGCGCAGCCGGGACGCGTACGTACGCAACACGGACACTGCGGCGGGCGGTGGATTCTCGCCCCACACCGCATCCACCAGTTCTTCCTCGGCGACCACGCGCTTTCCGCACAACAGCAGTACAGCCCGCCGCTGCGGGGATCCCAGATTCAGCTCGCAATCCGCGAGCCAGGCCCGCACGGGGCCCAACACGGTGAACCGCAGTTTGCCTTCTCCTGGCAGGTGCACACCGTCACGGCAGTCGCCTGGTGTCACTGCTGTGGCACCAGTTCGTCCCTGGCCGGTCCCGGAAAATCTCTCACCGAGATTTAGCGCCAATCTGGTGCCGCCCACGTTCACGGCGGTGGTCCGAGGACGGCGCAACACTTCATCGCAGTGTGCCCCATGGTCGTCGAGGATGTGGAGAATCGAACCCGGTGGGGCCGCCACCTGCGTGATGCTCGCCAGGTCACTACGCCTCTCGGCGGCTCACTGCCCCGCGTGCCTCGCACTTCGCCCCATCAGGTCCAGCGCGATATCGGTGATCATGTCTTCCTGACCACCGACCATCTTTCGGCGCCCGACCTCAACGAGGATGCTGCGGGCGTCCAGTCCGTGACGTTCGGCGGCGGCCTCGGCATGGCGCAGGAAACTGGAGTACACACCCGCGTAGCCCAAGGTCAACGTTTCACGGTCCACCCGCACTTCGCGATCCTGGAGCGGACGGACCAGGTCGTCGGCGGCATCCATGAGCGGAAACAGGTCGCAGCCGTGCTTCCAGCCCATCAGGTCGGCCACCGCGACGAACGCCTCCAGCGGGCAGTTGCCGGCCCCCGCCCCCTGACCGGCCAAAGAGGCGTCCACGCGGGTGACACCGTTCTCCACGGCGACGACGGTGTTGGCTACGCCGAGGGCGAGATTGTGGTGGGCATGAATGCCCAGCTCGGTCGCCGGGTCCAGCACGTCACGGTAGGCACGCAAACGGTCGCGGACGCCATCCATGGTCAGTCGGCCGCCGGAGTCGGTGACGTAGACACAGTGTGCGCCGTACGACTCCATCAGCTTGGCCTGGCGCGCGAGTTCGGCGGGCTCGGCCAGGTGGGACATCATCAGGAAACCGGCGACGTCCATGCCCAGCTCCCGCGCGGCGGCGATGTGCTGGGCGGAAATGTCGGCTTCGGTGCAGTGGGTCGCGATGCGCACCGAGGTGATGCCGAGTGCGTAGGCCTGCCTGAGGTCCTGGAGAGTGCCGATGCCGGGGAGGAGCAATGTCGTGGGCACCGCCGTGACAGTGGCCTCGACGACGGCCTCGATCCATTCCCAGTCGGTGTGGGCGCCTACCCCATAGGTGACGCTGGAACCGGCCAGACCGTCGCCGTGGGCGATCTCGATCGCGGCCACCCCCGCCACGTCCAGGGCGGCGGCGATGGCGCGGGCCTGCTCGACGGAGTAGCGGTGCCGCACGGCGTGCATTCCGTCTCGCAGGGTGACGTCCTGGACATACAGCCTGGGCGTGCGGTCGTGCTGCGTGGTCATCGGACTGCCCCTTCAAGGGACGAGCGGTGTGCGGCCATGCGTTCCGCGGTACGCAGAGCGGCCGAGGTCATGATGTCGAGATTTCCGGCGTACGAGGGGAGGTAGTGCGCGGCACCCTCGACTTCCAGGAACACAGACACCTTCAGCGCTTTGTCGTCTACGGCTCCCGCGGGCAGCAGACCGCGCAGGGGGTCGTCGGGCGCGACAGCGTCGAACTGCACGTGCTGCTTGAGGCGGTAGCCGGGTACGTACGCACGGACCCTCTCCGCCATCTGCTCCACAGCGGTCCGCACGGCGTCCCGGTCGCAGTCGGAGACCAGGCAGTGCACGGTGTCACGCATGATCAGCGGCGGTTCGGCGGGATTGAGGACGATGATGGCCTTGCCGCGGGCGGCGCCGCCGACCCTCTCGATGGCGGAGGCGGTGGTCTCGGTGAACTCGTCGATGTTCGCCCGGGTGCCGGGGCCGGCCGAGCGGGAGGCGATCGAGGCGACGATCTCGCCGTAGTGCACCGGGGTGACGGCCGAGACCGCGCTGATCACTGGGATGGTCGCCTGACCGCCGCAGGTGACCATGTTGACGTTCGGGGCGTCGAGGTGGGCGTCACCGTTGACCGGGGGCACCACGTAGGGGCCGAGGGCCGCCGGAGTGAGGTCGATGAGGGTGCGGCCGAGAGGGCGCAGCACCTCGTCGTGGTGCTGGTGGGCATGGGCCGACGTCGCGTCGAAGACGATGTCGACGTCAGTGAACTCATCCATCGCCAGCAGGCCTTCGATACCCTGGTGCGTGGTGGCGATTTTGAGGCGGCGGGCCCGGGCCAGGCCGTCCGAGTTGGGGTCGAGCCCTACCATCGCCACTGTCTCCAGGCTCTCGGAGAGCCGCAACACTTTGATCATGAGGTCGGTGCCGATGTTGCCCGAGCCGATGATGGCAATCTTCGTGCGGACGCTGGAATCGCTGCCGCTCACTTGTGATCTCCCTCTGCCAAAGTTGCGAAGGCGTGCGGACCGAAGCTGACTCGTACCGAGCCGAGGTCGGAGATACGGGCTTCGAAGGAGTCACCGGGCGAGGCGTCCGCCATCGGCCCCAACGCGCCGGTCAGCACGATGTCACCGGCGCGCAGCGGATCTCCCGCTTCGGCCAGGGTCGACGCGAGCCACACGGCGGCGTTGAGCGGTCCCCCCAGGCAGTCGCTGCCACGCCCCTGTGAAACCTTCTCCCCGCCCTTGACGAGGGTCATCCGCATGGAACGCAGGTCGACGCCGGTCAGCGGCATGGGCGAGGCGCCGAGCACGAAGAGCCCCGACGAGGCATTGTCGGCTACTGTGTCGACGATGCCGATGTCCCAGTCGGCGATCCGGCTGTCGACGATCTCCAGGGCGGGCAGCGCGAAGTCGACGGCGCGCAGCACGTCGGCCACCGTGCTCTGCGCATGCGGCAGATCCCCGCCCAGGACGAGGGCGACCTCGGCTTCGATCTTAGGCTGCAGCAGTCGGCCTGCCGGAATCACGTCGCCGTCCAATACCGCCATGTCGGACAGCAGGGCGCCGTAGTCCGGCTGCTCGATGCCGAGTTGACGCTGGACGGACGGCGATGTCAGACCGATTTTGCGGCCGACCACCCGGTGGCCCTGAGCGAGGCGGCGCTGGATGTTGACCTGCTGAACGGCGTAAGCGGCGGCGATGTCACCTTCGCCCAGACAATCGCGTACGGGAGGACACGGGGTGCTGGTTTGCGCCGCACGCGCGAGGGTGTCAGCCACCTCGTGGACCGCGTCGGGGGAGGTTCGGGTGCTCACGGGCACCACCAGATGGCTCGGGGCGAACGGGTGTCAGTCGCGGACATGCGGTACCTCCGGCATGGACGAGGAAGGCAGGACGGGGCATGGTCGAGCATCGAGGCGGCGGGCGGCCGCCTCGCTGCTGGATCGTCAGGCGATCTCGAAGGTGGTGCCGATACCCATACCGGTGATCCACTCCCGCACCGGCTCGTAACTAGTCCAGACCAGCGGTTCGGCGACGGCGGCCAGTCCGATGAGCCAGGACCGGATCTCATGCCCGCCCGAGCCGGCGTTCTCCTCCAGACCGTCGTCACCCAAGGCCACGATCGACGTCAGGTCACCCTCGCGCAACCGGTCGAGGAACCACTGGTCCCAGTCCGCGTTGACCCTGCCGTTCGGGTCGCCGCCCATCGCCCGTACCCGCGGTTCGCGGGCCGCGGCGAACTCGCGGACATTCTTTCGGCCATGGATCATCGCTGCGCGCCGTTCCCCTTGCACAGCGGGGTCGCGGGGGTCGTTCGGCGGCAGCCAATGTGACAGACCGCCGCTGGCCACGATCAGCACACGTCCGGCGAAGTCCGCACCGCGAATCGCCTTGCCCAGCGCTTCGCCCAGTTCGACGCACCGGCCCATGCTCGGGAGCGGCGGCGCCGCCGTATTGACGACCAGGGGCACCAGCGGTGCATCGGTGACCATGCCGTAGCTCTGCACGAGACCGTGGTCCACCGTCAATGAGTAGGACAGCGACAGGTCGAACCCGGCGTCCGAGAGGTGGTCGCGCAAGGACCACGCCAACTTCGTGGCGACCGGAAGCGAACCCTCACGGCTGCCGAAGTCGCCGAATCCGAGGGTTTCTTCGACCCCGAGTACGAACGGGGGCATGACGTCGTAGAAGTTCGCGTGGAAGTGATCCGGGCCCACCACGACGACAGCGTCCGGAGCAAGGCGCTTGACGGCCTCGCCGACCCTGGCGGCATCCGCGAGGAACCGGCCGCCCGGCTCTGGCGGGCCGTTGGGCGGGAGCAGCGTGGCGAACGGCGAGTGGGACATCGCGACAAGACCGACGATCTCGCTCACGCCTGCTCCTTGTCGAGCAACAGGAAGTCGCGATGGGTACTCAGGTACTCGGCGGGCTTCTCCCACTGAGGCCAATGACCGGCGTCCTTGATCACGTGCAGCCGTGCGTTGGGCAACCAGTCCAGCAGGAGCGCGGCCTCGTCAAGGCCGCCGGTGGGATCGTTGTCGGTCCACAGCAACAGGGTCGGCGCGGTGATCAGGCCGACCCAGGGCGGGTCCCACGCGAACGCCTTGCGCACCTCGGGATCCTGCAGCACGAGCGTGTTCTCGATGGCCTGCACGAACCCCGGCCTGCTGTAGACGGCACGGCGCAGGTTCACCAGCTCGTCGGTCACCATCTCCTTGTGGTGGAACAGGAACTCCACCCGTTGGCGGACGGTCTCGTCGCTGGGATCCTGCACGGCGGCTCGGGTACTTGCCTTGAGCCGCCTCATCACATCAGGCTTGTTCGCGATGTTGCCGGGGGTGTTGAGAACGAGCCGCGCCACCCGGCCCGGCTGGTGCGCCGCCGTCCACGCCGCGACCCAGCCACCGAGCGATTCGCCCGACAGGTGTGCTGTTTCTATGCCGAGTACGTCCATCAGGCCGATAAGGTGGTCCGAGAGCACGTCGATGGTGTACGGCCGGTCCGGCAGGTCCGACCAGCCGTGCCCGACCATGTCGTAGGCGGTGACCCGGAAGTCCGCTGCCAGCCCCGCGATGTCCCGGGCGTATGCCTCCAGATGCCCACCGGTCCCGTGCAGCAGGATCAGGTCCGGGCCCCCGCCGGCGCGCAGGACCCGGGTGCGGACACCGTCCACGTCGACATGCCGCAGCTCATGGTCCACATCGGATAGCTCGGCCCAGATGCTGATGTGCTCGGGCAGTTGGGTCATGCCAGGCCTCCTTCGAACTTTGCTCGAGCCTCGTCGACCGTCGCAAGGCCGGCGCTCTGCCGCCGCCCGAGACCGAAGACGGCGAGCAGACGGGAGTTCTCAATGGTCAGGAATTCGACCGGTCGGTCCGGAGAGTCGTTGTAGTGCCGGTGCCACGTCCAGGGTGGGGTGTAGATGAAGTCGCCGGTCGACCAGGGTTCCGTCTCGTCCTCGAGGTCGGTGTGTCCGTTTCCGGAGATGACGAAGTGCACGGTCTCGTGATGGTGGCGCTGCATATCGGTGCTCAAGCCCGGCGGAATGATCTGTCGGAAGATCTCGAACGTAGTCGTGGGCAGCTTCCCCGCGATGGCGATCTTGCTCGGGTTGTGCACCTGACCTGCTGGAAGGTCTTCCAGCTCCTCAGCGTGGACCACGATCGGTGCGGCGGAAACCGGCCGTACCGTATCCGAGATCGCACCGAGGAACTCGGGCAAGCTGAAATCTGATCCGGACAGTGCCATCAGAGGGTCTCCGTTCGTCCGCCGTCGACCGTGAGCACGGTCCCGTTCACATAGCTCGCCGCCTCCGAGGCGAGAAAGGCGATGGCCGCACCGATCTCCGCCGGCTCACCGGCCCGCCCGGCTGGGATCGACGCCGCGTCGGCTGCGTCGGCGGCCGCATACTCGCCCCCAGTCGTGCGAGCCCGGGCAGTGAGAATTTGCCGACGCCGTTCGGTGGCGGTCGCACCGGGCGCGACGCAGTTGACCGTCACGCCGTTGGCCGCGAACTCGCGCGACAGCAGCTTCGCCGCCGCGGTCACCGCCGCCCGCAGGACCACCGAGGTGGCGAGGTCGGGCTGCGGTTGCCGGACCGCTGTGGAGGTCACGAACACCACACGCCCGAAGCCTCGTTGCCCCATTCGAGGCAGGGCCAGCCGTGCCAGCCGCAGCGGCCCCAGCAGAAGCAGGTCGATGGCCTCCAGCCAGCCTTTGTCGTCGACGTCGAGAATGCGGCCGGGCGGTGGTCCACCCGCGTTGAGCACCATGATGTCGAGCCTGCCGTACCGGGCTTCGACCTGTGCGACGGCTCTCTCAGCTAGGTCCGGGTCGGCGATGTCGTGCACGAGTGTGCCCACCACCGCCCCCGTGCGCTCACGCAGTCGTGCCGCGGCAGCCTCCAGGGTTTCGGCACTGCGTCCGGCGAGGACTACCCCGTGGCCCGCCGAGGCAAGCTGGTCGGCCGTCGCGTACCCGATGCCGCTCGCACCACCACCGACGAGTGCGATCCGACTGGAACTGGAAATGGTGACCTCCTCGGCTGTCGTATGGGGATTACTCTGGCTCCCATGACTTCGCAGAACCAAGAATGAGTCCCACAGAGCGGGACACCGCTTCTGGCAGCATGGGCGGCCTTGACCGGGCAGCGGCGATCCTGGGCGCCTTCAACACCACGCACCGAGAACTGACCCTGGCCGCTCTCGTACAGCGGTCCGGGCTGCCGCGCTCGACCACGCACCGTACGGCCGACAAGATGATCAGACTGGGATGGCTGGACAAACCCGGCGAGCGCTACCGCATCGGCAACCGGCTGTTCGAGATTTCCAGCCTCGCCCCGATCCGGCACGAGCTGCGAGAAGCGGTGCTGCCGTTCCTTCAGGACCTCCACCATGCCGCCCACACCACCGTGCAACTCGGGGTCCTCGACGGCACTCAGATCCTGGTCGTCGAAAGAATCAGCGGGCACCTGCCGATGCCGATGCTGTCGCAGACCGGCGGTACCATCCCCGCCTACTGTTCAGCGCTCGGTCGCGCGATCCTCGCCTACTCCGACGCCGCGACGGTCGAGGCGGTGCTCGCTGCCGGCCTGCCGCCGCGCACGCCCCGTACTCTCACCAGCGCCGTAGCCGTCCTGCGGGAGCTAACCGCGATCCCCGACCGGGGCTGGGCGGTCGACCGTGAAGAGGGCAACATAGGGATCAGCTGCGTGGCCGCCCCGATCTTTGACCCGCTGGGAAAGTGTGTGGCAGCGCTGTCGGTCACCGGTCCCAGCAAGTCGGTGCGCGCCGACCGCATCGGCCCGGCTGTCCGCCTCGCCGCCGCGGCGGCATCCCGGGCCTACTCGACACGCCGCTGAAACACATGTCCCGCTGAGCGGGATCAACGATTGCCCGATGTTCAGCTTGGACTTCACACTGAGCCGACCAGGAGTGAGGAGACGATGATGACTCTCGGCGGCGGATACATGCTCCCTTCGAGGGAGGGGCCCCAGATCGGCGCTATCGGCCTTGGCATCACGAAGAAGACCGACGGCAAGTCCACTCGGGATGCGTACTCCTTGTTCGAGTATGCGATCCCGCCAGAGACCGACGGTCCGCCTCCACACGTGCATACGCGTGAGGACGAGTCGTTCATCTGTCTCTCCGGGCGGCTCGACGTCCACCTCGGCGGCAAGGACTTCGTACTGGAACACGGCGACTACCTGTTCCTGCCGCGCGACGTCGTACATGCGTTCCGTAACCCCTACAAACAAGAATCGCGCGTGATCTCCGTCGTCTCCCCGGCTGGGCTGGAGCGGTACTACCAGGCACTGGCCGACATGCCACCGGGCCCGAAGGACATCACCGTAATGAAAAAAATCATGGCCGACTTCGGCATCGAGCTGCAACTGCCTCCCGAGGTGCGGTGACGATGAGGATCGCCATTATCGGGGCAGGCGTGGCGGGCCTGTGCACCGCGAAAGTGCTGCTGCAGGCGGGACACGAGGTCACCGTGTTCGACAGAACACCGGACGTGGGCGGGGTGTGGAGCCGCACCCGGCGCTATCCCGGGCTGACCACCCAGAGCCCCATGGCTCAGTACTCCCTGTCGGATTTCCCCATGCCCAAGGATTTCTCGGAGTGGCCGACCGGCGCGCAGGTCCAGTCCTATCTGGAAGCCTACGCGGCGAAATTCGGCGTGGACAAAACCCTGCGGTTGAACACAGAGGTGACCGCGGCCCACGCCACGGACTCCGGACACTGGACCGTCACGACCCAGGACGGCGCCGAGATGTTCGACCGCCTGGTCGTCGCCAACGGCGTGTTCTGCGAACCGGCCATCCCCCATTATCCCGGGCTCGATGAGTTCACCGCTGCCGGCGGCCGGCTCTACGCGGGGTCCGACTTCCACGATGTCGAGGACGCCCGCGGCAAACACGTGCTGGTCGTGGGTTACGGCAAGTCCGCGTGCGACGTCGCCGTGGCGATCAGCCGTGTCGCGGCGAGCACCGATGTCATCGCCCGGCAGATGCTGTGGAAGTTGCCGCGCAAGATCGGCGGCATCCTCAACTTCAAAATGCTCATGCTGACCCGGCTCGGCGAAGCCCTGTTCCCCTACCGCCGCTTGCGGGGATTCGAGAAGTTCCTGCACGGCGCGGGAAACCGTCTCCGGCGCGCGATGCTCAACTCGGTCGGCTCGGTTTCGGTGCGGCAGTTCGGCCTGCGCAAGCACGGGCTGGTGCCTGCCGGGCACATGGAGGACATCGTCCGTGGCGCGATCGGCCTGGCGACGGAAGGGTTCTTCGAAGGCGTCACCGACGGCACCATCGCAGTCCGTCGCGACCGTACCATTGTCCGGCTGTCCACCGGCCAGGCCGAACTCAACGACGGTACGAAACTGCCGGCCGACCTGATCGTCTGTGCGACCGGCTTCCGCCAAGGCGTGCCGTTTCTGACCGAGGATGTGCAGCGGCGACTGCTCGACGAGCGCGGGAACTTCCTGCTGTACCGCCAGATCCTGCCCGTCGACATCCCCGGCCTGTACTTCAACGGGTACAACTCGTCGTTTTTCAGCCCACTCAACGCCGAGATGGCCGCTCTGTGGATCGCCGCCGACCTCGCAGGCACGGTGAACCTGCCGTCCGCCCCGGAAATGCGCCGGGCGATCACCGAGCAAGTAGCGTTCATGGACACCGTGACCGACGGGCACCACTGCCACAACACGAAGATCATCCCGTTCTCCATCCACAACGTCGACGAGGTGCTGAGCGACCTCGGCCTCAACATCAAACCCCGGATCCGCGCAGCACACTGGCTCGCCCCCGTCGACCCGGCCGCCTATAGGCATGTGACTCCAGCCCTTCTCGAACGACTGAGAAGCGCGAAGTCGCTGCCCTCCCCAGCAGAGCCCATACCGCTCTTTTCCGAAGTGGAGCAATCGGACGCAGGATGAAGGCCGACCAGAGTTTCGGCGCGTTACCTGCATAGAGCCGCATGTCGAGGTGACATGCGGCTCTATGCTGCGGTGCAAGGCAGGCTCCACCGACTGCGTATGCCCGAAACCCCACCAGCCGAGGCGGGCCGCTCCGGCTTATTGATGCGAAACGGTTTGGGTTCTGGGTCGTTGGTGGTGTGTGAACGATCTGGTGGGGGACGCGCGGCATCTGTCGCCGTCGGCGCAGGAGGCCCTGCGGTTGCGGGCGGTGGCCGCGTTGGTGGCGGGGCGGGGACTGTGAGGATGTGGCGGCGGTCTTCGGGGTGTCGCTGAAGGCGGTCGACGGGTGGTGGGTGAAGTGGCAGGCCGGTGGCCGTGGGGCGCTGGTCATGCGGCCGCGGGGCAAGCCGGTCGGGGTGCACCAGGTGCTCGGGGAGGCCGGGCAGGACGCGGTGCGGCAGGCGGTCTTCGATCACCGGCCCTGTGACGTGGGACTGAGCGGACAGCTGTGGACGCGGCGGCTGGTGGGCGAGCTGATCGCGAAGCTGTACCGGGTGCGGCTGACCGAGGTGGGGGTGGGCAAGTACCTCAGGCGTTGGGGGCTGTCCTTCCAGCGTCCGGACAAACGGGCCCTCGAGCAGGACCCGCAGGCCGTGGCGCGCTGGCATTAGTACTCCAGCAGCGGTTCGTGTCCTGAGCTGGTGGTTGTCGTTGTCCTGGTATGGAGGGGATGAGTGAAGCCGCTTGCTGGGCCGGCGAGTTGGAGTTGGTGTTCGCTCGGGTGGCGGGCAGGTTCACTCGGGCGGATCTGCGGTGGCGGATGCGGGACTACGTCCGTGGTCTGCTGGGGCGGGCGACACGCAAGAACGGCTGGCAGCTTGCGGAATGGGCAGGTCACCGCACTCCGGACGGCTTTCAGCGGCTGCTGAACAGCAGTGTCTGGGACGCGGACGCCCTGCGTGACGACGTCCGTGCCTACGTCGCCGAACGGCTCGGACCGGGCGGTGTGCTGATCATCGACGACACGGGATTCATCAAGAAGGGCACCACCTCAGCCGGGGTCAGTCGGCAGTACACCGGCACCTCAGGAAAGATCGACAACTGTCAGATCGGCGTGTTCGCCGCCTACGCCACCAGCTCAGGCCGGGCCTTGGTGGACCGGGAGCTCTACCTGCCCAAAGCCTGGACGTCCGACCGTGACCGCTGCCGGGCGGCCAAGATCCCCGACGGGCGAGGCTTTGCGACCAAGGGGGAACTGGCCCGGGACATCGTCCGCCGCTGCCTGGCCGCCGGCCTGCCGGCGTCGTGGGTGACCGCGGATGAGGCCTACGGGCAGGACTGGCACTTCCGCCGCCTGCTCGAGCAGACGGGCGTCGGCTACGTGGTGGCGGTGCCCAAGTCCCAGCAGATCAAGTCCCTGGCCGGCATCTGGCGCATCGACCATCTCATCGATGAAGCACCCGATGATGCCTGGCAGCGGCTGTCCTGCGGCGATGGGGCGAAGGGCCCGCGGATCTACGACTGGGCCGGGGCCAAGTTGCCCGCCAACATCATCTTCGATCCGGATCCGCCGACCCATCACCGGTGGGTGATGGCCCGCCGCAGCCTGTCCGACCCCGAAGATGTGGCCTACTACCTGGCCTACGCACCCGTGGGTGTCGAGATCGCCGAGCTGGTCCGCATCGCCGGCTCCCGCTGGGCGATCGAGGAGTGCTTCCAGGCCGCGAAGAACGAGTGCGGCCTGGACGAGTACGAAGTCCGCCGCTATGTCGGCTGGTATCGGCACATCACCCTGGCCATGCTCGCCCACGCCGTCTTGGCCGCACTCGCAGCACAAGCCCAGGCCGGCGGGGAGGCAAAGGGGGCTGCAGAAACGGATCAGCCACCGTCCCGCTCACCGTGGCAGAGATCCGGCGGCTCCTGGACACTCTCCTGCCCCACCCACGAGCCGACCGCGATCCCATCACCCACGCACTGAACTGGTCCGCCTGGAGAAGACACCGCCAGGCCATCGCCCGCCGCTGCCACTACCGAAAACGCACCTCAGGCCACGAACCGCTGCTGGAGTACTAAGTCGTCACGCAGATTGATGACTTGGGTAGTCTTCGGTCGGTGGAGATGGGACTGAGCGCAGGTGACTGGCTGGCGGATACGCGGACGTCTTATGACACCGTCGCTGCAAGTTACGCAGAGCTGACACGTCATATTTTGGACGAATCGCCGGAAGAACGTGCGATCTTGGCCTTGTTTGCCGACCTGGTGCGTGCCCAAGGCGGCGGGCTGGTCGCGGACGTGGGGTGCGGGACAGGCAGGATCACAGGCCACCTGCGGGAGCTGGGCCTGGACGCGTTCGGCATCGATCTGTCACCGGGGATGATCGATGTGGCCCGTCGCCACCACCCTGGGGTGCGGTTCGATCTCGGTTCCATGACGGACCTGACCTTGGACGACGCCTCGGTGACTGGGCTGGTCGCCTGGTACTCACTGATTCACATTCCTGACGACGAGATCAGCTCGGTTCTTGCGCACTTCCGTCGAGTGCTTCGGCCTGGTGGGCTGTTGCTGCTCAGCTTCCATGTCGGCGATGAGTCGCGGTTGAAGACTGAGGGCTATGGCGGGCACCCGATGAAGGTCTATGTCCATCGCCGGCAGCATGACCAGACGATTGCGTGGCTTAACGAAGCTGGCTTCTCCGTCGAGACGCACAAGACTCTCACCTCGGCCGAGAGCAAGTTGGGAGGGATCATCCTCGCGCGTCGTCAACCTTGAGCGGCTCCGCCAGTCGCCTGGCGGAGCCGGGATCAGGTGGCTCGTGCGGCGATCTCGCCGAAGGTGGGCAGGCCCAGGTGGATGACTGAGGGTTTGAGGGCGGCATGGGTCAGCTTCTCCTCGGCGCCGGCCAGGCTGATCTCCAGGCCCTCGACCTCTCCGAGCCAGCCTTCGTGCTGAGCTTCGGCGATCCGGTCGAGCAGGTTGTCGCGGATCTCGATCAGACGGTCTCGCTGGAACGGCTCGGGCCGGAGGAGCGAACATCGGACGCAAGCGTGCTCGTGGATGCACGACGTTCCGAAGGCCCGAGCGCAGGTTCCCTAGGAGAGCTTGCGCTTCTCGAAGTGAGCGAGGAAGGCGTCCCACTCCTCGTTCGTCGGGGTCGGGACTGCTGCATGATCGGGTGACAGCGGGGTTTATGCAGCCAAGGCTGCGGCTGGGGTCATGATGGTCTCGTACTCGACGGGGGTCAATCGGGCCAGGCGTCTTTGACGCCGGCGTCGGTGGTAGGTGCGCTCGATCCAGGTGACGATCGCGATCCGCAGTTCCTGGCGGGTGGCCCAGGCACGGCGGTCGAGGACGTTCTTCTGCAGCAGCGCGAAGAAGCTCTCCATGGCCGCGTTGTCGCCGGCCGCACCGACCCGGCCCATGGAGCCGACCATGTTGTGACGTACGACAACGGACACGAACTTCCGTGAGCGGAACTGCGACCCGCGGTCGGAATGAACAATGCATCCGGCGACCTGGCCGCGACGGGCCACTGCGGATTCAAGGGCTCTCACCGCGAGGCTGGATTTCATTCGGGCGTCGATGGAATAGCCCACGATGCGGCCGGAGTACACGTCCTTGATGGCACACAGATACAGCTTGCCCTCGCCGGTTGGGTGCTCGGTGATGTCTGTCAGCCACAACCGGTTCGGCCCGTCGGTGGTGAAGTTCCGCCGCACCAGGTCATCGTGGACCGGTGGCCCGGCTTTGGCGTTCTTGCCGCGGCCTCTTCGCTTGCCGAAGGCGCTCCACCAGCCGTTGTCCCGGCAGATCCGCCAGGCGGTCCGCTCGGCCATCGCCTCGCCGGCGGCGCGGGCCTCGTCGAGCAGGAAGCGGTGGCCGAACTCTGGATCGTCGCGGTGCGCGTCGAACAGGGCGTTGGCCCGGTATGCCTCGGCCATCTCGGCGTCGGTGACCGGTCTGGTCAGCCACCGGTAGTAGGGCTGGCGGGCCAGCCCGAGCACCCGGCACGTCACCGCCACCGGCACCCGGTGAGGGGCAGCGGCGACGGCCAGCTCGCGGACGAGCGGGTACATCATTTTGCCGGCAGGTTCGCCTGCGATAGATACGCCGCTGCCCTTCTGAGGACCTCGTTCTCCTGCTCCAGCAGCCGGATGCGCTTGCGGGCCTCGCGCAGCTGGGCCGACTCACCCGACGCCGCTGCCGGCCTGGCGCCCTCGTCGGTGTCGGCACGGCGCAGCCACTTCGACAGAGTGATCGGGCGGACGCCGAAGTCGGCGGCGATCTGTTCCAGCGTGACGCCGGGCTCGCGGTTACGCGCGACCCGCACGATGTCCTCGCGGAACTCCTTCGGATACGGCTTGGGCACTGCGACATCCTTCCAGGCCGCCTCTCAGCAAGCCAGGTCAGGTGTCACCTATCCGTGCAGCAGTCCCGTCCGGTATTCCTCGCTGGGGCGAAGCGATCGACGACGGCGATGAACGCGCGGTGGGCTTCGATGGCGTCCGCCGGGTAGATGGCTAATGGTGGAGTCGGGTATTGGAACTCTCTGAATGCCTCCCGCCCTCGGGGCTCCGCGTGGGTCCCCGGGGTGCTGCCGACATGTATTAGGTCAGGTCGGTGCGAGGGTCGATAGCCCAGTGGTTGGTGTGCAGGACTCGACCGGCGAAGGGCACGTCTTGCTTGCCCAGGAATCGGAAGCCGAGGGCGCGGCAGATGCTGTTGGACGGGGCGTTGGTTGTTGCGGGGAATGCGTGGATCAGTCCCCACCGGCCGTCGTCGCGGGCCAGCTCTAGCAGCGTGCGGACGCCCTGCTTTCCGAGTCCCCGTCCCTGGTACTCCGGCAGCACCATCCAGCCGATCTCGGAGATGCGCTCGCCGTCTGCGTCGTGGGGCCACAAGGTCACGGTGCCTGCGACCACGTCCGGCTCGGCCTCATCGAGCACGATCATCTTTGTCCAGCCGGTGTCCGCTGCCACCCGTTGAACATCACGCTGGACCTTCGCCTCCATGCCCTCGCAAGGCAGCGGCCCGCCCAGCTCGGCCATCATGACCGGGTCGCATCGCATCTGGACGTAGGCGTCGACGTCGCCGTACTCAACATCACGTAACAGCATCTGTGTTGCTCCCTTGCCTTTGGATTCAGACGTCATGATGGCGGCGGCTGACCCCGGCCGCGTAGGCGCCCCAGTCCCCGGCGGCGGCTCGCTGCCATTTGACGGCGACGGTGATGTCGATGCCGAGGGTGCGGGCGAGGACGGCGGCGGGCAGCTCGGTGGCGAGCTGGAACAGCGCGGTCGAGCGGGCTTCCGCGAGGCGGATGCCGAGTTTGCGGAGTCGTTCGCCCATGGCCCAGGCACTGATCGGACGGCCGGGCTGACCGCCGGGAAAGAGCCAGGGTGACTCTGTCCGACCGAGGACAGCATGGCTGCGGCGAACAGCGACCTGTTGCAGGGCCAGGTCAGCGACGGGTGCGGGAAGCTCGACCGGGACGGCGCCAAGGCGGATGCGGACGGCTCCGTCCGTCTCCTCAATGTGGTCGACGGTGAGGCGGGAGATCGCCGCGGGCCACTGGGCATAGAGGAGCAACAGCAACCCGGCAAAGCGATCTTCGGACTTGAGGGCGTCGTCGTGCAGCAGGCGGCGGGCGGTGTCCCAGCGGGCCTTGTCGTCCATCGCCTGGGAGGGACCGTTCCATCGCTCGGCCGGGAAGCTGAGATCGCGGGCGATCTTCTGGGCCAGGGCCCAGCGCACGAAGTGGCCTGCCTCCCGGCGGTGGCGGGCGTCGTCGCCGGTCATCCAGCGTTCAAGGTCGGCCTGGCGGCAGGTGGCCAGGGTGAGGTTGAACCGCCCCGGTTCGAATAGAGACTCGATTTCATGAAAGGATCGAGTCATGGCACGACCTTCCCGTTACCCGCTTGAGCTCCGCCGTCGTGCGGTGCGCATGGTCGCCGAGGTGCGCGACGACTACCCGAACGAGACGGCCGCCCTGCAGGCGGTCACCGACAAGCTCGGCATCGGCTCCCGCGAGACACTGCGGAACTGGCTGAAGCAGCAGGAGATCGACGCGGGGACACGGCCGGGGACGACGACGGAGGAATCGGTCCAGCTCAAGGCGCTGAAGAAGGAGATCGCCGAGCTGAAGCGGGCGAACGAGATCCTGAAGGCGGCGGCGAGTTTCTTCGCGGCCGAGCTCGACCGGCCACACCTGCGCTCGTAGCGTTCATCGGCGAGCACCGGGACCGCTTCGGCGGGGTCGAGCCGATCTGCAGGACGCTCACCGAGCACGACTGCAAGATCGCCCTTTCCACCTACTACGCCTACAAGAAACGACTGGCCGCCCCGTCCGCTCGTACCGTGCGGGACACGGAACTCAAGGAGCTGATCCGGCAGGTCTACACCGACAACTACCGTGTCTACGGGGCACGGAAGATCTGGCGGGAACTGAACCGGCAGGGTCATGAGGTGGCCCGCTGCACCGTGGAGCGGCTGATGCGCGAGCTGGGCATCGCCGGCGCCGTCCGCGGCAAGAAGGTCATCACTACGGTCCCGGACCAGCAAGCCGGGCGGGCACCGGACCGGGTGGACCGCGACTTCGTCGCCACGGCACCGAACCGCTGCTGGGTCGCGGATTTCACGCACGTGGCGACCTGGGCCGGGGTGGTCTACGTCGCCTTCGTCGTGGACACCTTCTCCCGCCGTATCGTCGGCTGGTCCGCCGCGACGTCGAAGGAGACCCAGCTCGTCCTGGACGCTCTGGAGATGGCGCTGTGGCAGCGCGACCGCGATGAACGCCCCCACATTCGGGGCGAGTTGATACACCACAGCGATGCGGGCAGCCAATACACCAGTTTCAAGCTGGCCGAACACCTCGACGCGGCCGGCATCGCGGCCTCGATCGGCTCCGTCGGCGACGCCTACGACAACGCCCTGATGGAGAACACGATCGGCCTGTTCAAAACCGAGTTGATCAAGCCACAGCGACCCTGGAAGACACTCTCCCAGGTCGAGCTGGCCACCGCCGAGTGGGTCGACTGCTACCGCCACCGACGCCTGCACGGTGAGATAGGCCACGTCCCACCCGTTGAGTACGAGACCAACTACTACACGGAACTCACGAAACCACAGGTCACACCCACAATCTGAGATCTCTACCGAACCCGGGGCGGTTCATTGTGTTCTTCGAGCCAGTCCAGGAGGTGGACTGCCGCCCGCAGATGCTGGCGGGCGACCGTGAGCTGGTATTGAACTTGATTGGGTGATGTCGGGAGCGGTCGCCCGAAAAGGGCCGCCCGTCTCGCGGGCCTACGGTGTTGCCTGGGCACTCCAGGGGGAGAAGATCTCCCCGTGAGCCAACCTCTGCCGCAGTTGCCGAAGCCCGAGTTCGTCTTGATCCATGTTGAGGCTCCGCCCGAGGTGTCCGCCCGGATTGCTGTCGATCTCGGTGAGACCGGCATTCCGGCCGGGTTGATCGGATACGAGTACCGGCCGCTGAGTGAGACGGTGTTCCTTGAGGGGATCGGTGAGCGGGGGCTGGTCGCCATCGCGACGAGTGGCCTGTTCGGACGCATCGCCGTCGACGTTGCCACTGGTCACGTGGTGCAGATTCCCAAGATCGATTCAGCGAGGGCTCCCCGTCTCGTGAACAGCGATCTCGGCTCCTTCAACCAATGCGTGGCCGCGGTGATCGCGCGCTTCCCGTTCTATGCGGCCAGCGATGAGGACAGGTACGAGGTGGTGGCGGAAGAGCTTCGGGATCTCATCTCCGGCATCGACGAGGCAACTCTCGCGCACAACGGATTCTGGGAGACGTTCTGCGACGACGTGGCGATGGGGGACTACGAGGACTGGGATGCATGAGCCAGCAGCGAACTCCGCCCTTGGTCAGCCATCCATGATCAAGTCGATGCCAGCCAGACAGCCATCGACCAGCTCGGGGTGGTACTGGATCTGCTTGAGCCTGCGCTTGACGGCACGGGTGATCTGGCCGAGGTCGGCTGCGGCGAGGTTGCCGATATCGCGCTTGACCAGCGACCAGAGACCCTCTTGTGGATTCAAGTCCGGCGAGTAACTCGGAAGTTGGAAAACGGTGAGCCAGTCCGCATGGTCGGCGATGAACTCGCGCAGCGGTTCGACCAGGTGCATACGCAGGTTGTCCCACACGAGCACGATCGGACCCCCGAGCTGGATGTGGGCCCTGACCAGCAGGTCGCGCAGGTCGCGCCAGCCGATGCCCTTCGGCTCGCCCTTGCGGCCCCGGTACTCACGCACCGAGTAGAACATCCGGGGGTGCTGTCACGTTGGCTGATCGCATGGGGTGATCATGCTCGGGAGGGTCTTGTCGTGGAGAGCGCGTTGCCGTCGTGCAGGGGGCACCGGTACCCGGTGGAGATCATCTCTCATTGCGCGTGGCTGTACTTCGGGTTCCCGCTCAGCTTCCGCGAGGTCGAGGAGCTGATGCTCGAGCGGGGTGTCATCGCCTCCTGTGAAAGCATCCGCCGCTGGTGCCTGAAGTTCGGCCAGGCCTACGCGAACTCCTTGCGCCGTCGGCACCCGCAGCCTGGCGACAAGTGGCATCTGAATGAGGCCTTCATCAGCGTCAACGGGGAGCGGAAGTACCTGTGGCGGGCCGTCGACCAGGACGGGAACGATCTTGGACATCCTCGTGCACAACCGCCGGGACAAGACCGCGGCCAGGCGCTTCCCGCGCCGCCCGCTGAAGAAGACCGGTGCGGTGCCGCGGGTTCTGGTCACCGGCAAGCTCCGCTCCTGCCGAGCGGCCCACCGCGAGGCCATGCCCTACCGTCGAGCACCGGCTCCCACAAGGGCCCGAACAACACGGCGGACAACAGCCACCAGCCCACCAGGCAGCGCGAACGCGCGATGAAAGGCTTTCCGCTCCAGGGGCGCAGCCCAGCGGTTGCTGTCCGCGTTCAGCGGCATCCCGCCCCACTTCCGCCCCCGCCGACACCTGATGACCACCACCACCCACCGCGCCGAGACGAGCACCCGCTTCACGATCTGGGACCAGATCACCGGCACCGCCGGCCTTGCCGCCACCGCCTGACCACAGGCCCGGCTCCCCAACCCACCACGCCCCCACACGCCATCAGGCAGCCACACACCCAACAACGTCACAACGGCTTTTACAGTCCGGGTGCGGGAGCTGTGCCGATAAGCGGACGGTGTCGTTGGTTCCCGGACTGTACGGCTGTGCGGGGCCCGGTTCGGCTGATGGTGAGCGGGCAGCGTCACAGGGGGAGAGTTATGCCGAGTTCCTGCATGGCGGTGGAGGGCGGGCCGCCTTCGGAGCGTTCGGTTTTGTAGCCCTTGACGCGTGCGGCGAGGGTTCGGGGATCGATGGCTTCGGCGGGCGCGCTTTTGGCGTACAGGCCGTTGGGCTGGCTGTCGCGGTCGTGGGGTAGCAGCCAAAAGACGCGTCGGCGGAAGGTGCCGGAGGCGCGGGAGGCTTTGGCGTCGGGGCCGAGGAGGGCGTAGCCAATCATGCGGCCGTCGCGGTGGTAGGCGGGTTTGCCTTTGCGGGTGGGTAGCCGGTCCAGGCTTTGGCGGACGTAGTCGAGCTGGTTGATGTCTTCGAGCCAGACCAGGTCGGTTTCGTGGCTGATCTCGTCCTCGGTGATCAGGGAACTCATCGGCCGGCGTCCCTTTCGTCGTCGGTGAGCAGTCCGATGCCCGGGTAGTGCTTGCGCTGGTTGGACAGGATCATTTCTTTGGGCGAGGCCAGTCCCACGAGTTCCCTGGTGCGGGAGGCGAACGCGCGGGAGGACATGACGGGTGCTCCTTCATTGTGGCACCAGGTTTTGTAGGCGGCGTAGAGCGCGGTCTGTTCGGCGCGTAGGTCAGGGCTGAGGGTGCAGCATTCCTCGTAGAAGCGGCCGGTGTGGTCCTCGGTCTCGGCGTAGGCGGTGGTGGCGATGCGTACGCGTTCGGGGCCGGTGAGGTCGCGGTCGCCGGCGAGGTAGCGGCGGGCGCCGTCAATGAGCCAGCCGAGGATGCCGGGGCCTTCTTCGGTAACGAGGATGTCGGCGAGATTGTCGATTTTGCGGTGATCGGGGACGACTCGTTCGAAGGGGATCAGGCGCATGCGGCGCCAGAACGCGAAGCCGCCGGTGCCGACTTCGGGGCGGTGGTTGCCCAGGAGCCAGAGTTTGTGGGTGGGGGCGAAACTGAAGAAATCCTGGCGCATGCGGCGGGCTTTGATGCGGTCGCCGCCGGTGAGGAGTTTGACGCGGGCTTCGTCGAATTTGTCGCCGGGCTTGACTTCGGAGCAGACGATGACGCGGCGGCCGTGGAGTTCGGCGAGGTCGGTGGGGTGGCCTTCGTAGGGGCGGGCCATGAGGAAGCCGGGCGGGGCGGCGTCGGCATAGTCACCGAGGAGTTTCATCAGGACGTCCAGTAGGACGGATTTGCCGTTCTTGCCGGAACCGAAGAGGAAGGGCAGAACTTGGCCGCCGACGTCGCCGGTGACGGAGTAGCCGAGCAGGAGTTGCAGGTAGGAGATCATCTCCTGGCCTTCGGTGTCGTCACCGAAGGTGTCGGTCAGGAAGCGTACCCAGCGCGGGGTGGGCAAAAGCTGGGGGCCGACGGTGGTGGAGCGGGAGTGGAAGTCCTTGTTCGGGTCGGGGATCTTGATGAGGCCCGTGCGCAGGTCGACGACACCGTCGGGAGTGCACAGGGCGTAGGGGTCGGCGTCCAGCAGGGCCGCGTTGAGGACCATCCCTGGGGCGGATTTGGCCTGGGTGAGGAGGGCGTTGATGCCCGTGGTGGACAGGGCGCGGCGGCGGTGCTGTTGCAGGGCGGTGGTGGTGAACACACCGCGGGGGTCGTGGGTGGCGATGTTCTCGGCGAGGTCGCCAGCAGCCCACAGGACGGTGTCGTCTTCGTCGATCTGCCAGCGAGTGGTGTCCCAGCGGTACCAGCCGATACCGGGGACGTGCCGGTAATCGTTGGCGTACAGCTTGACGAAGAGCTTGGCGTTGCCGCGGTCGGAGAGGGTATCGGGCAGCAGCCCGTTCGCGGTCGCTTCGCCGGGCGGGGTCGGGTGGGCTTCGGTCTGGGCGGGGCGCGGTACGGCAGTGGGGGTCTGGGCTCGGATCTGGGCGGCGACGGCTTCGGGGTTGAATTCGAAGAGGGCTTCGGGTCGGGGCGAAGTCATGGGCGCCTCCCGGATGCATGGAGGGGCCTTTTGAGTCCGGCGGCGAGGCCACTGTGGATGATCTGCTGGATGCGGCGTTCCTGTCCGGGACGGGCGGCGGCCGCGGTTTCCTGTAGGGCTTGTACGGCCTCGGTGCGGGACAGGCGGCCGGCGGCGATAAGGCCGCCAAGCGTGTAGGCGGCCCGGTTAAGGGTGTCGGAAAAGCCGGCGCCTTCGGGGACCTGACCACAGGCTTTGACGAGAGCGAGCACGGTGGAGAGAACATGTTCGCTACGGCTGGAGCCGCCGGCGGCGAGGACGGCTTGCTGTGCTCGGGGTGGAACAGGCTTGGAGACTGGAGTCATGGGTGCAGGAAGGTGGCCTGTGCGCTCAAGTTCCTGGGCGAGCCAGGGGGGCAGCGGGGCCGGTTCGCGGGCGTCCCCGATGGCAGTGTAGGTGCCATGGCTGGTGGTAGTGCCGGGGGCAACGATGTAGCTGCCGTGGGCGCGGATGTCGACCTGCCAGGCCAGGGCGCGACCGGGGCTGGAGCCAACGGAGGACTGCCAGCGGCGGTTGTCAGCCGCCCGGTACCAGACGTGCAAGCCCCCGGAGGGGGTTCGTACACGCAAGGTGGTGGCGTCGTCAGCAGGGCTGGGCTGGCCTCGCAGTGCGGCCAGGACGGCCAAGGTGTGGAAGCCGTTGGCCAGGCCGGTGAGGTCGACGTGGTCGGCGATGGGGATGCCGGGCAGGATCCGGTTACGGGCAGGCGGTTGGGCAGGATGGGCATCGATGTCGATAACGATCAGGCGCGCGGGACCGCAGGAGACACCGATGCCGAAATGCGGGTGCGTGCCCCACCACTGCTGGATCCGGTCCTGATCGAGGGTGGCAGCGTGGAAGCCGTGACACCAGCGGCCTGCGGGGAGGCAGGGGCATTGGGTAGGTGGGTGTACTTGCGTTCGGCAGTCGTTGCAGTTGGCGGCGGGTGTCTTACGCCCCGGGGCTAGCGGGTGGACGGGCCAGCCCTGGCGGGCGAACCAGGAGGCGGCGGCCATCGGCAGGGTAGCGACTGAAGTATCAACAGCCGTTCGGCGTGAGTCGCTGCGAGAAAAGCCCAGCTCAGATGGCATCTATACCCCCTGTCAGCGACCGAAGCGACTCAACGACGGACACAGACTAGCGAACGTGACCGGTGAGGTCATGGAGCACATGCGCAAGAACCCCGCCACTGTATCGATGATGCGTTCGGGGAGCCGGGCTTCCAGCGACTGGACCGGGTGGGTAGCGACCCAGCTGTGCTGGGTCGCTACCCACCTTGCAGCAAAAAAGACCAGCTCAGAGGTGTTCCCACTCTCCTGACAGCGACTGAAGCGACTGAAGCTTCCTATATATGACGCACACGTGCACACCTGAACGTCTTGATATATGGGCAACTTCAGTCGCTTCAGTCGCTGCTCCTAAACGAAAAAGGCTTTGACCTGCAGTTTTTCCCCATCTTGCAGGAGCGACTGTGGAGACTGACAGTCGCTGACCCTTAGTCGCTGCATCCAGCTCTACACAGCGACTGAAGCTACCCAAGCGACTGAAGCACCACCCTTGGCCAACGTTAGAAGACAGCCTGGTCATACGCGGGCGTGAGTCGCTTCAGTCGCTGCCAAGGAGAGGAAGTTGTTCTCGGCCGGCGTTGATGTCCCTATGGATGTCGAGTAGTGGTTGCGGCACGTGCGCGGCTGGTTGGAGGGTTCGGAGTGGTGATGAGCCGGTAGATCTGCCGTGCGATGTAGCGCTCGGGGCAGCGGATGACTTCTCGGCGTGTCTTGCCTTCCACAAGGCGTCGCTGCAGTTAGTTCCGGGTGCGGTCGCCCCAGCGCAGGCGGCTGAGGACGATCCGGTAGAGGGCGGCGTTGGCCTGGCGGTCGCCGCCGCGGTTGAGTCTGCGGCGCTGGGTCTTGCCGGAGGACGCTTCGACCGGGCTGGTGTCGCACAAGGCAGCGAAGGATGTCTCGCTGGTGAGGCGTTCAGGGTTGTCACCTGCGGCGATGAGCAGGGCTGCGGCGCTGTCCGGGCCGACGCCGCGTACGTCGGGCAGACCGGACGAACTCGCCTTGACGGCCTCGGTTATCCGCTGGTTCAGGTTGTCGATCTCTTCGGTCGGGTGCTGGATTCGGCGGGCCAGCAGACGCAGGGTGTGCCGGGCAGCTGTGGCAGGCCCGGTCGCGTCCAGAGCTTCCAGTGCGGTTCACCGTTTGATCAGGTGCGGGTTGGTCAGGCCGGCCAGGGCCTCACGCAGGGCGGAGTCGGCGCAGACCAGGACGCTTTTGAGCTGGTTGATGGCCTGGGTGCGGGACTTGATCGCGGTGAACCGCCCCGGTTCGAATAGAGACTCGATTTCATGAAAGGATCGAGTCATGGCACGACCTTCCCGTTACCCGCTTGAGCTCCGCCGTCGTGCGGTGCGCATGGTCGCCGAGGTGCGCGACGACTACCCGAACGAGACGGCCGCCCTGCAGGCGGTCACCGACAAGCTCGGCATCGGCTCCCGCGAGACACTGCGGAACTGGCTGAAGCAGCAGGAGATCGACGCGGGGACACGGCCGGGGACGACGACGGAGGAATCGGTCCAGCTCAAGGCGCTGAAGAAGGAGATCGCCGAGCTGAAGCGGGCGAACGAGATCCTGAAGGCGGCGGCGAGTTTCTTCGCGGCCGAGCTCGACCGGCCACACCTGCGCTCGTAGCGTTCATCGGCGAGCACCGGGACCGCTTCGGCGGGGTCGAGCCGATCTGCAGGACGCTCACCGAGCACGACTGCAAGATCGCCCTTTCCACCTACTACGCCTACAAGAAACGACTGGCCGCCCCGTCCGCTCGTACCGTGCGGGACACGGAACTCAAGGAGCTGATCCGGCAGGTCTACACCGACAACTACCGTGTCTACGGGGCACGGAAGATCTGGCGGGAACTGAACCGGCAGGGTCATGAGGTGGCCCGCTGCACCGTGGAGCGGCTGATGCGCGAGCTGGGCATCGCCGGCGCCGTCCGCGGCAAGAAGGTCATCACTACGGTCCCGGACCAGCAAGCCGGGCGGGCACCGGACCGGGTGGACCGCGACTTCGTCGCCACGGCACCGAACCGCTGCTGGGTCGCGGATTTCACGCACGTGGCGACCTGGGCCGGGGTGGTCTACGTCGCCTTCGTCGTGGACACCTTCTCCCGCCGTATCGTCGGCTGGTCCGCCGCGACGTCGAAGGAGACCCAGCTCGTCCTGGACGCTCTGGAGATGGCGCTGTGGCAGCGCGACCGCGATGAACGCCCCCACATTCGGGGCGAGTTGATACACCACAGCGATGCGGGCAGCCAATACACCAGTTTCAAGCTGGCCGAACACCTCGACGCGGCCGGCATCGCGGCCTCGATCGGCTCCGTCGGCGACGCCTACGACAACGCCCTGATGGAGAACACGATCGGCCTGTTCAAAACCGAGTTGATCAAGCCACAGCGACCCTGGAAGACACTCTCCCAGGTCGAGCTGGCCACCGCCGAGTGGGTCGACTGCTACCGCCACCGACGCCTGCACGGTGAGATAGGCCACGTCCCACCCGTTGAGTACGAGACCAACTACTACACGGAACTCACGAAACCACAGGTCACACCCACAATCTGAGATCTCTACCGAACCCGGGGCGGTTCACGGATCCCTTGGCGAGTTTGAACAGCCGCAGCATCTCCACCGGGCCCTCGCTCGTCCTGGCCGTGGCAGTGGTGTGCCCGGACAGCACGGCGTGGGCGGCGGCTTCGGCGTCGACGGCGTCGGTCTTGCCGTGGCGTCGGCGGGCGGCCTTGTCCGGCTGGTTGACCTCCGTGACCTCGATCCCCTCGGCGTGCAGGTGGCGGGTCAAGGCCGCCCCGTGGGAGCCGGTGCACTCGACGCCGGCACGTCGCACCACTCCGAACGAGGGGGCCCAAGCGAGGAGTTGACGGTATCCCCGCGCGGTCGCCGGGAAGCTCCGGCCGTCCAGGGTGGCACCGGGCATGGTGATGACAGCCGCGGCGTGAACGTCCTTGTGGGTGTCCACGCCGAGCAGGACCTCCTCAGCGGCGTCGGCCGGGATGTGACACGGGGCAGCGGATCGCGTAATGCTGGGCAAGGTCGCCTTCTCCTGACCGCCTTGGGTGCTGGTGGCCGTCGCCGGGCCGGGGCGGTCAAGACTGTGACGGTGCCTGTCGCGAAGGCCCCTATCGGGACACGTCCCCTGGAACGGGCCGCGTCCCGCGCCCCGTGTCGTCGAAGATCCGGCCGTACTCCTCAACCGACTGCTGCGCGACCCTGCCCTGCGACAAAAGGAGGCCGGCCGCCAACTGCTGCGCCTGCTGCAGCAGAACGCGATGGCCGAGCAGGAGTGGCACCATCTGAGCTTGGCCGTCCCGGCACACTCCGGAGAGATGGTCGTCCACCTGGTCCGTAAGTACGCCGAGACCTGGACCGTTTTTTGCGCAGGCCCTCGACGAGCGGATCGCCGGCACCAGCCGACTGAGAGGTTGAGCCGGTGGGGGACCTGCGCTGGCCTCCGTCGCAGCGGTGTTCGAAGTCTCGGCCCCCGACCTGGGCCATGTCAGTGACGTCGTCGGGTGGGAGAACTTCGCGCTCGTTCGAGTGTGCGGGGCTGACCGATTCGTGCCCGGCGGGAGCCGGATTCGATCGTCAGGGCCGGTTCGGGTCGGGGTGCACCACCATGAAGAGCGACCAGGCGGGCGCGGTCGGGTCGTCCGGGCGGGCGGCGAACTCGTCGATCAGGGCGCGGAGCCGGATCCGGAACTCCTCCATCTCCGCCGACGGCAGGCGCAGCCCGAGCCGGATGCTGTCGACCTCGGCCGCGGGCGCCAACGCCAGCTCCTCCAGGAACGCGTCGAGCATTGACCGGTCCTGCGCGGGCGCATCAAGTTGCCAGGACTTTCGCGTCGCCAGATAGGGAATTTCCCGTGCGCCACGCGCACCACGTCGCTCCTCCTGGGCCTCCAGAAAACCGGTGCGTACGAGCGTCCTGATGTGGTGCAGCACGCTGGCAGGAGCACAGCCAAGGATCGTCGCGATCTCCTTGTTGGTGTGCGCCTCGCCGAGGCAAATGCGCAGGATGCGCAGGCGGAGCGCGGAGGCGAGTGCCTTCGCCTCCGCGTCGGTTGCCGGCCGACGTTCGGTCATGGTCAGTAGCCTACTGACGGACAGGGCAGGATAAATGATTGACAAAACCCAATCACTCTTCCACGGTAGTTCCCCATGATTGTCACCGAGCCCTCGCCCGGCCGCCCCGCCCCCCGCGGCGGACTGTGGCGGCATGCTGACTTCCGTCGACTGTGGGTCGGTGAGACGGTCAGCCAGTTCGGGACAATGGTCAGCCAGTTGGCGCTTCCTCTCGTTGCCATCCTGGTGCTGCACGCCAGTACCTGGCAGGTCGGGGTTCTGACGGCGTGCGAGACCGCGGCGTTCGTGGCAGTGGGCTTGCCGGCCGGCGCGTGGGTTGAGCGGATGCGCTTCCGCTGGGTGCTGATCGTCAACGACCTGGTTAGGGCTGCCCTGCTGGCCTGGGTCCCGGTGGCTCAGCTCCTAGGGGTGCTAACGATCGAGCAGTTGTACGTGATCGCGCTCGCCTGCGGGGTCAGCACGGTCTTCTTCGACGTCGCCTACCAGTCCTACCTGCCCCAGCTGATCGACCGAGAGCTGCTGGTAGAGGGCAACGCGAAGCTCCAGGCCAGCGAGTCACTCAGTCAGATCGCGGGTCCGAGCCTCGGCGGCGCGCTGATCCAGGCGCTCACCGCGCCCTATGCGGTACTCGTCGACGCGGTGAGCTTCCTGTGGTCGGCCGCGTGCGTGACGCGGGTCGAGGTTCGGCCGCCGCGCCCCGAGCGCAGCTCCGACCCCAACCTGCTGCGGGAGATCCGCGACGGTCTGCGGTTCGTGCTCGGTAACCGGATACTCCGCGCCGTCGCCATGTGCACCAGCACGGCCAACCTCTTCGGTTCGGTGATCTCTGCTGTCTTCTACGTGCTGCTCGTCCGCGAACTGCGGCTCTCTCCGGGCGTCATCGGCCTGCTCACCTCGACCGCGGCGGTGGGTGGCCTGATCGGTGCCCTGGTGGCCGGACGGTTCGCGGCGAAGGTTGGCCAGGGCCCGGCCATCTGGATTGCGATCGCGGTCGCCGGACCGTGCGCGCTGGTCACACCGTTCGTACAGCGCGACTGGACGGTGGGGCTGCTCGCGGTCGCACAGATCGCCATGTGGATGGGCATCGTGGTCTACAACATCAACCAGCTCAGCTTCCGGCAGGCGCTGTGCCCGCCCGGGCTTCTCGGTCGGATGAATGCGACGATGCGGTTCCTGGTCTGGGGCACGATGCCCTTCGGTGCGCTGCTGGGCGGCCTGCTCGGCTCCACGATCGGCGTCCGCGCCACGCTGCTGGCCGGGGCGGTCGGCCAGTCACTCACCTTCCTGCCCGTTTTCCTCTCGCCGCTGCGCCGGATGCGCGAACTGCCGTCCTACGCCGAGTAGGCGGGCGATCGGGATCACACTGCCGGCCCGTTGGCACCGAGCGAGTTCTGAGAATGAGGTGCTGTCGTGGCCTTTCCGGGTGTTGCGGTAGACACCTGCCGATAAGATGCCTCTTATGTTGATCGGTCTGCCTGCCGTGCTCACCGGCGCCGCCCGCCCGATCGACTGACCGGCTCCGAGTACCACCGGCTGAAGAAAGCAGCTTGGGGACGTACGACTCCTCAGAGGGGAACTTCCTCGGTCAGCACGTTGTGATATTCGCGAAGTTCCCACTCGGCTCAGCTGGGACGAGTCGGCGCCCCGGGCGAGGTGACCGTGCGCGAACCGGCCGGCGTCCTGACGCAGGCACTGAGCGAGTACCTGGACCGGCATCCCGGCGACGGCTCTCTCGTGGAGAAGGCCCTCCTGGCGTACGCCGCGAGCGGGCACCGGACCGATGACGACTTCGAGGACATATTGCACCGGCACGGGTCCGCACACGGTGCTGCTCCGTCTCACCGCGGGCTCGCGTGGGAACCTCGGTGGTTGGCCACCGTGGCGTAAGGCCTGGACCCGTCTGGTCCTGGCCAGGCAGGACATCACATCGGAAGATTTCAAGTCCAATGAGAAGCCGTATCTCAACCGATCTTGGAACGTGTGGGTCGAACGGAGTTCCTGGTCGGGTGATCTTCCGGCCGTATGCGCGTGAAGGCAGGGCCTCCTGGTAGCTCGGGGGTGCGGTCCCATTCCGAGCGGTTCCCGGAGGCCCTGTTGTCGTTGTTGTACGCGCCCGAGCCCGTTGACTTCAACTCGTCCGCCGTGTCGTGCGATTGCCTCGCGCACGTGTACGGCAACGCGGCCGATCATCCGGACCGGGTTCGCCGGTATCCGTCGGACATGACGGACGCGGAGTGGGCGGCCATCGGGCCGTTGCTGCCGGTGCCGGCCTGGCTCCAGGGGCGGGGTGGACGGCCCGAGGGCTACTGTCACCGGCAGCTGCTGGACGCGATCCGTTACCTGGTCGCGGGCGGGATCTCCTGGCGGGCGATGCCCGCGGACTTCCCCGGCTGGGGCCGGGTTTACGCCTTCTTCCGCCGCTGGCGCGAGCACGGGCTGATCACAGAGTTCCACGACCGGCTGCGCGGGAAGGTCCGTGAGCGCGAAGGCCGTGAGGCCGAGCCCACGGCGGGAATCATCGACGCGCAGTCGGTGCGTGCCGCCGCGACGGTGCCGGCCGCCTCACGCGGCTACGACGGCGGGAAGAAGGTGCCGGGCCGCAAACGGCACATCGTGACCGACACCCTCGGTCTGCTCCTGGTCGTCTGCGTACGACGACGGCGCGCTGTCCACGGACGACCCCTCCCGGCATGACCAACCAGAAGATCATCTCACCCGGTCAGTCAACGTGACAGTGCCGGTCACGGTTCGAACTACTGCCACACCAGCGCGGCGACGCGGCGGAAGTTGGTCCCCAGGATCGCGGTGACGGCGTCGTTGGGATATCCCCGGGCGAGAAGTGCGTCTTCGACAGTCAGCAAGCCTTCCGGGGGCATGAAGTTGATCGGCCCCCAGCGGGTGTAGCAGTCGGGGAACAGCTCAGGGCTCTGTTCGAGCATCGCGTTGAAGTCCTCGTGGTCGAACGGGTAGTCGGTCGACACTCCGACGTGTTCCGGACCTACGAGGTCGACGGCGTAATCGATGTGCCGTACCAGCGCGTCGATGGTGGCGTCGTTGGGGCCGAGAAAGATCCCCACACCGGTGATGCCGATGACCCCGCCCGTGGCGGCACACTCCTTGGCCTGCTCGTCGGTGATGTTGCGGGGATGGTTCCACACCGAGCGCATGCAGGAGTGACTGTAGATCACCGGCTGTTCGGAGACCTCACACATGTCCAGCCCAGTACGAGCACCGCAGTGAGATCCGTCTGCCACCATGCCGACGGCGTTCATCTCCCGGACCAGCGCCCGACCGTAGGAAGTGAGGCCCTCGTCGACCTCGTCCAGGCAACCGCCGCCGGCCGCGTTGCGGTTGTTGTAGCTCGGTAGCATCGTGCGGACACCGAGATCGTAGAAGTGGCGCACCCGGTCCAACTCCCCATCGAGCGGACCGGAATCCTCCAGGTCGAATGCCACCACCACGTCCCCCGCACACCCAGCGGCTTCGACATCGTCGATGCTCACCGCCAGCCGCAAACGGTCATCCGCGGCGATCCGCTCCCGCCAGCTTGTGATCAGATCGGCGACATCGTCAGCGCTGTGGGGGACATAGCCCGCGTTCACCGAAACGAAGCTGCCCCCGGGCCTGCGGTAGCGGGCCAGTTCGCCGACATCCGCGCGCTTCTCCAACGGCAGGCAGCAATGCTGCTCCCACAGCAAGGGCGGGCGGCGTGGTCCTGAAAATTCGTTCGACACGGTACGTATCATGCCCGTGCCCCTCCGGCTCCAGACCCGGCAGCGGGGACCGGGGCCCGTTCACGCCATGCCCTTCACCGCAGCGGCCGACATCACGCATTCAACTTGAGTAGCTGTCACATAGGCAGGCTTGTTGTCACCGGCGTAGTGAAGTACGCGCGGGCTCACGTTGAGTGGCCTGAGACAGGACCACATCCTCAAGAGGCGGCCGAAAGCGTCGGCCCGCTCAGGCTGATGCGACTGTTCGGCATCACCGAGCAGACCGCCGTGCGCCACCTCGGCGCGGCCCACCTGAAACGCACCGCCAAGCTGCCCGGGCGGCCCGGCTGGTTCAGCCTTGGATGGTGGCGAGCCAGTCGGTCAGCAGGCTGTTGACCTCGTCGGGGCGTTCCTGCTGGATCCAGTGGCCGCAGCCGTCCAGGAGGTGGGCGGCGGACAGGGCGGGGAGGGTGGTGGGGTAGGCGTCGATGGCGTCGGCCATCCAGGTGGTGGAGGCGTCCAGTGCGCCGCCGATGAACAGAGCGGGCTGTGTGATCGGGGCGCCCCGGTGAGGGGCGAGGTCTTCCCAGTCGCGGTCCATGTTGCGGTAGCGGTTGAGGGCGCCGGTCAGGCCGGTGCGTTCGAATTCCCCGGCGTAGACGTCGAGGTCGTCCTCGGTCAGCCAGGCCGGGAGCGGGCTGGTGGGGAAACGGTCGCGCAGCCGGCAGCCCAGGGCGACGAAGTGCGGGTCGGGCTCGTCCTTGGCGGGCATGGTGTCGGCGGACAGGGCGGCGTAGAAGCCCGCGAGCCAGCCTCGGACGTCGGGCTCGATCTCCGCCTCGGCGCGGCCGGGCTCCTGGAAGTAGGAGACGTAGAACTCCTGCTGGGGGCCGCCGATCTGGCCGAAGATGTCGGTGGGGCGGGGGCCGCCGGGCGGTGCGTACGGGACGCTCAGTAAGCCGACCGCGCGGAAGACTCCGGGGTGGAGCAGGGCGGAGGCGGCGGCGATGTTGGAGCCCCAGTCGTGGCCGACGACCACCGCGCTTTCCTCGCCGAGGGCGCGCACGACGGCGACGTTGTCCTCCACCAGGTCGAGCATTCGGTAGGCGTCGGTCGCGGCGGGCTTGGAGGAGCGGCCGTAGCCGCGTACGTCGATCGCCACTGCCCGGTACCCGGCCGCGGCGAGGGCCGGGAGCTGGCGGCGCCAGGAGTACCAGGACTCAGGGAAGCCGTGCACGAGCAGGATCAGCGGGCCGGTGCCCTGCTCGGCCAGGTGCAGGCGCCCGGCAGGGGCCTCGACGGTGCGGTGGCGGAGCACGGTGGTCGGCTCGGATGACATGGGGCTTCTCCTCGGTTCGCGGGCGGCCGGCGGGTACCCACCGATCATGCAGCGCGACGGCCCCTCGGCGCGATCAGCGTTGCCATTCTGGCAAGCTTGCAGGACAGGGAGGTGAAGCGGCACCGCGGGAAGGAGCAGGGACGATGGCAGGGGACGACGTGGCCCAGACGCTGGCGGCGATGGGACCCCGGCTGCGGGCCGTGCGCGAGCGCCGTGGCGTCACACTCGCCGTTGTCAGCGGCGCGACCGGTATCTCGCCCAGTACGCTGTCGCGGATCGAGACCGGCCGGCGCAAGCCCACCCTGGAGGTTGTGCTGCAGTTAGCGAAGGAGTACGGCGTCTCCCTGGACGAGTTGGCCGGCACCGCACCCGCGGCCGAGCCGCGCGCTACGGCGCCGCTGAACTTCGGCGACGACAAGGCGGTGTTGCCGCTGACCCGGTACGTCGGCGGCCTGCACGCCCACAAGCATGTCCTGCCTGCCGTCGAGGAGCCGCCCGGGCGGCCCCGGCAGGTGTCCCACGAGGGCTACGAGTGGCTGTGCGTCCTGTACGGGCGGCTGTGGCTCGCACTCGGTGGCCAGGACCTCGTCCTGGATTCCGGCGACGTCGCCGAGTTCGACACCCGCGTCCCCCACGGAGTCGCGAACGCCGGATCCGACGGACCGGTCGAGTATCTGATCATGTTCGGACCCCAGGGAGAACGTCTACGGCCGCGCACCCCTCCAGCCGCTGGCCGCGGGACTGGTGACAGAAAGGCTGCCGAATAAGACCGTGTCCTATGTGGTGGGCTTGAGGAGTCGCTTGTAGCAGCAGAGGACTGCGGCAAGCCCCAGAAAGGCCAGGTAGTTGCGGGGATTGCGTTCGTAGCGGTGGCTGAGCCGACGGTAGCCGGTCAGCCAGGACATGGTCCGTTCGATCACCCAACGACGCCGGCCCAGCCGTTCGCTGGACTCGATGCCCTTGCGGGCGATGCGGACGCCGATGCGCTTGCCGCGTAACCATTTCCGCAGCTCAGGGACATCGTATGCCTTGTCGGCATGCAGGCGCTGGGGCTTGAAGTACCGGCCGTTGTGCGGGTCGTGTCTCGTTACTGACTTCGGCTCGTCAGGGTGAGGCTGGTTCGTCGAAGGTCAGGCCGGTGCCGGCTATGAAGCCGTCGAGGGTGCCGGGCCGGTACTGAAGGCGCTTGAGTCGGTTACGGACGAGAGCTTCGAGCCGGTCGAGGGCGACCACGGCGAGGTTGGCCAGGCTGCGTTTGACGTGTGCCCATACCCACTCGACGGGGTTGAGGTCGGATGAGTAGGCGGGCAGCAGGAACACCGTCAGCCATTTCCGTTCGGCGATCAACTCACGCATGACACGCGAGACGTGGGTGTTGAGGCGGTCCCAGACCAGCACGATAGGTGCCTTGAGGAGCTGGTGGACGCCGTCGACGAGTGCGATGAGAAGCCGTATTTCAACCGAACATGCTTCCTTGATTTCTGCTGGTCAGGCATGGTTTCGCTCGGGTTGAGGGGGGGGCATCGCGGCGTCTTGTGTCCGCTTCATGGTCGAGGGGTGCGCGGTGGCGTCGGTGCTGGGGATGCTGGAGGAGCGGGAGGCGGCTGCCCGGGTGCGGGGGGAGGGTTTGCGGGAGGAAGCCGCGCGGTTGGCTGAGGTGCTGGAGGCCGCGGAGATCGAGCTGGACCGGCGGGTGATCGCGCGGGAGGAACTGCTCGAGGCCCTGGCGGTCTCCGCGGCCGAGTCCACCGCCGTGACCACGGCCGAGGCGGGGGAGGAGGCGGCGCCGTCGCTCGCACGGGTGCCGGGCTCGGCGGTGCCGCCCTGGCGGGAAGGGCCGCCGGTGACGGTTCTGGCGCCGGACTGTCAGCGGATTCTGGGCATCCTGGAGCAGCAGCGATCCACGGGTCACGGGCCGCTTCGAGCCAAGGAGATCGCGGTGGAGCTGGGCCTTGACGCGACGCCGGCGAAGGTCGAGGCGGTGCGGTCGAAGGCCCGGCGCCTGGCGGAGCGCGGCTGGCTTCTGCTGGAGGCGTCGGGGGCCTTCAGTGCCGGCCGGCGGCTCGGGGCCGTGCCAGGCGCCGGCTCATCCGCGTGACCATCGACCACCGGATCATCGCCTCGCTGGCGGCGGGCAGGGTCTCGTAGTCCCGGGCCAGACGACGCGAATGCATCAGCCACGCGAACGTGCGCTCTGCCACCCAGCGCCTGGGCAGCACCACGAACCCGGTCATGTCGCCGGTGCGCTTGACGATCTCCCAGGTCAGCGCCAGTTTTTGACGGTACCAGTCGACGAGGGAGCCGGTGTAGCCGCCGTCGGCCCAGACGAGGGTGATGTCGCGGTGCAGGCGGCGCAGCCGGTCCAGCAGGCCCGTGGCGGCGTCCCGGTCGCCGATGTTCGCGGCGGTGACGCAGACGACCAGGAGCAGACCGAGGGTGTCGGTCACGATGTGCCGTTTGCGGCCCGGCACCTTCTTCCCGCCGTCGTAGCCGCGTGAGGCGGCCGGCACCGTCGCGGCGGCACGCACCGACTGTGCGTCGATGATTCCCGCCGTGGGCTCGGCCTCACGGCCTTCGCGCTCACGGACCTTCCCGCGCAGCCGGTCGTGGAACTCTGTGATCAGCCCGTGCTCGCGCCAGCGGCGGAAGAAGGCGTAAACCCGGCCCCAGCCGGGGAAGTCCGCGGGCATCGCCCGCCAGGAGATCCCGCCCGCGACCAGGTAACGGATCGCGTCCAGCAGCTGCCGGTGACAGTAGCCCTCGGGCCGTCCACCCCGCCCCTGGAGCCAGGCCGGCACCGGCAGCAACGGCCCGATGGCCGCCCACTCCGCGTCCGTCATGTCCGACGGATACCGGCGAACCCGGTCCGGATGATCGGCCGCGTTGCCGTACACGTGCGCGAGGCAATCGCACGACACGGCGGACGAGTTGAAGTCAACGGGCTCGGGCGCGTACAACAACGACAACAGGGCCTCCGGGAACCGCTCGGAATGGGACCGCACCCCCGAGCTACCAGGAGGCCCTGCCTTCATGCGCATACGGCCGGAAGATCACCCGACCAGGAACTCCGTTCGACCCACACGTTCCAAGATCGGTTGAGATACGGCTTCTGAGCGCTTCGGCGGGTGTCTTCCATCCGAGGGTTTTGCGGGGTCTGTTGTTGAGGGTCGCGGCGGCTGCCCTGAGCGCGTCGGTGACCAGCGAGGTGCGCATGTGGTCGGCGATCGACCAGCCCACCAGACGGCGCGGGAAGCAGTCGATCACCGTCGCCGGATACAGGAACTCGCCGTCACCCACCGGCAGGTAGGTGATGGTGCCGACGTACTTGGTGTTCGGCGCGCTGGCGGTGAAGTCGCGCCCCAGCAGGTCCGGCACCGGTGTGGCGGACGGTTCGGGCACGGTGGTGACCTGGCGCTTGCGCAGCCGCAGCCCGGTGATGCCGAACTTCCGCGTGAGCTCTCCGACGCGCTGGTGATTCACGCGTTCACCGTCCTCGCGCAGCTCGGCGGTGATGCGAGGACGACCGTAGGTGCCGTCCCACTCGGCATGCACGGCCCTGATCCGCTCGGCAAGTGCCGCGTCCGCCCGCTCACGCGCGGCGCGGGTCGCGCGGCCGGACCGCCATTTGTAGAAGCTGGACCGGGCGACCTCCAGCACGGCACACAACCGCTTCACGCCCCAGGCGCGGTGTGGTCCTCAATGAACTGGCAGCGGTTCACCAGGTCATCTCCTGTGCGGAAAACTTCGTCGCCTTGCGCAGGACGTCCCGTTCGGTGGCCAGTTTCCGGTTCTCCTTGCGCACGGCCTTCAGCTCCGTGCGCAGGGCCGCGATCTCGGCCTCCAGTTCCTGCCTCGTGGCCTCGCTCACCGGGACGTCCTTCGTGTTCGTGTTTGTGGTGCCGCTCTCACCGCGGCGGACCCGCTCGGCCCGCACCCGGTTGCGCAGCGTCTCCCGGCTGATCCCCAGGTCCTTGCCGATGCCCTCGAAGGTGTGGCTCGGGTCCGACAGGTACAGCGCGACGGCGTCCGCCTCGAACTCGGGCGAGTAGACCTTCATCACCGTAAGAGATTCCTCTTCCCCGGCCCCTGGCGGGGCCGGGCTCAGAGGTGTCCACTCCTCGGGGACAGGTCCCGGGCGTTGCCGTCCTGGTCCACAGCCCGCCACAGATACTTCTGCTCGCCGTTGATCTTGATGAAGACTTCGTCGAGGTGCCATGTGTCGCCGGGCCGGGGACGCCTGCGGCGAAGCCCGTTCGCGTAGGCCTGCCCGAACTTCCGACACCACCGTCGCACGGTCTCGTACGAGACGATCACGCCGCGCCCGGGCATCAGTTCCCCGACCTCGCGGTAGGACAGCGGGAAGCGGAAGTACAGCCACACGCAGGGGGAGACCACCTCGACCGGGTACCGGTGCCCCTTGTACGACGGCGACGTGACCTCCACGGACGACCCCCTCCACCACGATCACCCCGAAGACCATCCCACCCCGCTCACCCAACGTGACAGCGCCCGTCGGTGCTTTGGCCGCAGCCGCATCGTAGTCCCGCTCGGATCCAGGTCCTAGTTGTCCGATGTGCTGCGGCCGTCAGACCGGACGGTCGTGACGGGGGGCGCTGTCAGGGAGTGGTTTCGACGGCTTCGCCTGGATGCGCAGAATGCCGTCGGCGGGCGCGCGAAGCGCGCAGATTCAGGGCGTTGCCGCAGGTCTTCATGTCGTGCCAGACGCGGGTGCCGTTGCGTGACCGGTCGTAGAACGCCGCGCCGCAGGCCGGGTTCTTGCACGTCTTCAGTCGGCTCAGAGTGCCGGTGTGGGAGGCTAGCAAGGTCTCCAGGTGAATCAGTGATGCGACGGCGGCAGCGCCGTCGTCTCGGGGTGCATAGGTCAGGCGGCCGTCGCGGAATGTGATGTCGGCTTCCAGCGGGTGCGGCGTGCTGTCATCGACATCGCCGGCGAGCCAGCCGCGCATGAGGCTGCGGAGGTCACGGAGCGCGGCCACATCGTCACCGCCGATCGTGATCCGGGGCGCGGTCCGGCCGGTCTGCTCCTGCCAGGTCCGCAACGCTGAGTCGAGCCATGCCTGCGCCGAGGTCTCGTCGGTCAGGAGGTCAGGGATCGAGGCCGCGGGCATGCTCGCCGAGTTCAGCAAGTCCTGTACGACGCACAACCCCCCGGGAGCTGCTGCCAAACGGAGGCGCCGGGTGCTCTGGGCGGTGTCGTCACTGTTCACGCTCGCCAGCTTAGCCCACCCCGACGCTACCGTCACGCCATGAGTGCTGTCGCACGACACCTTCATAAGCGTTACGGTGGTGTCATCGTTCGGCGGTTCACCACGCACCGATCACCCAAGGGACCCCCATGAGCACTGCACTGACCGGCACGACCGCACTCGTCACCGGAGCGAGCGGCGGTATCGGCGCCGCCACCGCACTGTCACTGGCTGCCCAAGGCGCGAATGTCGCGCTGGCCGCCCGGCGCAAGGATCGCCTCGACGAACTCGTCGAGCGCATCAAGACCGACGGCGGCACCGCCCTCGCGATCGAAACCGACATCACCGACCGCGCGCAGGCCACCGCCATGATCGAGCAGACCGTCGCAACCTTCGGCGGCCTGGACACCCTCGTCAACAACGCCGGAATCATGCTGCTCGGCCCCGCCGAGAGCGCCCCCATCGAGGAATGGGACCGGATGATCGCCCTCAACGTGCAGGGCCTGCTGTATGCCACCCACGCCGCACTGCCGTACCTGCTCGCCGCGGCCGTGGGCCCCCGCGCAACAGCCGACATCGTCAACATCAGCTCCCTGGCCGGTCGCGTCCCCATAGCCGGCTCCGCCGTCTACAGCCTGACCAAGCACGGCGTCGGAGCCTTCACCGAAGCGCTGCGCCAAGAGGTCACCGGCCGCCATGTCCGCGTGTCCCTGATCGAACCCGGCCCCGTCGCCACCGAACTGTTCACACACATCCGTCCGGAAATCCTGGAAGCAGGCAAGGACGCCTACGCCAACGCCACCCTCCTGCACGCCGAAGACATCGCCGACACCATCACCTACGTGGTCACCCGCCCCGCACGCGTCGTCATGAGCGAACTGCTCGTCCGCCCCGACGGCAGCCAGTGGTAGATCCGGCTCACCACACCCGTGGATGCCGACCGGCAGTGAGCCTGCGCCTGCGAGGCAGTGGCCGACTGAGGCAAGGAGACGCCTTGGGCGATTGCCCCGCGCGCAGGCAACAAGGACGAACCGTTTTCACCGAAGCAACCGAGCTTTCCAGGGCAGCGCCCACGCGTTTCCCTGGAGGAGGAACGATGACCATCACGCACGACACCACCCTGCACCGTCCCCACGTCATGACGATCAACGGCCAACCGGTGGAGGGCACTGCGACGTTCGACGTCGTCGATCCCTCGACCGGTGACGTCTTCGCCCAGGCACCGGACTGCACGCCCGAACAGCTCGACGCGGCGATGCGGGCCGCACAGCTGGCACAGCCGCCGTGGGCGCAGGACGAGGATGCGCGCCGCAGAGCGCTCCTCGCCGCCGCCGACCTGCTGGAGGCGCACGCGGACGACCTGGCCCGCATCCTCATCCGCGAGCAGGGCCGCCCCGCCTCCTTCACCGGCGAAATGGATCTGGTCGTCGCCTGGCTTCGCTACTTCGGCAACGTCGAGGTGCCCCGCGAGGTGCTCGTCGACAACGACACCGAATTCATCGAGAAGGTCCACAAGCCGCTCGGCGTCGTCGCTGCGATCGCCCCGTGGAACGCGCCCCTGATGCTCGCCATGTGGAAGATCGCTCCAGCCCTCCGCGCCGGCAACACCGTGGTCCTGAAGCCCTCGCCCTACACACCGCTGTCCACGCTGGCCATGGGCGAACTGCTCCAGAGCGTCTTTCCGGCCGGTGTGCTCAACGTGGTTTCCGGGCTCGACCCGCTGGGCGCTCGCATGGTGGAGCACCCCGTCCCCCGCAAGGTGAGCTTCACCGGCTCCACGGCCACGGGTAAGAAGGTGGCCGCCTCGGCCGCGAACAGCCTCAAGCGGATCACACTCGAACTCGGCGGTAACGACCCGGCCATCGTCCTGCCCGACGCCGATCCAGCCGCCATCGCGGACAAATTGTTCTGGGGCGGCTTCGTCAACAGCGGCCAGATCTGCCTGGCCGTGAAGCGCGTCTACGTGCACAGCACCATCCGCGACCGCCTGGTCGAGGAACTGGCAGCGCGGGCACGAGCCGCGGTCGTCGGCGACGGTTTCGACCCGCGCACCACCCTCGGCCCGCTGACCAACGCCATGCAGCGCGACAAGGTCGCCCAATTGGTGAGCGCGGCGATCGACGACGGAGCGGTCGCGGTCACCGGCGGTGAAGCGCCCTCCGGTCAGGGGTACTTCTACCCCCCGACGATTCTGACGAACGCCAAGGACGGCATGGCCGTCGTCGACGAGGAACAGTTCGGCCCGGTCATGCCGATCGTCGCGTACGACGACCTCGACGCCGTCATCGAGCAGGTGAACACCTCACCGTTCGGCCTCACCGCGTCCGTGTGGTCCACCGATCTCGACGCCGCCGCGCGCGTGGCGGCGCAGCTGGACGCCGGTCAGGTCACCATCAACGCCCACGCCAACGGGCTGCGCCCGTACCTTCCGTTCAGCGGCCACAAGGAGAGCGGCATTGGCGTCGAGAACGCCTTGGAGGGCCTCGCGGAGTACACCAGCACGACGGTCCTGATCCGCCCGAAGCCCACCAGCTGACCGCATCGCCGTCTAACCCAGCCCTCTTTGGCCCACCGCCTGTCGTCTGCCCGGGCCGAGAGCCGACGCCGCCCCGCCACATCGAGGTGTGGTGGTGGGGGAGCGGCGCTCACAAAAAACCTCTTGAGCCATCGGTTCGGAACAGGCCGTGCAGGCCTTGCACACGCACAAGCGATCAGGAGCACATCGTGACCACAAACGCCCAGCCCATGAACGCGCAGCCCGCGACCAGCCGTCCTGCCGGCCACGGGGATGTGCGCAGCTGGTTCATCACCGGCGCCTCGTCGGGTATCGGTCTGGCTCTGGCCCAGGCGGCGGCCGGCAGGGGAGACAACGTCGTGGCGCTGGCCCGCCGCGCCGACGCCCTCACACCTCTGACCGAGCAATACGGCTCACAGGTGCTGGCGGTTGCGGCCGACGTGCGCATCCCCGAGCAACTGCGTGCCGCGGTCGCGGCAGCCATCCGGGCATTTGGCCGCATCGACGTGGTCGCCAATAATGCCGGATACGGCCTGTTCGGCGCGGTCGAGGAGAGCACGGATGCCCAAGCGCGCGGCATCTTCGACACCAACGTCTTCGGTGTCCTCAACGTCCTGCGCGCCGTCCTACCCGTACTGCGCGCCCAGGGCAGCGGCCACATCCTGCAGGGCTCGTCCTATTACGGACAGACCGCCCACCCCGGCGTCGGTCTGCTCGCCGCCACCAAGTACGCCGTCGAAGGACTCACCGACGCTCTCACCGGCGAACTCGCCCCCCTGGACATCAAGGTGACCCTCGTCGAACCCGGCCCCACCGCCACCGCCTTCCTGTCCGCACTCGACGTCGCCGACACCCTCACCGACTACGACCCCACCGTCCGCACCGTCCAGAAGAGCATCGGCGAACTGCCCGCCACGGCGTTCAACACCACCGAGCGTGTCGCCACCGCCATCCTCACCGCCGTCGACGCCGGCCAGCCGCCCCTGCGCCTGGCCACCGGCACCACCGCCGTCAGTGAGATACGCGCAGCGCTCCAAACCCGCCTGGCCGAACTCGACACCTGGGAAACGATCAGCGCTAGCGTCGATACCCCCCCGCCGACCACACCGGCCAGGCATGACGCCGACCACTGCGACCTGAGTAGCTGAGGTTCCCCTCCTACTGTGGGGACCGTGACCGGAGGGATAGTTGGGGGTCATGGCATCCAGGAAGCGCATCTACGACGCTGAGTTCCGTGAGGGAGGGGTACGGATCGTGACGGAGGCCGGGAAGCCGATTTCGGAGGTGGCTGAGGATCTGGGCATCCACCCGGGGACGCTGCACAGCTGGGTGTCGCGTGTGCGGCGCAGCGGGTCGCCGTCGTCGGACCGGTCGGTGGCCGAGCCGTCGCCCGGCGGTCGTCTGCGGGGGAGCGAGCGCGCTGAGCTGGAGCGGCTGCGGGCCGGGGCGGGGGAGAAGGACAAGGGCATCCGCGAGCTGGGGGTGGAGCGTGATGTGTGCAAGCGATTCGTGGCCTTGTGGGTGAAGTAGCTGAGGCGGACCCGGTCGTCGCGGTCGGGGTGATCAGCAACTGCAAGGCCGAGCAGAGGATTTTGTACCGCACCGCCTGCCGGGCGCTGGGGGTGTTTGAGTCGTGGTTCTACAAGTGGCGGGATCGTCCGCCGACAGCGCGTGAGGCGCGTCGGCAGCAGTCGGCCGAGGAGATCGGGGAGATCTTCCACGGCTCGGGCGGCACCTGCGGCTCGCCGAAGGTGTTCATCGAGTTGGCGCGCAGAGGCTGGCGCGTATCGGTGAACACAGTCGCGAAGGTCATGGCCGAACTCGGGCCGGCCGGAGGGAAGGTGCGCCGCCGCCGGTTGCTGACGAGGCCGGGCAAGCGGCCGGCCGCCCCGGACTTCGTGCGCCGGGACTTCACCGCCGAGGAGCCCGATCTCGTCTGGGCGGGCGATCTCACCGATATCGAAACCGGCGAGGGCAAGCTGTACTCGGCGACGGTCATCGACCTGTTCTCCCGCCACCTGCTCGGCTACGCGATGGCCGAGCGGCACGACGCCGACCTGGTCGTCGCGTCCTTGGACATGGCCGCGGCCACCCGCGGCGGCGACGTGCGCGGCGTGATCATGCACACGGACAGGGGCAGCGAGGGTGGGTTCAACTGGTCGTCGCAACACTTTGATCTCGGGGGTGTGCGACGTGGCCACGGCGGACCGGAGTTTGAAGGCCAGCGATGTTCCGGAGGGTCGGCGCCGGCAGTGGCGCGCTGATCGTGCATTGCGGCCGGCGATGCGTTCGCCGGGGCGGCCTGATCCGTCTCGAGTCGTGCAGCGCCAGTTCTGGCGGCTGATCGCCACAGGGGTCACGACGGTGGAGGCGTCGTTGGCGGTCGGCGTGTCGTGGCCGGTGGGTGCGAGGTGGTTTCGTCACGCTGGCGGCATGCCACCGATCTCGTTGGCCGAGCCCACGGGCCGGTACCTCGCGTTCGAGGAGCGCGAGGAGATCGCAATCCTCAGGGCGATGAACAAGGGCGTGCGCGAGATCGCCCGCGCCCTGGGGCGTGACCCCGGAACGATCTTTCGCGAACTGCGCCGCAACGCCGCCACGCGCAGCGGCAAGCAGGAGTACCGCGCGACGGTCGCCCAGTGGAAAGCACAGCAGGCCGCCAAGCGCCCGAAGACCGCGAAGCTAACAGGCAACGACAGGTTGCGTGAGTACGTGCAGGACCGGCTCGCTGGCAACGTCCGCCGCCCCGACAACACGATCGTCCCCGGACCCAGGACGCCGGCGTGGAAGGGGCTGAACAAGCCGCACCGGCAAGACAGACGATGAGCGACGGCATGGAGCCCGGAGCAGATCTCGCACCGTCTCCCTGTCGACTTCCCCGATGATGAGTCCATGCGCATCAGCCACGAAGCGATCTACCAGGCGCTGTTCATCGAGGGCCGTGGCGCGCTCAAGCGGGAACTGGCCACGTGCCTGCGCACCGGCCGGACGCTGCGGACTCCCCGTACACGGTCACAGAACAAGCCGCAGGGGCATGTCACCGCGGACGTCATCCTCAGTGAACGGCCCGCCGAGGCCGGGGACCGCGCGGTCCCCGGACACTGGGAAGGCGATTTGATCATCGGGACGGGCCGCTCCGCGACCGGCACGCTGGTCGAGTGCAGCAGCCGCTCCACGCTCCTGGTGCACCTGCCCCGGCTCGAGGGCTGGGGTGAGAATCCGCCCGTGAAGAACGGCCCCTCGCTCGGGGGCTATGGCGCGATCGCGATGAACGCGGCGCTCACGGCGTCGATGAAGCAGCTGCCCGAGCAGCTACGCAAGACCCTCACCCGGGACCGTGGGAAGGAACTCTCCGGCCATGCCCAGTTCGCCCTCGATACCGGGACGAAGGTGTTCTTCGCCGATCCGCACTCGCCCTGGCAACGACCGACGAACGAGAACACGAACGGGCTGCTGCGTCCGTACTTCCCGAAGGGCACCGATCTGTCCCGGTGGTCGTCCACGGACCTCGAAGCCGTCGCCATGGCGATCAACAACCGGCCCCGCAAGATCCTCGGTTGGCGGACCCCGGCCGAGGTCTTCGAAGAACAGCTACGCTCGTTGCAACACCCCGGTGTTGCAACGACTGGTTGAACTCGCCGAGTACTGCTCGCGGCGGTTCAGGCGGGCATGCCGAAAGCTCGGCGTGGTCCAGTCCATGGGCAGAGGGCAGAGTCGGATCTTGCTCCGACAACGCCGTGAGCGAGGCGTTCAACAGCGTCCTCAAGGTCGAGTACGTACACCGCCACACCTTCCGCACCCGCACCGAGGCACGCATCAAGATCGCCACCTGGATCACCGACTTCCACAACGCCAGGCGGCTACACAGCGTGTGCGGGTTCAAGAGCCCGATCGACTACGAACGCGACTACCGAGCCACCCTCGCCCAGGGACTGGCCGCATAGACCGTCTCCACGCTGCGAGGGGATTGACAGGTCAGTCAACGTGGCAGTGCCGCCACAAGCGGTGGACCATGCGCTGGAAGGCACCCCTGAACGCCTTCCAAATCGCCTTCGAGGGCCGCCTCACCCCAAGCAACAACTGACCACCCAACAACCAAGATCAGCCGTTAAATTGACACACCCGTACGACGGCGCACTGTCCACGGGCGGTCCCCCTCCACCATGACCAACCCGAAGATCATCCCGCCCGGTCAGCCGACGTGACAGCACCGTTCGGGGTCATGCGGGTGCTCTCTAGTGCGGGGTGGGGTCAGAGGGTGGGGACGGTGCCGCCGTCGATGGTGTGCTCGGCGCCCGTGATGGCGGCGGCGCGGTCGCAGACGAGGAAGGCGACCAGCTCGGCCACTTCCTCGGGGCGTGCCGGGCGGCCGAGGGGGATGCCACCGAGCGAGGCCAGCACCTGGTCCCAGGCCGCGGTCCGGTCGATTCCCTGTGCGTCGGCGATGCGGGCGACGAGGGCCGTGGTGCCTTCCGTGGCGATCGCGCCCGGGGAGACGACGTTGACCCGTACTCCGTGCGGGGCCAGTTCCCGGGCGAGGCCCTTGCTGTACGTGGTCAGCGCGGCCTTGGCGGCGGCGTAGCCGAGTGTGGCGTCGGGCAGGGGCAGCCGGCGCTGGATGGAGGAGACGTGGACGACGGCGCCCCGGCCCGCGTCCCGCATCGCCGGGAGCAGTGCGCGATCGAGGCGTACGGCGGCCAGCAGGTTGAGGGCGAGTTCGTCCTGCCAGTGGGCGTCGGTGAGGGCGGCGAACCCGCCGGCCGGCGCGTGCGAGCCGCCGAGCGTGTGCACGACGACGTCCGGGGTGCCGAGCCGGTCGCGCACCGCCGAGACGACGGTGTCGACGCCGTCCGGCGTGGTCAGGTCGGCCGTGACGAAGAGCGGGTCGGCCGCCGCGGTCGCGGGCGCCGTGCGGGCCGTCGGGAGCACGGTGGCGCCGGCCGCGCGCAGGCGGGCCGTGATCGCGGCGCCGGTGCCCCGTCCGGCGCCGGTGACGACGGCGAGACGCCCCGCGAGGTCGGGAGAGACGGAAGGGGTGTTGGTCATGTGCCGGAGCGTGCCGCCTCCCGCGGCACCCGGGTCAAGCGCTGTACTCTCCCCCTGCGGGAGGGTGCACAGTGGGGGCGTGCTGACGATCGGCGACTTCTCCCGGCTGACCCACCTGAGCATCCGTACGCTGCGCCGCTACCACGAGGCCGGGCTGCTGGAGCCCGCGCACGTGGACCCGTCGAGCGGCTACCGGTACTACGACCCCGGCCAGATCCCCAGCGCACAGGTCATCTCCCGGCTGCGGGAACTCGACGTACCGCTCGCCGACGTCCGACGGATCCTGCTCACCCCGGACCCGACCGTGCGCGCGCACCTGGTGGGCGAGCACCTCCAGCGGCTCCAGGACCAGCTGTCGCGGACCCAGGCGGCCGTCGCGTCGCTGCGACGGCTGCTGCGCCCCGAACCGGCCGGTGTCGCCGTCGAGCTGCGCCACGCGCCCGCGCGGCGCGTGGCCGCGGTGCGGGACACGATCACCCACGAGGAGGTGCTGTCCTGGTACGCGGGCGCGATGGCCGAGCTGGACGCCGTCGTCGACGCGCCCACGGGCCCCGCGGGCGGCCTTTACGACAACGCGCTGTTCAGCGAGGGCCACGGGGGCGTGCTCGTGTATGTCCCGGTCGCCGCGCCCGTGCCGGACCTGGGGCGCGTCTACGGCACCGAGCTGCCGCCCGCCGAGCTGGCGGTCACCGTACACCCGGGGTCCCACGACACCATCGACGTCACCTACGGCGAGCTGGGCAGGTGGGTCGCCGACCACGCCCTCGCCGTGGCCGGGCCGGTGCGCGAGACCTACCTCGTGGGCCCGCGCGACACCCCGGCCGCCGAGGAGTGGCGCACCGAGATCGGCTGGCCGGTGTTCCGGGTCGCCGGTGCCGGCCCCCGCCCGGTCTGAGTCCGGCACGGCCCGGTGGGGACGCTGAGCCGGGCGCTGTCACGTTGGCTGACCGGGTGGGATGATTTTCTGGTTGGTCGTGCTGGGAGGGGTCGTCCGTGGACAGCGCACCGCCGTCGCACCAGGGGCACCGGTACCCGGTCGGGATCGTCTCCCGCTGCGTGTGGCGGTACTTCCGCTTCCCGCTCGGCTTCCGCGAGGTCGAGGGGCTGATGCCCGAACGCGGCGTGGTCGTGTCCCACGAGACGGTCCGCCGCTGGTGCGCGAAGTTCGGGCAGTCCTGCGCCGACGGCCTGTGTCAAAGGCGGCCCCGGCCCGGGGACACCTGGCACCTGGACGAGGTCTTCACCAGGGTCAACGGCGAGCGGAAGTATCTGTGGCGGGCCCTCGACGCCGGCGGCAGCGTGCTCGACATCCCGGTCCAGAGCCGGCGGGACACCGCTGCGGCCAGGCGCTTGTTCCGCAAACCGCTCAAGAAGACCTGCCCGGTGCCGCAGGTGGTGGTCACCGGCAAGCTCCGTTCCCACGGCGCGGCCCACCACGAGGTCACGCCCTGCGTCGAGCACCGCCCGCACAAGAGCCTGAACAACCCGGCCGCGAACAGCCACCAGCCCACCCGGCAGCGCGAACGCGCGATGAAAGGCTTTTGCAGCGTGGGCGCAGCACAGCGATTCCTGTCCGGGTCCAGCGGCATCCCACCCCACTTCCCATCTCTGCCGCCATCTGATTGGCCGCCGCCCATCACCACGCCGAAACGACCCTCCGCTTCGCGATCTGGGATCAGGCCACCGGCGCCGCCCGCCAACCCGCCGAAGCCTGAACACGGAACCGGAACCCTGCCCCACCACACCCCGACGCGCCGTCAGGCACTTACACACCCACCAACGTGGCAGCGCCGCCGGGCGAACTTGGCGACGACGACCTTGCGGTGCACCGATCCCAGATTTTCGGGCAGCGAGTCGTCCCCAATGAGCGTCGCCTGCCCTGCTGCTTCGGCACGGAGCGCGCAGCTCAACCCGACGAGTCAGTCGTACCGTCCAAGCCGCCCGCACCCTCTTGACCTGCGACTACATAGGATAAAAGAGGATCACCGGTCGAGGCCGGCAAGAGAGCTCGCACAGAGCTGGGTCCCAGCTTTCAATCCTCATGCGACACACCAAGATCGTGGCGCATAGCGGTTCTCATAGTCCGGAGCATCTCCCAGACCTCGCACTGGGCTCGGGCCGCGGTCTCCATCGTTTCGCCTGGTTCGGGGGCACCGCGTTCGAGGCGTTTGACCTGGCCGTAGACCTTGTTCAGGGCTTGGTTGACGACACTGGCTCGCATGAGTACTTCTTCGGGAGCAATCATCTGCGCTTCGGAATATCGATCGCGGTGCGCGTTCTTGGCCTCCTCGAGTGCGTCGCTGTCGGTCTCCTCTGCGCCGCGCTCCCTCATGACGTGCAGGTGGCGGTTGAGCGCGGTAGTGAACTGCCGGGCATCTCGGTTGAGTTCCACATAGCAGGTGCGTCGCAGCGAACGGTTTTCGCGAACCTCCTCATGGTCTCGAACGAGCTCTATCTCCAGGCGCTTCGCCCGTTCAGAGCCGCGCTGGGTGAGCAGCGCCCCTCCCAAGGTTCCTGCAACGCCTGCCACAGCGATGATCACTGAGCTGAGATCCACCGGCGTACCCCGTGAAACTTTTCGGCCTCGTACCCGCTGCACATGGCCCAGGCCGTCAAGTTTGCCGCTCCTTGGTGCGCCAAGGGTTGGTGCCCTTCTTGTGGTGAGCGGTGCGGCAGTGTCACCACCCACCCGCCGCTCTGGGCCTCCAGGCCCTGGTAGCCGGCATCGGCGAGGATTCCGCCAGAGGACCGTCGGCCAGGAGTCTGACCAGCCCAGCTGGCGGGCGTGCGTGATGTCCGCGTAGCTTCCGGGTCTGGCCGGGCTGCGGAACCAGCACGCGGCCGTCCGCGCCGGTGAGCACCATGGTTTTGACGGCGTTCTGCTTTCTCTTGCCCGAGATGAATTCGTCCCGGTCCTTGTAGCTGACCGCCGGGCGCGGACCTCGGCGCCGTCGACGGTTCCGGCCCTCCCACTGGCGCCGAGGTGGTCGACAACCTCGACCAGCGCCTTGAGCCGCACACCAGGGCCGATGGCGCGTCCACGCTCGGCAAGCAGGGGCCGCACCTCGCCGACGGCCCGGGGGATGGTGGAGCGATCCACACCGATCCGGCAGGCCGGCACGTCGTGCGTGGTCCCGCGGCGGAGATGGACGAGCGTGGCCAGGAGCCGGCCGACGAGGACCAGCCGGTGCTTCGCGCCGACGCCCACGGCCCGCTGCCGCAGTACGGGACGCAAGCTCGGCCAGCTCAAGATCGTCATCATGACCGCCGCACCCGGCAGTGAGGACGAGACCAGGCTCCGGCTCACCGCCGTCGCCGGACCGCCGGCCACCACGCGCAGCTGATCCGGCCCACGTGCCGACCGGCCGACTGCAGGTGCACGGCCGGTGTCGAACCACAATGCCAGCCTCCATGCCGAAAGGGGCCCCGTCGAGCACCTGACCGACAAGTTCACGGCCCGGCGAGGCGGCTCGACCTCAGACAGCCGCCTCGTCAGCCTCCACTTGCGCGCCTCAGTGATCTGGAGCAAAGACTCCCCTTGAACCACTCATCAGTCACAGTCAGGTATACGGCCGAGATATCTTGCCCCGCAGGGTTGCCGCCTCCGGCGATGGAAGGCCGGCCTCTGGGCGCCGCGGCAGCGAAGTGCTTGTAGGCGCGGAGGCAGCTCTGCAGCACTGTGGTGTGTTCGGTGTGGGTTCGTGAGCTGATTACGCCGTAATCAGCTCACGAACCGTGCGGACAAGTGCCCAACAGCGGGGTGATTACGGCGTAATCACCCCAGAGCTGAGCTGACGCCTCGCCAGTTCTACCTAGCTAACGTGTCGGGCTAACTTTTGATTGTAGACGTTAGTATGGTGTCCTCATGAGTTCGCCAGCTACCTCCAGCGGCCGCGAAAAGGTCGTCTCTAAGCTGCCGGGACGGCTCCGGCAGAGCCTCAAGGTCAGAGCCGCCGAGCACGGCATCGAAATTCAAACCGCAGTCGAACAGGGCATCGGGAACTGGTGCCGTCTAGGCTCCACCGTCACAACCATCGACACCTCCGGCGCTGACTCCTTCTCTACGTTCCTCCCCGTGGGCCAGTGGGAAGAGTTCCGGCAAATCGCAGCCGACCGGCGGGTGTCCCTCACCCAAGGGCTCGCTCAGTCCGTTCAGCTATGGCTGGACGCCAACCCCGCCCCGGACGTAGAACGCCCCGAGATCACTCGCCGTATCATCGTCTGCAATCAGAAGGGCGGCGTCGGCAAGACGGCCATCACAGCGGGCCTCGGGGAAGCCCTAGCGGAAAACCCGCATGCCTTGCACCCCGTACGTGTAGCCAAAGCGCTTACTAAAGCCCTAAGGGCGAGCGACGCCCAAGGAAGCGAAGCAGCGTCGGCAGACGATCCGCTCGACATCGAGAACCTCCCTGGCCCGGGCCTGAGGGTGCTACTCGTCGACTTCGATCCCCAATGCCACCTCACCAACCAGCTCGGTGCCACTCCCCTGCCAATGAACGGTGACAGCCTCACCAACCACATGGCGGGCGACGCCAAGGGCGACCTCCGCGACCTC